>NZ_JBIWML010000026.1:0-104690 GCF_044766665.1 Kitasatospora sp. NPDC101801
GGAGTTTCGTTGCGTTCGTGACGGGCCAACCCCCACCCCTCGCACCGCTGTGGCCTGCAGACTCACATGATCACCGGGACTTTGGAACACCCCTGCTCATGGCCGGCACCCGACCAGCCGGAATGACGGAAGGATGGACCGACGTGGCCCGTGCGCTTCGGTGAGGCCCCGATCGGCTTCATCCGGCAGTACTCGGGAATCGAGCTCGCACACGGTTCGATGCAGGACGTCCGAGCCGTCGTCGGCCGGGCGCCCTGGCCGGCAGACGTGTGCGCTCAGTTCGACCGCCTGCTCGCCGAACGTCCACTGTCCATCGTGCAGTACAGCCGGGCCACCAACGTCGACTTCGCTACCGAGGATGACCTGTACGCATATCTGCACAGGGTCTATGACCATCTGTTCCGGGGTGCCGACGAGGTGCCGATTCCACCGGAGAGACGCAGTCGGGTCGCTCCGGGGTGGCTGCTGCCCCGCCGGTGCGGGAGACAATCCGATCCATGACTGCCGCACGTGATCCCCAGAGTGTCGTGGAACGCCAGCTCGACGCCTACAACGCCCACGATCTCGACGCCTTCCTCGCCACCTATGCCCCGGAGGTGGTGGTCCATCGCCGCGACGGCTCGGTGAGGGAGGGCGCGGAGGCGCTGGGTGACACGTACCGCGACCAGTTCGCCGCGGGCCGGTGCCGGGCGGAGATCAGCGGGCGGCTGGTCGAGGGCGAGTGGGTGGTCGACCACGAGACCGCGTACGGCATCACCGAGGAGCCGATCCGCCTGCTGGTGGCGTACCGGGTACGTGACGGTCTCATCGACCAGGTCCGCTTTCTGGCCTGAGCCAGTGGGGTCGGGCGGCGCGGGCAGGTACGGCGCCGGAGTGGATGTCTGGACCATTGACATGTCCGGGTGGGCGGTCGCATCCTGAGAGCGCTCTCAGAGTGCGGCGTCACCACCGCCGCCGGGCTGTCGCCCCCTCCTTCCGGTCCCCACACCGGTCGTCCCGGCAGTCCGGTGGTACCCCACCACCTGGAGGAACGACCCCCATGGGCACGAGACGAGCACCCGCACGCCGCACGATCGGCGCGGTCGCCATGGCCGCCGCCGTGACGGCGGCGGCCGGTATCACCCTGGCGCTCCCCGCGCAGCAGGCCGGCGCGGCGGTCCCCACCACCATCCCGCTCACCTTCACCAACAACTCGGGGCGCACCGAGCCGGTCTACATCTACAACCTCGGCACCCTGCTGACCACCGGTCAGCAGGGCTGGGCCGACGCCAACGGCACGTTCCACGCCTGGCCGGGCGGGGCCAACCCGCCGGTGCCCGCGCCGGACGCGTCGATCGCCGGGCCCGGCAGTGGTGGGACCACCACCATCCGGATGCCGAAGTTCTCCGGCCGGATCTACTTCTCGTACGGGCAGAAGCTGGTCTTCAAGCTCACCACCGGGGGCCTGGTCCAGCCCGCCGTGCAGAACCCGAGCGACCCGAATCGCACCATCCTCTTCAACTGGTCGGAGTACACGCTCAACGACTCCGGGCTGTGGATCAACAGCACCCAGGTCGACATGTTCTCGGTGCCGTACGCGGTCGGGGTGAAGGCGCCGAACGGCACCGTCACGAGCACCGGTCACCTGAAGCCCGGTGGCTACCAGGGCTTCTACAACGCGCTCAAGGGTCAGCCGGGCGGCTGGGCGAACCTGATCCAGACCCGGTCCGACGGCACCGTGCTGCGGGCGCTCTCACCGGGGCACGGGATCGAGTCCGGTGCGCTGCCGGCCACCGCGATGAGCGACTACGTGAACCGGGTGTGGAGCAAGTACGCCACCTCCACGCTGACCGTGACGCCGTTCGCCGACCAGCCGGGGACCAAGTACTTCGGGCGGGTCTCCGGCAACACGATGAACTTCACCAACAGCGCGGGCGCGGTCGTCACCAGCTTCCAGAAGCCCGACTCCGACAGCATCTTCGGCTGCTACAAGCTGCTGGACGCCCCCAACGACCTGGTCCGGGGCCCGATTTCGCGCACCCTGTGCGCGGGGTACAACCGCTCCACCCTGCTCACCAACCCGAACCAGCCCGACACGAGCGCGGCCGGGTTCTACCAGGACGCTGTCACCAACCACTACGCGCGCAAGATCCACGCGCAGATGGCCGACGGCAACGCGTACGCCTTCGCCTTCGACGACGTGGGCCACCACGAGTCGCTGGTCCACGACGGCAGCCCGCAGCAGGCGTACATGACGCTCGACCCGCTGAGCTGACCCACCGTCACCGGTCCCGTCCGTCAGGTCGGGGCCGGTGACGCGGCGCAACGTGTATGCCTGCGCCTCGACGGGCGAGACCGGCGTCGACGTGCTCGTGGTGCGTCAGCCAGGCCGCTCGGAGAACATCACTGTGTGCCGTCGCGACAGGCGCGGCCAGGTCCTCCTCGGCACCGTCACCGCAGCCGCGCTCGTCATCCGGCTCCGCACCTGACCACGTGCCGTGACCTCAACTCACCGAGGCATCCGGTGCCAGCACCAAGCCGGCTGTTGCGAGGAAGTCCTCAAGGCTGATGAGACCGTCGTCGGTGCGGTCGTCCCATTCGATCAGGAGCCCGGAGCGGCCCTCGTTCCAAGACTCCCGACTGTCATCGAAGTCAGGGCCGGGGTGCCACTCGACGCTGCCCTCACCATGCCGGTACCGGAGATACAGGTACTGGCCGTCGGCAGTCCAGGCATCCCACTGTGATGGGCTGGCGTAGCACGTCTGCACAACCCGTGTCAGGATCCGGCCCTCATCTGTACTCATCCGACGATGGTTGCGCAGCACCAGGCGCCTGGCAATCAACTTCGGGCTGTTGGCACATGCGCCTTCAGCACCAGGGTCCGGGGGAGTGCCAGACCGAAGTGCCGCTCCAGCACCCCCAGGCGGTCCGGTGCACCTCGCGGTCCGCTCGCTGCTCGTCCGGCGGGCCATTGCCAGTCGGCAACTCCGCTACCGGAGCGGCGACTTCGGGGTATCCCGCTGAGGCACCGTCAGGGTGCGGAGGGGGCAGGGCGTGGCCGGGGGATGCGTCAGCAGTTCGCGCAGGACGGCCGCGTGGCTGTGGTCGAGGTCCTTGGCGGCGGTCAGCAGGACTACCGGGCCGGCGGCCAACCGCGTGTGCAGGGAGGCGAGTTCGGCCTGGGCCTCGGGGGCGGCGAGCTCGGTGAGGTAGCGGGTGCGGAAGGTGGGGAAGTCGCCGCCGCCGTGGTGCCAGCGGCGCAGTTCGGTGGACGGGGTGAGCGGCTTCGGCCGGCCGTCCAGTGCGGCGCGCTCCTTGCTCAGGCCGCGCGGCCGGCGGCCGGCGACCAGGATCCGGGCGCCGTCCTCGGGTCGGTGGGGGTTGTGGACCCGGCCGAGGTGGATGGCGGGTATGAGGGGAGCGTAGGCGCCGGTCCGGTCGGAGGGGCGGTGCCGCTCCGACCGTCGGGGCGTCAGACGGCGGCGCGCTCGGCGGCGTTGCGCTCGACGCAGAACTCGTTGCCCTCAATGTCGGCGAGGGTGACCCAGCCGGAGCCGTCGGGGCGGCGACGGTCGGCGACCAGGGTGGCGCCGATGGCGAGCAGGCGCTCGACCTCCTCGTCGCGGGTCCGGTCGCTGGGCTGGATGTCGAAGTGGAGGCGGTTCTTGGCCGCCTTGCCCTCGGGGACGGCGACGAACAGCAGGTCGATCCGGTCGCCCACGATGAGGGCCTCGGGGTCACCGGGCTTGTCGTCGTCGGCGAGCTTGGCGTTGAGGACCTCGGCCCAGAAGGAACCGAGCCGGTAGGTGTCGGCGCAGTCGATGGTCACGTGATGGATGAGAGATGCCATGGCGGACACTATGACGGTTGGTCAGATGATCGTCCATGGGATAGACCGCTGGTGGTGGGGCGGGCCGCGCGCGAGACTTACAGGTTTCCTACCGCGCGGGCGGCTAGGGTCGGTGACCATGGGATTCGGTGGGGTGTGGCGTCGGTGGCGGCCCGGGCGCAGGCGGCTGATCGCGGGGGCGGCGGCCGGTGTGGTGCTGGTGGTCGGCGGGGCGGCGGTGGCCGTCGGCGGTGACGGACCGACGGCGGTCCGGCAACAGGAGCAGCGGCTCTCGATGCCCGAGACACCCGGTTCGGCGGAGCAGGTCAGTATCGACACCTCGTTCTTCACCACGGGTGGCACCCCGCGCCCGGCGGTCCTGCTCGCGCACGGTTTCGGCGGCAGCAAGGACGGCGAACGGGACCAGGCCGAGCGGCTGGCCCGGCAGGGGTACGCGGTGCTGACCTGGTCGGCCCGGGGCTTCGGCGCCTCGACCGGGAAGATCGGGCTGGACGCGCCGGACCGGGAGATCGCCGACGTGCAGCGGCTGGTGGACTGGCTGGCCCAGCGCCCCGAGGTGCAGCTCGACGCACCTGGCGACCCGAGGGTGGGCATCACCGGCGCCTCGTACGGCGGCGGGGCCGCGCTGCTCGGTGCCGCGTACGACTCCCGGATCGACGCGGTGTCGAGCCAGATCACCTGGTGGAATCTGAACGAGGCACTGTTCCCGCAGGGAAGCAGCGAGCAGGGCCCGCAGTCGGCGGGGGCGGGTGGCACCGACGGGGTGTTCAAGAAGCTGTGGGCCGGGATCTTCTTCACCACCGGCTCGGCCGGCGGTCTGAAGGGAGGTCAGCCGAAGCAGCAGGACGGTCCGGTCGGCTGCGGCCGGTTCTCGGACGAGCTGTGCGCGATGTACGACCGGGTGGCCACCACCGGGCGGGCGGACGCCGAGTCGGTGGCGCTGCTGGACCGGTCCAGCCCTTCCTCGGTGGCGGCGCGGATCAAGGTGCCGACGCTGGTGGTGCAGGGGCAGCAGGACTCGCTCTTCCCGCTCGACCAGGGGGACAGGATCGCCAAGGCGGTGGCGGCCAACGGGGCACCCGTCGCGGTGGACTGGTTCGCCGGCGGCCACGACGGCGGCACCGAGGGCAGCGAGCGGGTGGAGGGCCGGGTCGCCGCCTGGTTCGACCACTACCTGAAGAGGCAGGACAACGACACCGGCCCGGCCTTCCGGGTCACCCGGACCGGCGGACTGGACTCGACCGGCTTCGAGGCGGTGCTGCGCGGCGCGAGCGCCGACAGCTACCCGGGCCTGGGCGGGACGGGGACCCGGACGGTGCAGCTGACCGGCGGTGAGCAGACCATCGCCAACCCGCCCGGCGGCGCCCCGCCGAACATCTCCGCCGTGCCCGGCATCGGCGCGCTGAGCCAGCTCTCCTCGGTGGGGGCGGGCCTGGCGATCGACTTCCCGGGCCAGTTCGCGAGCTTCGACTCCGCGCCGCTCGACTCGACGCTGCACCTCACCGGTGCGCCCACCGTCCAGGTCCAGGTCCAGGCCGACCGGCCGGACGCGGTGCTGTTCGCCAAGCTGTACGACCTCGGGCCCGACGGCAAGCAGACCCTGCCGCAGCAGCTGGCCGCCCCGCTGCGGGTCACCGGCGCGGCGGCCGGGAGGTCGGTGACCGTCCAACTGTCCGCGGTGGACCACGAGTTCGCGGTCGGACACCGGCTTCGGCTGGTGCTGGCGAGCAGCGACCTCGGGTACGCCTCGCCGGTCGAGCCGGCCACCTACCGGATCTCGGCGGCCGGACCGCTGACCGTACCGACGGTGGACGGGCTGCGTACCGAGGCGGCGCCGCTGCCCGCCCGGGTCTGGGTGCTGCCGCTGCTCGCGCTGGCGGTGGCCGCCCTGCTGCTGGTCAGGTTCCGGCGCACCAAGGTGGCCAAGTACGACCCGGCCCTGGCCGAAGTGCCGCTCCTGATCAGTGGGTTGAGCAAGCGCTACCACGGCTCCGCCGACCGGTACGCGGTCCGGGAGCTGGGCTTCCGGGTGGAGCGCGGGCAGGTGCTCGGCCTGCTCGGGCCGAACGGCGCGGGCAAGACCACCACGCTGCGGATGCTGATGGGGCTGATCCAGCCGGACGAGGGCGAGATCCGGCTGTTCGGCCACGCGGTGCGCCCCGGCGCACCGGTGCTCTCCAGGGTGGGCGCCTTCGTGGAGGGCGCGGGCTTCCTGCCGCACCTGACCGGCCGGGCCAACCTGCGGCTGTACTGGCAGGCCACCGGCCGCCCGGTCGAGGACGCGCACTTCGACGAGGCGCTGGCGATCGCGGACCTGGGCGAGGCGCTGGACCGTGCGGTGCGCACCTACTCGCAGGGCATGCGGCAGCGGCTGGCGATCGCCCAGGCGATGCTGGGCATGCCGGAGTTGCTGATCCTGGACGAGCCGACCAACGGTCTCGACCCGCCGCAGATCCGGGAGATGCGCGAGGTGATGATCCGGTACGCGGCCGCCGGGCGCACCGTGATCGTCTCCAGCCACCTGCTCTCCGAGGTCGAGCAGAGCTGTACCCACCTGGTGGTGATGGACCGGGGCCGGCTGGTCAGTGCCGGGCCGGTGGCCGAGATCATCGGCGGCGGCGAACTGCTGCTGGTGGCCACCCCGGCCACCGAGGTGGCGGAGAAGGTGGCCGAACTGCCGGGCGTGGGTGCGGCGGAGGCGGTCGAGCAGGGTCTGCTGGTACGACTGGACGGGATGACGGCGAGTGAACTGGTGGCGGAGCTCGTGAGGTTGGGCGTACCGGTGGAGGGTGTCGGACCGCACCGCCGACTGGAGGACGCGTTCCTGTCGCTGATCGGGGGTGCGGCATGAGCGCCGTGGTGGAGCACGCTCCCGGCTACCGGGCCCGTCGCACGCTGCCGCTGTGGGTGGAGGCGGTGCGCCAACTGCGCCGCCGCCGCACGCTGGTGATGGGCGGGGTGCTGGCGGCGCTGCCGTTCATCGTGCTGGCCGCGTTCCAGCTCGGCGGCAACACGCCGGGCCGGGACGGCCGGACCAGCTTCATCGAGCTGGCCACCGCCTCGGGGGTGAACTTCTCGGTCACCCTGCTGTTCATGGGCACCGGCTTCCTGCTGGTGATCCCCGTCGCGGTGTTCTGCGGCGACACGGTGGCCTCCGAGGCGGGCTGGTCCTCGCTGCGCTACCTGCTGGCCGCACCCGTGCCCCGGTCCCGGCTGCTGGCCCGGAAGTTGACGGTCGGGCTGGCCTTCTCGGCGGGCGCGGTCCTGCTGCTGCCGCTGGTCGGGCTGGTGGTCGGCACGGCCGCGTACGGCTGGGGCGACCTGCGGCTGCCGACCGGGGCGACCCTCCCGGCGGCCGAGGCGCTGCCCCGGCTGGGGATCGCGGTGGCGTACGTCTTCCTGGCCGAACTGGTCATCGCCGCGCTGGCGTTCTGGCTCTCCACGGTGACCGACGCACCGCTGGGCGCGGTCGGCGGGGCGGTCTTCCTGTCCATCATCACCGGTGTGCTGGACGCCGTGACGGCGCTCGGCGACCTGCGGCAGTGGCTGCCCGCGCACTGGCAGTACGCCTGGGCGGACGCGCTGCAGCCCAAGCTGGAGTGGGGCGGCATGCTCCAGGGCGTGACGCTCTCGGTCAGCTACGCGGTGGTGCTGGTGGCCCTGGCGTTCCGGGGCTTCGCCCGCAAGGACGTGGTCTCCTGACGGTGGGTCGGCGGTCCTGCAAGGTCTTTGCAAGGACATGGCAGGAAGATCGCGTCAGCTCGCCGGGTGGCCGGTGAGCTGACGCCCGCCGCTGATCCGTGGCGGGCCGGATTCCGCGAGCCGAAAGGCCCCCCGTGTACCGTCCCCGCAAGAAGAGTCTCGCCGCAGTTTCACTGCTGACCGCCGCCCTCGCCTTCGCGGGCACCGGCCTGTCCGTCCCGGCGGCCACCGCGGCCGCCTCCTGCCAGAGCTACAAGATCAGCACCAGCGGTGGACAGGTCTCCTACACCGAGTGCAACCACCTGGAGAGCACGCCGAGTTACACCACCGTTCAGGGCTCCGTGAAGGACGTGGACGCGGACGGGCAGTGCGCCTACGCGTACACCACGCTCCGGGGCGGCGGCACCGTGGACGAGGCGAAGGCCTGTCCGAAGGGGACCACGAAGAACTTCAGCTGGACCTACCGCGGCTACGCGCCGGTGGAGGTGCAGGTCTACCTGCGGGAGGCGTGAGCAGCCGGGCCGGTCACCCCCGCTCGACGGGGGTGACCGGCCCGTTCGGTCAGCGGGGTGACCAGACCCGTTCGACCTGCTGGGTGCCGGTGCGGGTGCGGTAGCCGCGGGTCCACTTGCTGGTGGCGTCGCGGCGGGTGCGGTCGGAGAGGACGTAGTAGTCCATCTGGACCTGCTCGGGGGTGACGTCCAGGACGCCGTACCCGTGTGAGTCCAGGTCGACCCACTTGACGTGCCGGTTGGCGCCCTGGATCGCGGCGGCGGCCAGCAGCGAGACGGTCTGCGGGGCCACCTTGAGGATGTCGTCGATGTTGTCCGAGGTCACCGAGGTGACCACGAACTCGGTCGCCGCGCTGCCCGAGGCCGGGTAGGTGGCGGCCTCGTTGGGTACGTCGGCGGCCCAGGCGGAGTGGATGTCGCCGGTCAGGAAGACGGTGTTGCGGATGCCGTGCGAGCTCAGGTGGCCGAGCAGTTCGCGGCGGTCGTGGGTGTAGCCGTCCCACTGGTCCGGGTTCACCGCCAGGCCCTCGGCGGGCAGGCCGAGCAGCTGGGCGAGCGGCCGGAGCAGGTAGCCGGGCAGCGAGAGGAAGGCCACCGGCGAGATCATCACCGAGTTGCCGACCAGCCGCCAGTTGGTGTCCGAGGCGGACAACCCGGCCTTCAACCAGTCGAGTTGGGCCCGGCCGGTGATGGTGCGGTCGGCCGAGTCGACCTCGCCGGTGGCCGCCTTGGCCTGCGCGCTGCGGAACGAGCGCAGGTCGAGCAGCGAGAGGTCGGCCAACGTGCCGTAGCGCAGCCGCCGGTAGGTGGTCCCGGCGATCGACGGCCGGACCGGCATCCACTCGAAGTACGCCTGCTTGGCGGCGGCCACCCGGTCCGCCCAGCTGCCCTCGGTGCCCGGCGTGTGGTTCTCCGCGCCGCCCGACCAGGCGTCGTTGGCCACCTCGTGGTCGTCCCAGATCGCGATCGTCGGCACGGTCGCGTGCAGTGCCTGGAGGTCCGGGTCGGTCTTGTACCGGCCGTGCCGGGTGCGGTAGTCGGCCAGGTCCAGGATCTCGTGCGCGGGCGCGTGCGGCCGCACCACGGTGCCCCGGGCGGCGAACTGGCCGGTGCCGTACTCGTAGATGTAGTCACCGAGGAAGAGGAACGCGTCCAGGTCGCCCCGGGCCGCCAGGTGCCGGTACGCGGAGAAGTAGCCGGCCTCCCAGTTGGCGCAGGACGCCACGCCGAGCCGCAGCCGGCCGAGCGCCGCGTCGGTGGCCGGGGTGGTGGCGGTGCGGCCGACCGGGGAGCCGACTGCGCCGGCGGTGAAGCGGTACCAGTAGCTGGTGGCCGGGCGGAGGCCCCGGACGTCCACCTTGACGGTGTGGTCGGTGGCCGCGGTGGCGGTCACCGTGCCGGAGACCACCACGGTGGCGAAGTCGCGGTCGCTCGCCACCTGCCAGGTCAGCCGGGTGTCGGCGCCGTTGCCGGAGCCGGGAGTGGCGTCCGGTGCCGGGGTGATCCGGGTCCAGATCACCACCCCGTCGGGGAGCGGGTCGCCCGAGGCGACCCCGTGCAGGAACTCCGGCGCGGCAGCGGCGGTGGCCGGTGCGGCGGCGGCGAACGGAAGGGCGGCGGCACCGGCGGTGAGTGCGGCGGCCTGGAGGACCCGGCGGCGACGCGGCCGGGCGAGGGACAGGGCATCGGTGGGCTCAGTCACGTCCAGCAAGGCTACTGAACGGTAAGTAGTTGTCCAGAGCGCGGACTGACTGTTCGTCGGCTCTTCACCCCGGTGTCGCGGGCGCGGCCGGTCCGGACCGGGCGGCTCCGGTGGGTGATGATGGTCGGGTACCTCGAACAGCTGACTCCGAAGGAACCAGACGTGGCTCAGATCGTCCTCTTCCACTCCGCGTACGGCCTGCGCCCGGCGGTGCACCAGGCCGCCGACCGGCTGCGTGCCGCCGGCCACCAGGTGCACACCCCGGACCTCTACGACGGCCGGGTCTTCGACGATGTCGAGGCCGGGATGGCGTACAAGGAGGAGATCGGCAGCGAGGAGCTGCTGCGCCGTGCGGTGACCGAGGTGGCCCCGCTGCTCACCGCCGCCGACACCCGGCTGGTCTACGCCGGCTTCTCGCTCGGCGGCGCGCTGGCGCAGAACCTCGCGCTGGCCGACGAGAAGGCGCTCGGGCTGCTGCTCCTGCACGGCACCTCGGACATCCGGGAGGACGCCGCCACCGAGATCCCGGTCCAGCTGCACGTGGCCGACCCCGACCCGTTCGAGTCGGAGGACTGGCTGAACGCCTGGTACCTGAACCTCAGCAAGGCGGGCGCCGACGTCGAGGTGCACCGCTACCGGGGCGCGGGCCACCTTTACACCGATCCCGAACTGCCCGACCACGACGCCGAAGCGGCCGAGCGGACCTGGGCGGTCGCGCTGGCCTTCCTGGCCGAGATCGCCGCGGGCTGACGGCGGAACCGACGTTGTACGCCGGGCACAGCCCCCGTACGAACTGGCGTGAGCATGGTGGCTTATAGTCTGACCGGCATTCCCGTCCTGGGGCGTCGTCGGGCTCCGGCCCGGCCGTTTCGGCACGCGGAGTGGGATCTCACCGGAGCGGGGCCGGCGAGGTCCCGTCGGTGTGCGTCGCCGTCGCCTGTCCCGAACCCGCCGCGTGGTGCGTCGATCAGTCGGGAGAAGCGATTACATGAGCCAATTCACCAGTCGTAGTGGTCAGGTGGCGGGCGTCGCGGTGGTGGGCGCGTTGCTGCTGAGCGGCTGCGGCTCGGAAGGTCCGCAGGGCGACAAGGTCTCGCTGCACGACCGGCTGCCCAAGGCGGTCCGGACCGCCGGGGTGATCCGGGTGGGCGGGTCCTTCACCGCCGCCCCGGTCATCTTCAAGAACGCGCAGGGCCAGCCGGACGGTCTGGACGTCGACCTCGCGGCCGCGATGGAGAAGGAACTCGGGGTCCGGTTGGAGTTCGAGGACGCCGGTCCGTTCGCCAACGTGCTGCCCGGGCTGTTCGAGAAGAAGTACGACATCGGGATGTCCGGCATCACCGACACCCGCGAGCGCCAGCTGGGCGTCGACAAGAACGACCAGCCGATCAACGAGGGCGTCGACTTCGTGGACTACTTCATGGCCGGTATCGGCATGGTGGTCAGCAAGGGGAACCCCAAGAAGGTCGCGGCCATCGACGACCTGTGCGGCCGGAGCGTCGCGGTGAAGAAGGGCACCACCCACAACGACCTGGTGGCCAGGCAGCAGAAGGCGTGCGAGCACACCGGCAAGCTGCTCAAGATGCTCGAGACGAGCGCCGACGCGGAGGCGCTGGAGCTCGTGCGCACCGGGACGGCCGAGGTCTACGTGACCGACTACCCGAAGGCGCAGCACAACGCCACCACCATCGGGGAGGGGAAGACGTACGACCTGGCGGGACCGCAGATCCAGTCCCGTCCGTTCGGGATAGCGGTCCGCAAGAGCGACCGCGAACTGCGGGACGTGCTGATGAAGGCGATGAACGCGTTGATCAGGAACGGTACGTACGACGAGCTGCTGGCGAAGCGTCAGCTGGGTGCGGGTGCGATCCAGAACTCGGTGGTGAACGGCAGCCAGTGAGTGCGGACGCCCGGCCGGAGGCGGCGGCCGGGCGCGCTGGACAAGTACGACGGAGAAGAGGCCGGGCAGAGGTCCGGCCGGAACAGTGGGGCGGCACCCCTGACGTGGCGGGGTGCCGAGCGGGAGCGGACGGCGGGTCAGGAACGCTCTCCGGCAGGCGCAGCCCTTGGCAGGGCGCTCGGTTGCACTACCCAGGGGCTCGGGGAACTGCGACGAGGTCTGGCGCTGGGGGCACTGCGAAAGTGCCTGGCCATTGACGCGACGATCACCTGTTTCGAGCCGGCGTCGCAGTTCCCCGAGCCCCTGACCGTAGCTGCCGAGCCATCTGCCGAAAGGCAGGTCAGCCGAGGCCCGGGATGCGGTCGTTGCGGAAGAGGTCGACGAAGATCTGGTGGTCCCGGCGGGCGCGGTCGCCGTAGGTGAGGGCGAAGGAGACCAGCATGTCGGCGAAGTCGGCGGTGTCGTCGCCGATCGCGGCGTCGATCGCGTGCTCGGTGGAGAACGGCACCAGGCCGTGCCCGCTGGAGGACTCGTCGGCGGCGGCGTGCATGCCCGCGGTGGCCCGGCCGAGGTGGGTGACCACGTCGCGGAGGTCGGCCGGTTCGGTGAGGTCGGTCCAGTCCAGGTCGGCGGTGTAGGGGGAGACCTCGGCGACCAGCATGCCGTGGCCGCGCAGGGTGGCCCAGCCGAGCCAGGGGTCGCTGTGGGCCTGCAGGGCGCGCTGGGAGATCACCGTGCGGTGGCCCTCGTGGGTGAACCAGTCGCGGATCTCCGGGTCGGTGACGTGCCGGGAGACGGCCGGGGTCTGACCCTGCTTCAGGTAGATCACCACGTCGTTCTCCAAGGCGTCGGTGTGGCCCTCCAGGAGCACGTTGTAGGAGGGCAGGCCGGCGCTGCCGATGCCGATGCCCCGGCGGCCGACCACGTCCTTGACCCGGAGGGCGTCGGGGCGGGTGCGGGTGGCCGGGGGGAGGGTGGCCAGGTACTGCTCGAAGGCGGTCAGCACCTCGGCCCGGGTGGCGTCGTCCAGCGGGATCGCGCCACCGCCGGAGCGGAACCGGCGCTCGTACCCCTCGACCACGGTCTCCCGCTCCAGGAGTGCCACCCGGGTCTGCAGCCGGGCCTGCCGGAGGGTCTCCAGCAGCGGGCCCTCGGCGGTGTCCAGGGTGTACGCCTCGGCCGGTGCGCCGGCCGCGAGGGCGGCGATCCGGGACCGGTAGGCGGTGGCGAAGGCCCGGACCAGCTCGGCGATGGTGTGGTCGGAGAGCGCCTTGGCGTAGCCGAGCAGGGCCAGGCTGGCGGCCAGCCGCTGGACGTCCCAGGTGAAGGCGCCGACGTACGCCTCGTCGAAGTCGTTGACGTTGAAGACCAGTCGGCCCTCGGCGTTCAGGTAGGTGCCGAAGTTCTCCGCGTGCAGGTCGCCGTGGATCCAGACCCGGCTGGTCCGCTCGTCCAGGTACGGCGCGCCGAAGGACTCGAACGGGGCGGTGGTCAGGTCGGCGTAGTACAGCCCGGCGGTGCCCCGGTAGAAGGCGAACGCCGAGGCGGCCATCTTGCGGAACTTCACCTTGAACGCGGCCGGGTCCTCGGCCAGCAGTCGGCCGAAGGCGTGGTCGAAGACCCGCAGGATGGTCTCGGCCCGCTCGGGCTCGCGCTCGGCCGCGTTCTGCTGCTGCATGGTGATCGTCCTCTGTGCTGGTGCGTCGGTCCTGGAACGGATGACGCCACAGTATTCGGACGGGTTCCCGGGCCGGGGCTCAGGCGTGGGTGAGTGCGCTGCTGTGGGCCGCCAGCGCGTGCCGGAGCAGTTCGGTGCGCCCGGCCCGGTCGGTGGCGCCGAGCAGCGCGGCCAGCACCGCGATCCGGGACTGCCCGGCCCGCAGCGTGCCGGTCGGTACGGCGCCGGCGGCGACCAGGTCGACCGCGCCGCCGTGGGTGTAGATCTCGGTGACCGGACCGGACTGCACCCGGGTGGTCAGCGCGACCAGCACGCCCTGCGCGGTGGCGTCGGCGACCGCGTCGACGAACTCCGGGGTGGCGTTGCCCGCGCCGGTGGCGACCAGTACGACGCCCTGCGCCTCGGCGGCCACGGCGGCCCGGAACAGCACCGGGTCGGCGTCCGAGTGGTGCATCACCATGTCCACCCGGGGCGGCGCGGTGGTGACGGCGGGGAGTGCGAGCGGGGTCGGGCGCTCGGGCTGACGGATGATCAGGGCGCGGCCGAAGCCGACGTCGCCGAGCCGGTCGCCGGAGGGGTCGGTGAAGGCGTTCGGGGCCACGGTCTGGGTCTTCACGGTGCCCCGGGCGGCGTGCACCTCGCCGTCGAAGACGACCAGCACGCCCAGGCCGCGGGCGGTGGCGGCGGTCAGCAGGGCGTCGTGCAGGTTGCCGGGCCCGTCGCCGTCGGCGGCGTCCAGCGGGAGCTGCGCGCCGGTCAGCACCACCGGGCGCTGGTCGGTGTGGTGCAGGTCGAGCAGGAAGGCCGACTCCTCCAGGGTGTCGGTGCCGTGGGTCACCACGATGCCGTCCACCCCGGGGTCGCCGAGCACCCGGTGCACGGTGTGCAGCAGTTCCAGCTGGTGCAGGCTGGTCAGCCGGGGGCTGTTCACGCTGAACAGGTCGACCACCTCGACCGTGACGCCCGCCGGGACGGCGGCGGTCGCCATCACTTCGCTGCCGTCGGCGTCGGCGGCGAAGCCGGAGCCCTGCCACCGGCTGGCTATGGTCCCGCCGGTGCTGATCACGACGATGCGTGCCATGGGTGCCTCCAGAAGGGGAACAGCCCGACACCGACTGTTTGCCGGGGCCGGGCTGTCTGTTGGTCTCCGCGGGTGGCGGAACGCTCACCAGCAAGAATACCGGCACCGGTGCGCAATGCGATCGCGAATTCTTGCCAGCCCGATCGAAAGTGCGCAAGATGAGCGCGTGATGGATCAGATTGACAGGGATATCTTGCGCGAGCTCCAGCGCGACGGCCGACTGAGCAACCAGGAGCTGGCCCAGCGGGTCGGGCTGACGCCCTCGCCGTGCATGCGCCGGGTCCGCCAGCTGGAGCAGGACGGCGTGATCCGGGGCTACCGCGCGGTGATCGACCCGGCCGCCGTCGGCCGCAGCTTCGAGGTGCTGGTCTCGGTCGAGGTCCGCCGCGAGCGGGAGGCGGTGGAGGCGTTCGAGGCCGCGCTCCAGGAGATCCCGGACGTGATCGAGGCGTACCGGCTGTTCGGCAGCCCCGGCTGCCTGCTGCGGATCGCGGTCGAGGACCTGAAGGCGTACGAGCGGCTCTGGATCGAGCGGTTGACCACGCTGACCGGGGTCACCGAGGTCAACTCGCAGATCATCATGAAGCGGGTGAAGGAGCCGAGCGGCCTGCCGGTCGGCGGCTGACGGGGCGTCCGGTCAGCCGCGTACGTGCAGCCCGAAACCCGTCCGGCCGGCGGGCTCCAGGCCCTCCTTGAGGTGCAGCGAGGGGATCTCGTAGTCGCCGAAGTTCTGCCGCCGGAACGCGATCGGCTCGGTCGACTCCAGGGTGAGCAGGCGCTCCTGCCACGCCTTGGCGACGTCCGGGTAGTCCTCGGGGGTCAGCCGGTCGGCGCTGTACAGCAGGAACGGCGGCAGCACCTCGACGCCCGGGTGGTAGAGGACGCCGTGCTGGAACGGGAACAGCAGGTCGTCGATCGGGCCGTTGATCCCGCGCGCGGAGTAGTGCGACTCCGGGCCGCCGAGGGTCACCGAGAGCAGGGCCCGCCGGCCCGCGAGGGTGCCCTCGCCGAAGCGCTCGCCGTACTTGGTGGCGCTGTGCTCGCCGACGCCGTAGGCGAAGCGGTGGGTGAACACCCGGTCCACCCAGCCCTTGAGGATCGCGGGCATGGTGTACCACCAGAGCGGGAACTGGAAGACGATCGTGTCGGCCCAGAGCAGCTTCTCCTGCTCGGCGCGGACGTCCGGACTGAGCGTGCCGGCCTCGAAGGCCCGGCCGGAGTCCAGGGCGACCCGCAGCGGGCTGGAGGCGTCGGGGCCGTAGTCGGCGGCGTCCACGGTCGCCTTCCAGTCCATCGCGTACAGGTCGCTCACCCGGACCTCGTGCCCGGCGGCCGTCAGGGTGGAGACCGCCAGGTCCTTCAGCGAGCTGTTGAGCGACTTCGGGTCCGGGTGGGCGTGGACGATGAGGGTCTTCACGGGGTGCTCCTTCGGATCGGGTGCTCTCGATCCTGGGCGCTGCGGCGGCCGGTGTTCAGGGGCGCCGCTTCCGTCGGACCGGGGTTCCTGGTACTGGCAGGGCCACCCTCGGGGAGCGCCGGCGGGGCCATACTCGACGCATGGACGATCTTGCGGGCTTCCTGCGGACCCGGCGTTCCCGGGTCGACCCGGCCGCCGTCGGCATCCCCACCGACAGCCGCCGCCGGGTGGCGGGGCTGCGCCGTGAGGAGGTCGCCCACCTCTCCGGGGTCAGCGTCGACTACTACGTCCGCCTGGAGCAGGGCCGCGCGACCCAGCCCTCCGGGCAGGTCCTCGACGCGCTCGCCCGGGTGCTCGGCCTCGACGGGACCGAACGCGACCACCTCTGCCGGCTCGCCGGGAAGCGCCGCCGCCGGGCGAAGGTCCCGGGCGGCCGGGTCCGGCCGGAGCTGCTGCGGGTGCTCGGCCTGGTCGCCGACGCACCCGCGCTGATCATGGACCACCGGCTGGACGTGCTCGCCGGCAACCGTCTCGCCGGGCTGCTCTACGGCCGGTCGACACCGGGCCTGAACATCGCCCGGAACCTCTTCCTGGAGGAGACCGAGCACGGCCTCTACGCGGACTGGGAGCACTGCACCCTCGACGTGGTCGGCCACCTGCGGCTGGCCGCGGGCAAGTACCCCGAGGACCCCCGACTCACCTCCCTCATCGGCGAGTTGGCGATGGGCAGCGAACGCTTCCGCCGCCTCTGGGCCCGCGCCGACGTGCGCACCCGCACCCACGGGCGGAAGGCCTACCGGCACCCCCTGGTCGGCCCGCTGGAACTCCACCAGGA
Source organism: Kitasatospora sp. NPDC101801 (assembly GCF_044766665.1). NCBI lineage: Bacteria > Bacillati > Actinomycetota > Actinomycetes > Kitasatosporales > Streptomycetaceae > Kitasatospora > Kitasatospora sp. NPDC101801. The sequence goes on from NZ_JBIWML010000026.1 coordinate 16,657, forward strand.
GAACTTCGCCCTGCCGGACGAGTCGGGCATGGAACTGATCGTCCTGTCCGCCGCCCCCGGCACCCCCACCGAGGACGGCCTCCGCCTGCTCGCCACCCTGGGCCCGGACACCGCCGAGCTCCGTCCCCCCGCCGACGCCCGGGTCGGCGAGTAGCCAGGACGGATCAGGCGTTGCTCCAGGCGGACGGGCCCAGCAGGGTCTTGACCTCGGAGGCGAAGGCGCCGTTGTCGGGGCTGACCAGGAAGCCGAGTTCGTAGAGGACGTTCTTGTCGCGGCCGGTGGTGAGCAGGCGGACCGGGACGTCGCCGGGGTGGGAGCGCAGGGTGGTCTTGAACTCGGCGATCATCTCGGGGTTGACCCGGCCGGTCGGGACGGTGATCAGGATCGGGGGCTTGCCGCCGTGTTCGGCGGAGGAGATGTCCAGGCTGGTGATCTCCTGGCCGAAGATGCTGAGCGAGCCGTCGCGTTCGTTCAGCCGGCCGCGGACCGAGATCACGTTGTCCTCGACCATCTGGTCGGACATCAGGTTGTAGGAGGCCGGGAAGAACAGCACCTCGACCGAGCCGTCCCGGTCGGCCAGGGTGATGATCGCCCAGGCGTTGCCCGCCTTGTTGATCCGGCGGTCGACCGCGGTGACCAGGCCGGCCAGCCGGACCTCGCCCTCGGTGCGGCCGGAGCCGAGCAGTTCGGCGATCGAGACGTCGCGGTTGCGGGAGAGGATGTGCTCGGCGCCGTCCAGCGGGTGGCTGGAGACGTACAGGCCGAGCATCTCCCGCTCCAGGCTGAGGAGTTGCTTGCGCGGCCACTCGCGGTCGGAGAGCTCGAAGTCCAGCCCGATGGTCGGCACGTCCTCGCCGTTGTCCATCGCGCCGAACAGGTCGTCCTGGCCGATCGCCTGCTGCTTCTTGACGCCGGTGACGGCGTCGATCGCGTTCTCGTGCACGGTGGTGAGCGAGAGCCGGGTGTGGCCGAGCGAGTCGAAGGCGCCGGCCTTGATCAGCGAGTCGACGGTGCGCTTGTTGCAGACCACCAGCTCGACCTTGTCCAGGAAGTCGGCGAAGGAGGCGTACTTCCCCTTCTCCTTCTGGGTCTTGACCAGCGAGTCGATCACGTTGGTGCCGACGTTGCGGACGGCCTTGAGGCCGAACCGGACGTCGGTGCCGACGGCGGTGAAGTCCTCCACCGACTCGTTGACGTCGGGGGAGAGGATCTTGATGCCCATCGACCGGCACTCGGCCAGGTAGACGGCCATCTTGTCCTTGTCGTCCGCGACCGAGGTCAGCAGGGCGGCCATGTACTCGGCGGGGTAGTTCGCCTTCAGGTAGGCGGTCTGGTAGGAGACCAGGCCGTACGCGGCCGAGTGCGATTTGTTGAACGCGTAGCCGGCGAACGGCACCAGCACGTCCCAGACGGCCTGGATCGCCTCGTCCGAGTAGCCGCGCTCCTTGCAGCCCGCGTGGAAGGGGACGAACTCCTTCTCCAGGACCTCCTTCTTCTTCTTGCCCATCGCGCGGCGGAGCAGGTCGGCCTGTCCGAGGCTGTAGCCGGCCAGCACCTGGGCGGCTCGCTGCACCTGCTCCTGATAGACGATCAGGCCGTAGGTGGGGCCGAGCACCTCGGCGAGCGGGGCCTCCAGCTCGGGGTGGATCGGGATGATCTCCTGCTGGGCGTTCTTCCGCAGCGCGTAGTTGGTGTGCGAGTTCATGCCCATCGGGCCCGGCCGGTACAGCGCCGAGACGGCGGAGATGTCGGCGAACTCGGTCGGCTTCATCAGCTTCAGCAGCGCCCGCATGGGCCCGCCGTCGAGCTGGAACACGCCCAGGGTGTCGCCCCGGGCCAGCAGTTGGTAGGTGGTCGGGTCGTCCAGCGGGATCTTCTCGATGTCGACGTCGATGCCGCGGTTGGACTTCACGATCTTGATGCAGTGGTCGATGATGCCCAGGTTGCGCAGACCCAGGAAGTCCATCTTGATCAGACCCATGGCTTCGCACGACGGGTAGTCGAAGCCGGTGATGATCACGCCGTCCTTGTCCCGCTTGTGCAGCGGGATCAGTTCCAGCAGCGGGGTCGAGGAGAGGATCACGGCCGCCGCGTGCACACCGGTGCCGCGGATCAGGCCCTCGATGCCGAGGCCGGTGTCGATGATCTTCTTGACGTCCGGCTCGTTCGCGTAGAGCGAGCGGATCTCGGTGCCTTCGTTGTAGCGCGGGTGCTTCTCGTTGAACAGGTCGGCCAGCGGCACGCCCTTGCCCATCACGTCCGGCGGCATCGCCTTGGTGATCCGGTCGCCCATCGCGAACGGGTAGCCGAGGATGCGGTTGGCGTCCTTGACGGCCGCCTTGGCCTTGATGGTGCCGAAGGTGTTCACCTGGGCGGTGTACGCCTCGCCGTACTTGTCGGTGACGTACCGCACCATCTGGTCGCGCTGGCGGTCGTCGAAGTCGATGTCGACGTCCGGGGGGTTGATGCGCTCGGGGTTCAGGAACCGCTCGAACAGCAGATCGTGCTCCAGCGGGTCCAGCTCGGTGATCCGGGTCAGGTACGAGACCATCGAGCCGGCCGCCGAACCACGGCCCGGGCCGACCGGGATGCCGTTGTCGCGGGCGTACTGGCAGATGTCGGCGACCACGAGGAAGTACGCGTCGAAGCCCATCGGGGAGATGACGCCCATCTCCAGCTCGATCCGGTCCAGCACCTCCTGGCTCGGGTTGTCGCCGTACCGGTGCTGGAGGCCGGCCTTGATCTTCTGCCGCAGGAACGACGCCTGGGTCTCGCCCTCCGGCACGTCGAACTGCGGCATCCGGTCGACGTAGTTGAAGACCTCGTCGTACGGCTCGATCCGGTCGGCGATCTCCAGCGTGTTGCGGCACGCTTCCGGCAGCTCGGCGAAGAGCGCGCGCATCTCCTCCGGGGTCTTGATGTAGTAGCCGCTGCCGTTGAACTTGAAGCGGTTCGGGTCGTCCTTGTTCTTGCCCACGCCGACGCAGAGCAGGCTGTCGTGCGCGTCGGCCTGATCGGCCGTCACGTAGTGCGAGTCGTTGGTGGCCAGCAGCGGGATGTCCAGCTGCTTGGCGATCCGCAGCAGACCGTCCCGGACGTCCCGCTCGATGGACAGGTCGTGGTCCATCAGCTCCAGGAAGTAGTTCTCCCGGCCGAAGATCTGCTGGTAGGCGTCGGCGGCCTTGACCGCCTCCTCGTACTGGCCCAGCCGCAGCCGGGTCTGCACCTCGCCGGACGGGCAGCCGGTGGTCGCGATGATCCCGGTGGCGTTCGCGGCGATCAGGTCGCGGTCCATCCGGGGCTTCATGTAGTAGCCCTCCATCGACGCGAGCGAGGAGAGCTTGAAGAGGTTGCGCAGCCCGGTGGCGTTCTGCGCCCACATGGTCATGTGGGTGTACCGGCCCCCGCCCGAGACGTCCTTGCCGCCCTCGCCGTCCGCGCTCACCTGACGCTGGCCGCCGGGCGCCCAGAACACCGGCTTCTTCTCGAACCGCGAGCCGGGCGCGACGTACGCCTCGATGCCGATGATCGGCTTGACGCTGCCGATCTTCTTCGAGGTCTGGAAGAACTCGTACGCGCCGAACATGTTGCCGTGGTCGCTCATCGCGATCGCGGGCATGCCCTGCCGCTCCGCTTCCGCGAACAGCTTGCCGTTCTTCGCTGCTCCGTCCAGCATCGAGAACTCGGTGTGGACATGCAGGTGAACAAAGCTGTCGGCCACGGTGGGACGGCTCCTCAGGCTCGAAGGAAGGCTCCACCCTAGCCGCTGATCGGACATCCAATCAGCACCTCAGGTCACTCGGGAGTGCCGTTTGCAGAGCTGTGACGAAGGCCGCCACGGCCGGGTGGCGGGCCGCTCCGGCGCGATAGGCGATCCGGGTCCGGCGGGCCATCGGCAGGCGGGTGAGCGCCACGCCAGAGGGTGCCCCGGCCACTCCCAGCTGGGGGACGAGAGCCACTCCCTGGCCCGCCGCGACGAGCGCCAGAACCGTGCCGAAATCGTCGATCTGGTGCCGGATCCGGGGGGTGTACCCCGTCGCCTGGCAGGCCCGGACGGCCATCGCGTGGCAGAGCGTGCCGTGCGGTGCGACGATCCACGGCGAATCCCGGTGGTCGGCGATCGTCCCGGCCGACGGAGCCGCCAGGTACATCGCCTCGGTGAACAGCGACTCGGTGGCCAGCCCCGGCTGCGGGTCGGTCGGCACGAAGTCGTACTCGTGCACCAGTGCCACGTCCAGCTCGCCGGAGCGCAGCATCGCCGAGACCTCCGCCGGGTCCACCTCGGTGACCATCGGCTCCAGCCCGGGGTGCTCCCGGGCGAGCGCGGCGAGGGCGGCCGGGATGATCGCCCGGGCCGCCGAGGGATAGGTGCCGATCCGCAGTGGGCCCGCCAACCCGCTCCTGGCGTCCGCCAGTTCGGCCCCGGCCAGCTCCAGCCGCTCCAGCACCGCCTCGGCGTGCCGGACCAGGTTACGCCCGGCCGGGGTGAGCGCGACCCGGCGGCCGGTCCGCTCCAGCAGCGGTACGCCGGCCTCCCGCTCCAGCACCGAGAGCTGCTGGGAGACGGCGGACGGGCTGAAGGCGAGCGATTCGGCGACGGCGGCGATGGTGCCGCGGTGGGCGAGTTCACGGAGCAGCCGCAGGCGGCGGACGTCGAGCATCGGCTCAGCTTACGAGATCCGTCGGAGATGTGAACTGGACCTGCACGGTGAAGGGCGGCAGGCTCGACGGCATGGAACTGCACGGAATCCACGTCCCGCTGGTCACCCCCTTCGCCGCCGACGGCACCCTCGCCGTGGCCGCCCTGGAGCAGCTGGCCCGGCAGGCGCTGGCCGACGGCGCGGCCGGGCTGGTCGCGCTCGGCACCACCGCCGAGGTGGCCACCCTGGACGAGGCCGAGCGGCGCACCGTGATCGAGGTGTGCGCCAAGGCCACCGCCGAGTACGGCGCCGTCCTCACCGTCGGCACCGGGGGCAACGACACCCGGCGCACCGTCGAGGCGCTGGCCGCACTGGCCGGGGTCGCGGACGCCGCGCTGGTCACCGTGCCCGCCTTCACCCGGCCGGGCGAGGCCGGCGCGCTGGCGCATTTCGAACAGTTGTCCGCCGGGAGCCCGGTGCCGCTGATCGTCTATCACATCCCGTACCGGACCGGTCAGGCCCTGGGCGCCGCCGCGCTGCGCCGGATCGGCGCCCTGCCGAACGTCGCCGGGGTCAAGTACGCGGCCGGCGGGATCGACCAGGAGACCGTCGCGCTGCTGGCCGACCTGCCACCGCAGTTCGCGGTGCTGGCCGGGGACGACCCCTTCCTCGCCCCGCTGCTCGCGCTCGGCGCGACCGGCGGCATCCTGGCCTCGGCCCACCTGGCCACCGACCGCTTCGTCGAGCTGGCGACCGGCCGGGGGTCGCGCCAGCTGGGCCACCGGCTCGCCCGGCTCTCGATCGCCTGCTTCGCCGAGCCCAACCCGACCGTGATCAAGGGCGTGCTGCACGCCCAGGGCCGGATCCCCACCCCGGACGTCCGGCTGCCGCTGCTGCCCGCCGGGCCGGCGTCGGTGGCCGCCGCGCTCACGGTGCTGGCGGAACTGACGGGCTGACAGCACCGCGCGGGCCGGTCGGATTCTTCCCTCCCGACCGGCCCGGCACCGGCGAATCGGGGGCGTCCGGTGGTGGCGGCCGCCGGATTTCCGCCCGGCGCCGCCGACGGCCGGTGCACCGCCCGTTCACCCACTGGAACGCCGTACCGCCCGACCCGCCCGACCAGGCATGATGGGCGGAGTGTGCGGATTCTGATCGAGCACAACACAGGAGGAGAAACCCGATGAAGATCGGCATCGTGGGCGCCACCGGCCAGGTCGGTGGAGTGGTGCGCAGCATTCTGGCGGAGCGTGAGTTCCCCGTGACGGAGCTGCGGCTGTTCGCCTCGGCGCGGTCGGCGGGCAGGACGCTGCCCTGGGGGGACGGCGAGGTCACGGTCGAGGACGCGGAGACCGCCGACTACGCCGGCCTGGACATCGTGATCTTCTCCGCCGGTGGCTCGACCTCCAAGGCGCTGGCCCCCAAGGCCGCCGCCGCCGGTGCGGTCGTGATCGACAACTCCTCGGCCTGGCGCCGCGACCCCGAGGTCCCGCTGGTGGTCTCCGAGGTCAACCCGGACGCGATCGCGAACCGCCCCAAGGGCATCATCGCCAACCCGAACTGCACCACCATGGCCGCCATGCCGGTGCTGCGCCCGCTGCACGACGAGGCCGGGCTGACCGCGCTGGTCGCCACCACCTACCAGGCCGTCAGCGGCTCCGGCCTGGCCGGCGTCGCCGAGCTGCACCGGCAGGCGTGCGAGATCGCCGAGCAGGCGGACCAGCTCGCCTTCGACGGCGAGGCCGTGCAGGCCACCGACCCGGGCGTGTACCAGCGGCCGATCGCCTTCAACGTGGTCCCGCTCGCGGGCAACCTGGTGGACGACGGCTCGTTCGAGACCGACGAGGAGCAGAAGCTCCGCAACGAGTCCCGCAAGATCCTGGAGATCCCCGACCTGAAGGTCTCCGGCACCTGCGTGCGGGTCCCGGTGTTCTCCGGTCACTCGCTCCAGGTGAACGCCCGCTTCGCCAACCCGATCAGCGTCGAGCGCGCGTACGAGCTGCTCGCCAAGGCCCCGGGCGTGGAGCTGTCCGAGATCCCGACCCCGCTCCAGGCGGCGGGCAAGGACCCGTCCTTCGTCGGCCGGATCCGGGCGGACGAGACGGTGGAGAACGGCCTCGCGCTGTTCCTCTCCAACGACAACCTGCGCAAGGGCGCCGCGCTGAACGCGGTGCAGATCGCCGAGCTGGTCGCGGCCGAGCTGGCCGAGCACCGGGGCTGACGCCCCGTCCGGCCCGGCCGGTGCGTCCCGGGACCTCCGGCCGCGCCGGGCGGGCCCGGCGGAACGGTTCACCAGCCGATCGGGGGGTAGAGAGTGCCCACCGGCGGTGCTCGCCCCGACCGCCGGACGTCGGCGGCCGTGCGGGCCCCCACATCGTTTCCCCGCGCGGTGCGGCCCTCCGGAGGGAAGTGGTGTGGAGTGGACCGGTGCGTCGTCCTGGTGGACGCGGGGTACTTGCTCGGTGCGGCGGCCAACCTGCTGGCGGGGGACCCCGTCCGGGCCCGGCTGACGGTGGATCACGCCGCGTTGGCCACCGCACTGGCGGAGCGGGCCGAGGCGGAGACCGGGCTGCCGCTGCTGCGGATCTACTGGTTCGACGCCGCCCCCGACCGGCGCTCGCTGCCCGAACACCGCCGCCTGCGCACCCTGCCCCGGGTCACCGTCCGGCTCGGCGCGCTCACCCGGGCCGAGGGGCGCTGGGTGCAGAAGGGCGTGGACGCCGCGATGCACGCCGAGCTCACCGAGCTGGCCCACAACCGGGCCTGCGCCGACCTGGTGCTGCTCAGCGGCGACGGCGACCTGCTGCCCGGCATGGTGTGCGCGAAGGAGCACGGCGTGGTGGTGCACCTCTGGGCGGTCCAGCCGGTGGACGGTGACTTCAACCAGTCCGAGGACCTGGTCGCCGAGGCGGACGAGCGGCGGGAGCTGGACCGCGCCTTCGTCGAACGCTGGGCCCAGCTCCGGGAGACCGGCCCGGCCCCCGTACCGGCCCCGGTGCGCGCGCCGGAACTCCGGGTCGTCCCCACCCCCAGGGACCTGGCCACCCGGCCCGCCCCCACCGTGCCGCCCGCCCTGGTGCTGCGCTGGTCCTCGGCCCGGCTCACCCCCGCGCCGCCCACGCTGGCCGAGCTCACCAGCCCCGAACAGCGCTGGTCCGACCGCGAGGAGGACAGCGCCGCCGTCCCCGGCGACGCCCAGCAGGTCGGCGCGGTGTTCGCCCGCCGCTGGCTGTCCCGGCTGCCCCGGAGCACCGAACTGCTCCCGCTCTGGACCGACCACCCGCGCATCCCGCACCGCCTGGACGCCGAACTGCTGCGCTACGCCGCCCGGTTCGGCCTGCTCACGGCGAAGGACGACCAGATCGACGAGCAGGACAGGTACGCCATCCGGGCGGGCTTCTGGCAGGCCTTCGCCGACCGGGTGCCCCGCCCCGACCTGGCGGTCGCCCAGGAGTAGGGCCGGCCGGGGCAGCCGAAACAACCCCCTTGTCCGGTTCCTCCGGGCCAGCGCGTAGAGTCTTCGACCGTGAGCGACACCGACCGGCGGGCAGCACGGCCCACGCCGCAGGGCGACCTCGGCGGTCCGGGCCCCCAGCCTGCCGGGCAGTGCTGCACCGTACGAGACCTGGCCAAGACCTACCGCAGCAAGGACGGCGAGATCCGGGCCAACGACGGCATCGCGCTGGACATCCGACGCGGCGAGGTCTTCGGCCTGCTCGGACCCAACGGCGCGGGCAAGTCCACCCTGGTCCGCCAGCTCACCGGGCTGCTCCGGCCGGACCGGGGCTCGATCGACATCCTCGGCCACGACATCGTCCGGCACCCCGAGCGGGCCGCCCGGCTGCTCGGCTACCTGGGCCAGGAGTCGACCGCGCTGGACGAGCTCACCGTCGCGCTGGCGGCCGAGACCACCGGACGGCTACGCGGCCTGACCCGGGCCGGGGCCCGGAGCGCGAGCGCCGACGTGCTCACCGAACTCGGCCTGACCGCGATCGCCGGCCGCCCGCTCGCCAAGCTCTCCGGCGGGCAGCGCCGGCTGGCCTGCTTCGCCGCCGTGCTGGTGGGGGAGCGGCCGCTGCTGGTCCTGGACGAACCCACCAGCGGGATGGACCCGGTGGCCCGCCGGGCGGTCTGGTCCGCGCTGGACCGGCGCCGGGCCGAGCACGGCACCACCGTGCTGCTGGTCACCCACAACGTGATCGAGGCGGAGACCGTGCTCGACCGGGTCGCGGTGGTGGACGAGGGCCGGATCATCGCCTGCGACACCCCCGGCGGCCTCAAGGCCCTGGTCGACGGCGACGTCCGGCTCGACCTGGTCTGGCGCACCGAGGCCCCGCTCGACGTCCCGGCGGTGGCCCGGCTGGCCGAACGGGCGGTCCGCTCCGGCCGCCGCTGGACCGTCCGCACCACCCCCGACGAGGCCCGCGAACTGGTCGCCGCCGTCACCACCGGACCGGCCTTCGCGGCCCTGGACGACTTCACCCTGGCCACCCCGAGCCTGGAGGACGCGTACCTCAAGCTCGGCGGCCGGCACGAGGGGCTGGCGAAGTGAGCCCCTGTCGGTTCTGTTCCTGGACCACTCCTCTCGGAAGGCCGCCCCGGTGACCGTGCTCGACGCGCCCTGGGCGCTCACCGCTCCGGCCGAGGACACCGCCGCGCCGCTCGCCCCGGCCGCCCGGCTGCTGCCCTCGCTGGCCGCCGTCTACCGGGCGCAGCTGGCCCGGGCCAAGGTGGCCCGGATCCCGCTGCTGTTCGTGGCGACCTTCCAGTCGCTCGGCATTCTGCTGATGATGCGCGGCGTGGTGGACCCGGGGGACGTCCCGGCCGCCCGTTCGGTGGTGGCCGGCTCCAGTGTGCTGGTGGTCGCCTTCGTGGCCCTCAACCTGCTGGCCCAGTACTTCGGCCGGCTGCGCGCCACCGGCGGCCTGGACCACTACGCGACGCTGCCGGTCCGCCCGGCCGCGGTGGTGCTCGGCGCCGCCGCCGCGTACGCCTCCTTCACCGTGCCCGGAGCGCTGGTCACCGCCGGGGTCGGGGCCTGGATGTTCGCGCTCCCGTTCGGCCACCTCTGGGTGCTGCTCGCGGTCGTCCCGCTCGCGGGCGCGGCGCTGGCCGGCCTCGGCGCGGCCTGCGGACTGCTGGCGCCCCGTCAGGAGATCGCCACCCTGCTCGGCCAGCTCGGCATGTCGGCCGCGCTGCTGCTCGGCGTGCTGCCGGTGGCCCAGCTGCCCGGCTTCGTCCGGCTGCTGCGCGACCTGCTGCCCTCGACCTACGGGGTCGAGGCCTTCGCCGAGAGCTTCGCCACCGCGCCGGACTGGGCCGCGGTCCTCGGTGACCTGGCGGTCTGCGGCGCGGTCGGCCTGGTCTCGCTGACCGTCGCGACCTGGGCCTACCGCCGGGCCGCCACCCGCTGAGACCCCCGGTGTTCGACCTCGAACGCGCCAGTCGTGAAACGATGGCCCGGTGACCGTACCGAACACTCCTGCGGATTCCGCCGCCGAGCCGCCCCGGGACTCCGTCCCGGCGTACCCCGCGCAGCCGGACCCGTACCTGCCGCCGCCGATGCCCGCCCGCGAACGGCGCCCGCTCGGGCCCGAGCTGCGGATCGGCGCACTCACCACCCTGGCCGGGGTGGCGGTCGGGGCGCCGGCCGGCCTGCTCTGGCTCTGGCTGGCACCCCGGGTGATGCTGGTGGCCGGCAGTGACGCGATCCGGTACGTCGACCCCGAGGGCGAGCAGCGGGCCGGCGCGGACGGCACCTTCGCCCTGATCGCGCTGGCCGCAGGTGTCCTCTGCGCGCTGGCCGCCTTCCTGCTCACCCGCCGCCGGGGCGGCGGCATCGCCGTCGCGGCCGGCCTGGCGCTCGGCGGGCTGGCCGGTTCCGCCCTGGCCTGGCAGCTCGGCACCCGGCTCGGCCCCGATTCGGACGTGATCGCCAACGCCAAGAAGGCCGGCCAGGGCGTCGAGTTCAGCGCCGCCCTCGAACTGGGCGCCCACGGCGCCCTGCTCGTCTGGCCGATGGCCGCCATGGTCACCCTCCTCGCCCTCTCCGCCGCCTTCGGCAAACGCGAACAGGACCCCCCGCCCTACTGGGCCGGCCCCCAATGGCAGCAGCCACAGGCCTAGGCACCGACGCCGACCTTTCGGCACGTGGTGCACCAGCAGGGGCTCGGGACTGTGCTGATGGGCGGCTCCGCCGCGCGGGCGAAGCCGGCCTTTTACAGGTGGCTCGGCATCTACGGTCAGGGGCTCGGGGAACTGCGACGCCGGCCCTTGCAAGGTGATCGTTGCGTAGGTGGTCAGGGACTTTCGCAGTGACCCGAACGCCAGATCTCCTCGCAGTTCCCCGAGCCCCTGGGTAGTTGACCGCTGAGCGCCTGCCTGGAGCGCAGCCCCGAGCCCCTGACCGTGGATACCCCGGGGCGGCGGTCAGCGACCGATCGGTGCGACCGCTGCGGAGGTCAGGGCGACCAGGGCGGCCGGGGCCAGTTCGACCTCCAGGCCGCGGCGGCCGGCCGAGACGTACACCGTCGGATGCGCGAGCGCCGTCTCGTCGACGACGGTCCGTAGCGGTCGCCGCTGCCCGAGTGGGGAGATGCCGCCTAGGACGTAGCCGCTGCTGCGTTCGGCCGCCGCCGGGTCGGCCATCGTCGCCCGTTTGCCGCCGACCGCTTGGGCCAGTGCCTTGAGGTCGAGCTGCCCGGAGACCGGGACCACGCCGACCGTCAGCTTTCCGTCCACCTCGGCGACCAGGGTCTTGAACACCCGCTCCGCCGGGACGCCGAGCAGCTCGGCCGCCTCCCCGCCGTACGAGGCGGCGGCGGGATCGTGCTGGTACGCGTGCACGGTGAAGGCCACCCCGGCCGTCTCCAGGGCCACCGTCGCGGGGGTGCCGCCACCGCGCTGCTGCTTCTTGGCCATCGGGCCGAGCCTCCGTCAGTTCGGGCTGAAGGACTGCCGGGTCAGCTCCACCCCGGGCAGCGAGGGGAGCCAGGCGAGCACCGCGCTCTCCCGCCGGAGCAGCTCCAGCTCGGTGGTCAGCCGCTGCGCGGTGTCGGGGCAGGCCAGCAGCGACTGCTTCACCGGGGTGGGCAGGATCGCGGCGGCGGCGACCAGGTAGGACAGCACCTGCGGATCGTCCGGCAGCTCGTGCTGCCCGGTCAGGCTCACCTCGCGGGCCCCGGCCAGCCGCTTCTGGTACGCCCGGAAGGCCCGTTCGACCCCGGCGGCCAGCGCGCCCGCGCCCTCGCCGGTCTGCTCCTCGATCGGCTCGGCCTCGCCGACCAGGTAGGGCCCCGTCACGTCGACCGAGCGCAGCCGGAACCGGGTGGTCCCGGTCACCAGCAGCTCGTACTGCCCGTCCGGCTGCTCCTGCACCGAGGCCACGTCGGCCACGCACCCGATGTGGTGCAGCGCCTCCAGCGGATCGCCGGTCACCGTCCCGAGTCCGTCCAGCGGGCCGGCCGGCTCCTCGTTCTCCCGGACCGGCGCGACCTCCCGTCCGTCCTTGATCGCCAGCACCCCGAACCGGCGGGGCCGGTCCTCCGGCTGGGCCATCAGGTCGCCCACCAGCCGCCGGTACCTCTCCTCGAAGACGTGCAGCGGCAGCACCAGGCCCGGATACAGGACCGTGTTGAGGGGGAAGATCGGGAGCCGTTCAGTCACGGCGCACAGCGTAGTTCAGCAACGGCCACCGCTGTTCCGATTACCCGTCAGCCGGAACGCCCGGGCGGCGGAGCCCCGGCTCAGCCGCGCTGGAGCATCCGGGTCGCGCCCGCCACCACCGTGGTGGCGAGCACCCAGCCGGAGAGCACCAGGCCCGCCACCACGAACTGGCCGGTGCGGTCCGGGTTCCAGCCGTCCGGGCCCAGGTTCACCACCGGGAGGACCTTGCTCAGGGCGTACAGCGGCGCGTTCCAGGTGGGCCGCTCGTCCGCCTTCAGCGGGGCCGGCTCGTGCTCGGAGAAGTACAGCGCGCCGATCGCCCAGGCCAGCACCAGCCAGAGCGCGGCCCGCCCGGGGCGGTAGCCGTACCCGACGGCGGCGTCCTGGACCAGGCCCCAGAGCCGGCCGGGCAGCGGCAGCGTGGAGCGCCGGCGCTGGTGCTTGGCGTACAGCACCTCGCGGGCGTCCTCGTCCCGGCCGTCCCGGCGGAGCGCCGTGGCCAGCTGCTCGTACGGCTCCGGCTGGTACTCGCCGAGGGCGCTCTCCAACCAGGCGATCCGCTGGCGGACGCTGAACGGCCGGTCGGGCCGGAGCGACTCGTAGGTGAAGCCGGTCATCCGGACGTGGCCGTCCATCGGCCAGCTGGCCGGGTTGTCCACCAGATTGCCGATCCTGGCCCGGGAGAGCGAGACCTTGCCGGTGGGCGGGGTGTGGCAGGTGAAGCGGAGCTCGGGGGTCTGGATCCGGCGCAGCGAGAGCTCCTGGCCCTCCGCCAGGTGGAACTCGGCGTGGGTGATCAGCAGCGCGTTCTCGAACCGCCCGTCCACCAGCCGGACCCCGCCGTACGCCCGCAGCGGGGTGCTGGGGGAGCCGGGCGGGATCGGGGCGCCGTAGCCGTCGCCGTAGATGGTGTGCGAGCCGGCCCAGCCGCCGTCCAGCGAGCCGCCCAGGTACATGGTGTTGCCGACCGAGATGTGCGCCAGGTTGAGGCAGTACCGGTCCGGGGCGGCGGCCTTCAGCCGGGCGCCGCGGAGCGAGAACCGGCCGCCGATCCGGCCGGTGCGCAGGCTCAGCTCGCCGTGCACGTCGATCCGTTCGGCCTCGCAGTCCTGCTGCACCGTCAGCCCGTCGGCGGCCAGCGCCCGGCCGTACCGGTCGCCGCCGATGGTGGCCTGGTTGAGCAGCAGGTCGGTGCCGATCTTGGCGTCGGTGAGCCGCATCCCGAACGGCAGCACGCACCGGGCCAGGTGCAGGTCACCGTCGGTGGCCAGCCTGGACGCCTCCAGCCGGGGTATCCAGCAGCGGATCATCCGGACGGTGCCGGCCTGCGCCTCGGACATCAGGATCTTCTTCTCGAACCGGCAGTCGTGCAGCTCGATGTAGTGGTCGATCCTGGCCCCGGCCAGCAGTAGCGCGCCGGTCACGTAGGCGCCGCTGAGCTTGAGCGCGGCGACCTTGCCCGGCGCCGGGTCGGGGCCGTTGAGCAGCAGGGTGGCCAGCACCTCGGCCCGGACGAACCGCTCGGCGGGCCAGTCGTGCGGGCCGCTCACCTGGTCCACGCTGCTGTCCCAGCTGCGCAGGTCGTACACCTCGCCCTGGCGGAACGCCTCCCAGAGCCCCTGCTCGACCGGCGTCCAGCCGTCCGGCGGCTGCTGCACCGCTGCCTCCCCCAAGATCTTGAACTGTCTCGCCTTTCGTATCACGGACTGAAATGCGGGGCCTCGGGTTCCGGCCACTCCCTACACTGGGCGATGTGATCTCTCGAATTGACCTGCGCGGTTCCTCCGTGGACCTTCGCGACGTGCTGCCCCGTGCCGAGTTCGACGTGGAAGCCGCCCTGGAGAAGGTGCGGCCGATCTGCGAGGACGTACGCCATCGCGGGGTCGCGGCGCTGATCGAGATCACCGAGCGGTTCGACGGCGTGACGCTGGAGAGCACCCGGGTCCCGGAGCAGGCGATCACCGCCGCGCTGGAGACCCTCGACCCGAAGGTGCGCGCCGCGCTGGAGGAGTCGATTCGCCGCGCCCGGCTGGTCCACCGCGAGCAGCGCCGTACCGACCACATCACCCAGGTGGTGCCCGGCGGCACGGTGGCCGAGCGCTGGGTGCCGGTCGACCGGGTCGGCCTCTACGTGCCGGGCGGCCTGGCGGTCTACCCGTCCTCCGTGGTGATGAACGTGGTGCCCGCGCAGGAGGCCGGCGTGCCCGGCATCGCGGTCACCTCGCCGCCGCAGAGGGACTTCGGCGGAAGCGTGCACCCGACCATCCTGGCGGCCTGCGCCCTGCTCGGCGTCACCGAGGTGTACGCCGTGGGCGGGGCCCAGGCGGTCGCGATGTTCGCGTACGGCACCGAGGAGTGCGCCCCGGTCAACCTGGTGACCGGCCCGGGCAACATCTACGTGGCCGCCGCCAAGCGCCTGCTCAAGGGCCGGATCGGGATCGACGCCGAGGCCGGTCCGACCGAGATCGCGGTGCTCGCCGACGACACGGCGTCCGCCCGTGAGGTGGCCGCCGACCTGATCAGCCAGGCCGAGCACGACCCGATGGCCGCCTCGGTGCTGGTCACCGACTCGGTCGCGCTGGCCGAGGCGGTCGAGGCCGAGCTGGTCGAGCAGGTCGCCCGGACCAAGCACCGCGAGCGGGTCACCGAGGCGCTGACCGGCAAGCAGTCCGGCATCGTGCTGGTGGACGACGTCGAGCAGGGCCTCGCGGTGGTGAACGCCTACGCCGCCGAGCACCTGGAGATCCAGACCAGGGACGCCCGCGCGGTCGCCGCCAAGGTCCGCAACGCGGGCGCGATCTTCATCGGCGCGTACGCCCCGGTCTCGCTCGGGGACTACGCGGCCGGCTCCAACCACGTACTGCCGACCGGAGGTTGTGCCTGCCACTCGTCCGGTCTGTCGGTGCAGTCCTTCCTGCGCGGCATCCACGTGGTGGAGTACACCCGCGAGGCGCTGGCCGACGTGGCCGCGCACGTGGTCAACCTGGCGAACGCCGAGGACCTGCCCGGTCACGGCGACGCGGTCAAGGCACGGTTCGAGTGGACGGTTCCGGGCGCATGACGACCATCGACGATCTGCCGATCCGGGACGAGCTGCGCGGCCAGTCCCCGTACGGCGCCCCGCAGTTGGACGTGCCCGTCCAGCTGAACACGAACGAGAACCCGTACCCGCTGCCCGAGCCGCTGGTGGCCCGGATCGCCGAACGGGTGGCCGAGGCGGCCCGCAACCTCAACCGCTACCCCGACCGGGACGCGGTCGAGCTGCGCACCGAGCTCGCGGCCTACCTGACCAGGACCACGGGGCACCCGGTGACGCAGGATCAGGTCTGGGCCGCCAACGGCTCCAACGAGATCCTCCAGCAGCTGCTGCAGACCTTCGGCGGCCCCGGCCGCAGCGCGCTCGGCTTCGAGCCCTCGTACTCGATGCACGCGCTGATCTCCCGGGGCACCGGCACGAACTGGATCTCCGGTCCGCGCAACGAGGACTTCACCGTCGACCTGGAGGCGGCCAGGGCGGTGATCGCCGAGCAGAGGCCGAACGTGGTCTTCGTCTGCTCGCCGAACAACCCGACCGGCACCGCCGTCGCGGCCGAGGTGGTGCTCGCGCTGTACGAGGCCGCGCAGGCCGCCGGGCCGAGCCTGGTGATCGTGGACGAGGCGTACGTCGAGTTCTCGCACCGCGACTCGCTGCTGCCGATGCTGGCGGGCCGCCCCAACCTGGTGGTCAGCCGCACCATGTCCAAGGCGTTCGGCGCCGCCGGGCTGCGGCTCGGCTACCTGGCGGCCGACGCCGCCGTGGTGGACGCGGTGCAGCTGGTCCGGCTGCCGTACCACCTGTCGGCGGTCACCCAGGCGACCGCGCTGGCCTGCCTGGAGTACACCGACACGCTGCTCGGCTACGTCGAGCGGCTCAAGGCCGAGCGGGACCGGCTGGTCGACGCGCTGCGCGGGCTCGGCCTCGAAGTCACCGACTCCGACTCCAACTTCGTCCAGTTCGGCCGCTTCGCCGACACCCACGCGGTGTGGCAGGCGATCCTCGACCAGGGCGTCCTGGTCCGGGACAACGGCGTACCCGGGTGGCTGCGCGTCACGGCCGGCACCCCCGCCGAGAACGACGCCTTCCTGGACGCCGTCCGTCTTGTCAGCAAGGAGCTTTGACCCTCATGTCCCGCATCGGCCGCGTTGAGCGCACCACCAAGGAGACCTCGGTCCTGGTCGAGATCGACCTCGACGGCACCGGCAAGACCGACATCTCCACGGGCGTCGGGTTCTACGACCACATGCTCGACCAGCTGGGCCGCCACGGTCTCTTCGACCTCACCGTCAAGACCGAGGGCGACCTGCACATCGACACCCACCACACCATCGAGGACACCGCCCTCGCGCTCGGTGCCGCCTTCCGGCAGGCGCTCGGCGACAAGGTCGGCATCTACCGCTTCGGCAACTGCACGGTGCCGCTGGACGAGTCGCTCGCCCAGGTCACCGTCGACCTCTCCGGCCGCCCGTACCTGGTGCACACCGAGCCGGAGAACATGGCGCCGATGATCGGCAGCTACGACACCACGATGACCCGGCACATCCTGGAGTCCTTCGTGGCCCAGGCCGCCGTCGCCCTGCACGTGCACGTACCGTACGGTCGAAACGCCCACCACATCGTGGAGTGCCAGTTCAAGGCGCTGGCCCGGGCACTCCGTTATGCCGCCGAGCGCGACCCGCGCGCGGCCGGCATCCTTCCCTCGACCAAGGGTGCACTGTGAGCAACACCGCCACGCTGCTGATCATCGCCGGGCTCTTCCTGTCCGGCGGCGTGTTCTCGTTCTGGAAGCAGAAGCAGTCCAAGAGTGTGATCGCGGTGCTCGCGATCGGTGCCGTGCTCTGCCTCGCCTCCGGCCTGATGCGCCTCTGAAGAAGGAACTCCCCTGATGGCCAAGAACGTTGTCGTCCTCGACTACG
The DNA here is from genome assembly GCF_044766665.1 of Kitasatospora sp. NPDC101801. Lineage (NCBI taxonomy): Bacteria > Bacillati > Actinomycetota > Actinomycetes > Kitasatosporales > Streptomycetaceae > Kitasatospora > Kitasatospora sp. NPDC101801. The sequence goes on from NZ_JBIWML010000026.1 coordinate 33,913, forward strand.
GCTCGGGCAACCTCCGCTCGGCCCAGCGCGCGGTCGAGCGCACCGGTGCGAACGTCACCGTCACCTCCGACTTCCAGACCGCGCTGGACGCCGACGGCCTGCTGGTGCCCGGCGTCGGCGCCTTCGAGGCCTGCATGCGCGGTCTCAGGGCGGTGCGCGGCGAGCAGATCATCGGCCGCCGACTGGCCGGTGGCCGCCCGGTGCTGGGGATCTGCGTCGGGATGCAGATCCTGTTCGAGAAGGGCGTCGAGCACGGCGTCGAGACGGCCGGCTGCGACGAGTGGCCCGGCACGGTCGAGCCGCTGGACGCGCCGATCGTCCCGCACATGGGCTGGAACACCGTGGACGTCCCCGAGGGCAGCCGGCTGTTCGCCGGGCTCGACCCGGAGACCCGGTTCTACTTCGTGCACTCCTACGGGGTGCGGCGCTGGGAGCTCGAGGTCACCAACCAGAACATCCGGGCGCCCCTGGTCAGTTGGGCCACCCACGGGCAGCCGTTCGTCGCCGCGGTGGAGAACGGCCCGCTCTGGGCCACCCAGTTCCACCCGGAGAAGTCCGGCGACGCGGGTGCCGCGCTGCTGACCAACTGGGTCCAGACCCTCTGACAACTCCCCTCCGTACCAGGAAAGTTGCACGATGAGCCGCCTCGAACTCCTGCCCGCCGTCGACATCCGCAACGGCCAGGCCGTCCGCCTGGTCAAGGGCGCATCCGGCACCGAGACCTCCTTCGGCACGCCGCTGGCGGCCGCCCTGGCCTGGCAGAGCGCGGGCGCCGAGTGGCTGCATCTGGTGGACCTGGACGCCGCGTTCGGCACCGGTGACAACCGCGAGATCATCCGCGAGCTGAGCGAGCAGATGACCCTCAAGGTCGAGCTCTCCGGCGGCATCAGGGACGACGCCTCGCTGGCCGCCGCGCTGGCCACCGGCTGCCGCCGGGTCAACCTGGGCACCGCCGCGCTGGAGCAGCCGGAGTGGGTCGCCAAGGTGATCGCCGAGCACGGCGACAAGATCGCGGTCGGCCTGGACGTGGTCGGCACCACCCTGCGCGGTCGCGGCTGGACCAGCGAGGGCGGCGACCTCTACGAGGTGCTGGCCCGCCTGGACGCCGAGGGCTGCGCCCGCTACGTGGTCACCGACGTCAACCGGGACGGCACCCTGACCGGCCCCAACCTGGAACTGCTGCGCAACGTCTGCGCCGCCACCGACCGGCCCGTGGTCGCCTCCGGCGGCGTCTCCTCGCTGGACGACCTGCGCGCGATCGCCACCCTGACCGGTGAGGGTGTCGAGGGCGCGATCGTGGGCAAGGCACTCTACGAGAGCAAGTTCACCCTCGAAGAGGCCCTGGAGGCCGTGTCGTGACGGACCGTCGGATCGTACGTGGCAGGATCGCCGGATTCTCCCCCTGGGAGGACGACTTCGGCTACTCACGCGCCGTGGCGGCCGGGGACCACGTCCACGTGGCCGGCACCACCGCATGGGTGGACGGGCGGATCGAGCACGAGGGCGACCCGTACCACCAGACCCTCGCCGCCTTCGGCGTCGGCCTGCAGGCCCTGGCCGCGTACGGTCTGACGGCGGACGACGTGTTCCGCACCAGGATGTACATCACCCACGTCCGGGACGCCGACGAGGTCGGCCGCGCCCACAAGGCCCTGTTCGGCGATTCCCGGCCCGCCGCCACCATGGTCGTGGTGGAGGGCCTGATCGACTCCCGGATGATGGTCGAGATCGAGCTCGACGCCTATCGCGCCGGGCTCGCCGGAAGCTTGGAAGGTTTGTCGCAATGACCCTCGCCGTACGCGTGATCCCCTGCCTGGACGTGGACAACGGACGGGTGGTCAAGGGCGTCAACTTCCAGAACCTGCGGGACGCGGGCGACCCGGTCGAGATGGCCAAGCTCTACGACGCCGAGGGCGCCGACGAGTTGACCTTCCTCGACATCACCGCCTCCTCCGGCGACCGGGAGACCACCTACGACGTGGTGCGCCGCACCGCCGAGCAGGTCTTCATCCCGCTCACCGTCGGCGGCGGCATCCGGGCGGTCGAGGACGTCGACAAGCTGCTCCGGGCCGGCGCCGACAAGGTCGGCGTCAACACCGCCGCGATCGCCCGCCCCGAGCTGATCCGGGAGATCGCCCGGCGGTTCGGCCGCCAGGTGCTGGTCCTCTCGGTCGACGCCCGCCGCTGCCCGCCCGGCACCGAGACCGCCTCCGGCTTCGAGGTCACCACCCACGGCGGTCGCCGCGGCACGGGCCTGGACGCGGTCGAATGGTCGGGCCGGGCGGCCGAGTTGGGCGCGGGCGAGATCCTGCTCAACTCGATGGACGCGGACGGCACCAAGGACGGCTACGACCTCGACCTGATCCGCGCCGTCCGCAAGACCGTCGCCGTCCCGGTGATCGCCTCCGGCGGCGCGGGCCGTCTCGCCGACTTCGCCCCCGCGGTCGACGCCGGCGCCGACGCAGTCCTGGCCGCGAGCGTCTTCCACTTCGGCGACCTCCGCATCGGCCAGGTCAAGGAAGCCCTCCGCACCACGGGCCACCCTGTCCGCTGACCCCTCGCCGGGGCTCGGGGCCCTGCTGAGGTGCGGCTCCGCCGCGCGGGCGCACGTGGTGCACCACCAGGGGCTCGGGCGCCTGGAAAAAGTAGAGCGCCTGCCTACAGCGTCCGGTCCGCCCGGTCACTCGAAGGGCAGTACCACCCGGAGTGCCTCGACCGCTTCCTGCGGCCCGTCCGCCGTGACCTCCGCCCGTTCGCCCCGGCCGAACGCGAACAGCACCAACTCGCCCGGCTCACCGGTCACTTCGACGGTCGGCCCGGTCCGCCGGGTGACCGTCACCGCCCGGCCGTCCGGCCGCCGCAGCACCAACCGGGCCGGGGACTTCCGGCCGGCCTCCAGTCGGGCCAGCATCGGCAGCCGCCGCCAGAGCGCCTCGGTCAGCTCGGGCCCGAGCGGCTCCGGTCGCCAGTCGTCCCCGGCCCGCCGGACGTCCTCCGCGTGCACGAAGTACTCGACCACGTTGGCCGCCTCGTCCGCGCCGGGCAGCGAGAACGGCGAGAAGGCGGACGGCCCGGTCCGGAACAGCCGCAGCAACTCCTCGTACGGGCGCGCCCGGTAGCCCTCCTGGACCCGGGCGGTCCACCCGGCCAGCGGGGCGATCCTGATCCCGGCCGCCGCGTCCATCCGCCGCTCGCGCAGCACCAGGTGGGCGGCCAGGTCACGGGTGGTCCACCCGGTGCAGAGGGTGGGCGCCTCCGGCCCGGCCGCGCGCAGGAGTCCGGTCAACCGCTGGCGTTCCGCCCGGGCGAAGTTCGACATGCGGCCAGCCTACTCGGCCCGGCCCGGCCGCGAACTAGTGCCGGGCCCGGCAGGGTTCGCCCCGTCGCGCCGCTCGGCACGCACTCTGGCCGTACCGGTCGAAGGCCCGAGCAGGTCCGCTACGCGTGGCCTTCGTCCGGCCCGCCGAGAGCACGCACCGAACCACGCGGCGGGGCAGCCCGGCACTAGCTCGGCCCGAGCCCCTTCAGATGCCCCGTCAGCCGCCGTCCGCCCGGCCGGTCGGTGACCGCCATGACGCAGGTCGCGTCCCGGAACCCGGCCTGGTAGTGCACCAGTCGGGGTCCGAGGTAGCGCCCGAAGTACGGGCCGCCGCCGCCCTGCCTGGTCTCCCACTCCACCAGGTGCGGTTCGCAGGCGGCCGTGATCGCCTGCTGGATCGCGGGCTCCGCGGTCAGCCCCTCGGGCAGCACGATGTCGGCGACCACCTCGCCGTCGTGCACCTGGTCGCAGGGCCGGGTCTCCGCCGGGGCGGCCGTCTTGCTCAGCGGCTGGTAGTCCAGGCACGTCCCGGGCGGGAAGAACAGGTACGGCAGCACCTTGCTCGGCGAGGGCGAGGGCGACGCCGAGGGAGAGGGCGCCGCCGAAGTCGGCGGCGGCGGTGCCGGGGTCACCCGGTCCGGCCCGGGCCAGAGCAGTACCACCGCGCCCGCCGCCAGCAGAAGCAGGACCACCGCCGTGGCCACCACGCGTCGCCGTCTCATCCCCGACCCCCTCGTTCCGACCGGGCCCATTCTGGCCGTCCGGGCCCGTCCCGTCAGCCACTCCGCGAAGCCGGTCCCGGGCCGGGTATACGCTGGCCGTGGCACGGCCCTGAGCGGGTACTGGGGTCTTTGGTTATGCGAGTTGGGATCGTCGGGCACGAGGGGCTCTCGGATCTGAGCGAGATGCTGGTCCGGGGCGAGCTGTGGCGACTGGTCACCACGTTCGGCAGCTACGACCTGGTCGGGGTGACCTGCCTCGCCACGGGCCCCGAGACCTGGTTCGCCCAGTCGGTGCTGGAGCACGGCGGCAAGGTCGAGGTGGTCGTGTCGGCGACGGCCGGCCGGGCCGGGGCGTTCGCCGGCGAGGACCGGCAGAGCAGGCAGCGGCTGATGAACCGGGCGAACGCGGTGCACCGGCTGGCCCCGGTCGAGGTGGGCGGACTGGGCGACGACACCTGCCGGGCCCTGGTCGGGATGGTGGACGAGCTGATCGCGGTCTGGGACGGCCGCCCCGGGGGCCACGCCGCCGAGGTGGTGCGGGCGGCCCAGCGGGCCGGGCTCTACGTACAGGTGGTCTGGCCGCAGGGGTGCGAGAGCCCGGTGGGATGACCCGGCCGGTACCGGGGGAGCGGGGTTGAGCTGCCACAATGGGCGCCATGTCGACCAATCCCGCCGTCCCCGGCAGCACCGCGCTCGCCCCGGACATCGCCGCCCGGCTCAAGCGCACCGAGGACGGCCTGCTGCCGGCCGTCGCCCAGCAGTACGACACCGGCGAGGTGCTGATGCTCGGCTGGATGGACGACGAGGCGCTGCACCGCACCCTGACCACCGGCCGCTGCACGTACTGGAGCCGCAGCCGCCGAGAGTACTGGGTGAAGGGCGACACCTCAGGACACTTCCAGCACGTCAAGCAGGTGGCGCTGGACTGTGACGGCGACACCCTGCTGGTCAAGGTCGACCAGGTCGGCGCGGCCTGCCACACCGGCGACCGGACCTGCTTCGACGCCGACGTGCTCCCGCTCGCTCGCTAACCTGTCCCTGCCCGCCCCAACTGACGAACGGTGCCAAGCCAGATGGACCTTGAGGACTTCCGCAAGCTCGCCGTAGACACCCGGGTCATCCCGGTCACCCGCCGGCTCCTCGCGGACGGCCTCACCCCCATCGGGCTGTACCGCAGCCTGGCCGACGAGCGACCGGGCACCTTCCTGCTGGAGTCGGCCGAGCAGGGCAACTGGTCCCGGTACTCCTTCGTCGGCGTGCACAGCGTCGCCACCCTGACCGCCGACCCGGACGGCAACGCCCGCTGGCACGGCGCCCCGCCGGTCGGCATCCCCACCACCGGCGACCCGCTGGAGGTGCTGCGCGCCGCGCTGGACGCCCTGCACACGCCCCGGCGCACCGACGACGGGCTGCCGCCGCTCACCGGCGGCCTGGTCGGCTACCTCGGGTACGACGTGGTCCGCCGGCTGGAGAAGCTGCCGAACCTCACCCCGGACGACCTGAAGCTCCCCGAGCTGACCATGCTGCTGGCCACCGACCTGGCCGTGCTCGACCACGCCGACGGCACCGTGCTGCTGATCGCCAACGCGGTCAACCACAACGACCTGGCCAGCGGCGTGGACGAGGCGTACGCCGACGCCGTCGCCCGGCTGGACCGGATGCAGGCCGACCTGGCCAGACCGGTCGACCCGGGCCTGGCGACCTTCACCCCCACGGCGGTTGACGCCCACTCACCCTTCGGCGGCGCCCCGTACCGGGCGGCGGTCGAGGAGGTGAAGGAGCGGATCCGGGCCGGCGAGGCGTTCCAGGTGGTGCCCTCGCAGCGGTTCGAAGCACCCTGCCGGGCCAGTGCGTTGGACGTCTACCGGGTCCTGCGCACCACCAACCCCAGCCCGTACATGTACCTGTTCCGGTTCCCCGGCCCGGACGGCACCGCCGAGGGCGGCTTCGACGTGGTCGGCTCCAGCCCCGAGGCGCTGGTCAAGGTGACGGAGGGTCAGGCGATGCTGCACCCGATCGCCGGCACCCGGCACCGGGGCGCCACCCCGCACGAGGACGCCGAGCTGGCCGCCGAGCTGCTCGCCGACCCCAAGGAGCGGGCCGAGCACCTGATGCTGGTCGACCTCGGCCGCAACGACCTCGGCCGGGTCTGCGAGCCCGGCAGCGTCGAGGTGGTCGACTTCATGTCGGTCGAGCGCTACAGCCACGTGATGCACATCGTCTCCACCGTCACCGGCCAGGTGGCGGCGGGCCGTTCGGCCTTCGACGTGCTGACCGCCTGCTTCCCGGCCGGCACCCTCTCGGGCGCCCCCAAGCCCCGCGCGATGCGGATCATCGAGGAGCTCGAACCCACCCGCCGCGGCCTCTACGGCGGCTGCGTCGGCTACCTGGACTTCGCCGGCGACTCCGACACCGCGATCGCCATCCGCACCGCCCTGCTCCGCGACGGCACCGCCTACGTCCAGGCCGGCGCGGGCGTGGTCGCCGACTCCGACCCGCACTCCGAGGACACCGAGTGCCGGAACAAGGCCGCCGCCGTCCTCCGCGCCGTCGCCACCGCCAACACGCTGCGCAGCGAGCGCCAGACCCCGGCGCGGGCCCGGTCGTGCGGTCAGGGATAGTGGACGGGTGACCTCGCTTCCCTCGCCCCGTACCGCCGAGCCCGCCGCCGAGACCGGGCCGGCGAAGAAGAACAGCCGCCGGAGCCTCGGCGTGATGCTGCTGCTGACCGTGCTCGGGGCGGTGCTGGTGCTGACCGCCGCGAGCCGGGTGTGGGCGACCGGGACGGCCGGGGGGCTGGCGGTCGAGGTGACCGGGAGCGCGGTGTCGGGGCTGCCGGGCGGCCTGGCGCTGGTCGGGCTGGCGTCGGCGGTGGCGGTCTTCGCGGTGCGGGGGGTCGGCAAGCTGGTGGTCGGCGGGCTGGTGACGCTGGCCGGGCTCGGGGCCGCCCTGGCGGCGGTGCTCGGGGCGACCGACGCCGGTGCGCTGCACGGCGAGGCGGCCAGGAAGCTCGCGCTGGTGAGCGCCCAGGCGGATCAGGTGAGCCACTCGGTCTGGCCCTGGGTGGCCGCGCTGGGCGGTCTGCTGCTGGCCGTCGCCGGGCTGCTCACGGTGCGGTCCGGCCGGGACTGGCCCGCGATGGGCAGCCGGTACGACGCCCCGGTGCGCAGGGCCGCGCCGCAGGCGAAGAGCGGCGGGACCCCGGCCGAGCTGTGGCAGGCACTGGACCGCGGTGAGGACCCGAGCTGAAACGGAGGCCCCCGCTTGGGGTCGGACGTCAGCGCCCGGCACAATGGACAGGTAAACCCGACGGGCGTTCGCAGCCCGGCCGGGCCCCGGAGAACCAAGGAGCACCATCAGATGTCGGCAGCAGCGCACGGCAACACCCCCGCCGCCTGGACCGGCTCGACCATCGCCTTCATCGGCTTCACGGTCAGCGGCGTCGCCATGATCATTCCCGCGATCTGGCTCTTCTTCGTGGGCCTGGGTGTCGTGGTCCTCGGTGGCATCGTCGGTAAGGCGATGGCCATGGCGGGCATGGGCAAGCAGCCCAGCCCGCACTTCTACACCCCCGAGGAGACGGCCGCCCGCCAGGCGGTCACGGCCGGGGTCTGACTCTTCGCCGGACGGCAGGGAGCGGCCGGCGCGCGCAGCGCCGGCCGCTCCCTGCCGCATGACACGCGCGCCTGCCTGAGGGGTGGGCCCCGGCGGCCGGGGCAGAATCGGCGGTGTGAACGCCGCACCGCAGCCCAGCGCCTCGCCCGTACCGCCCTCCCCGCTGCGCCGCCTGGCCCGCCCGCTGGCCGCCCTGGTGGCGGTCGGCCTGCCGACCCTGTACGTGGCGGCGGTGGACCCGAACACGCCCGGCCACTATCCGACCTGCCCGGTGCTCTCGGCCACCGGTTGGTGGTGTCCCGGCTGCGGCGGCCTGCGGGCCGTGCACGCGCTGTCCCACGGCTACCTGACCGCGGCGGTGCACGACAACCTGCTGGTGGTGGTGCTGGCCGTGGTCGGGGCGGTGCTCTGGGTGGGCTGGCTGTGGGCCGCCCTGACCGGGGCGAAGGCCCCCCGGATCGGCTTCGGCGCGGCCCGCACCGTCCTGCTGCTGCTGGTCCTCGGGCTGTTCATGGTGCTGCGCAACCTCCCGGCCGGAGCCGGGCTGGCACCCCCCGTGGTGTAGCTCCCCGGCGTGTACGCCGGTCCGCTCCGCGAGACGCGCGCCGGGCGGATGCGGTTCGCGCCCCCTGCGCCCGATACCATCGAGAGGCCGACGGGGGCAGATCAGCACCGGACCTGCACAGGTCCGGTCCGGTTCGTACCCGCGGTGTTTCACCCGACTAGCCGGGCGACCGCCCGGCAGAACGATGGGGGCGCCCGCGTGAGTGTGCTCGACGAGATCATCGACGGGGTCCGCGAGGACCTCGCCGAGCGACAGGCCCGGGTCTCCCTGGACCAGCTCAAGGAGCTGGCCGCCAAGGCTCCCGACGCCAAGGACGGCGTTGCCGCGCTGCGTGGCGACGGCATCCGGGTGATCTGCGAGGTCAAGCGCTCCAGCCCGTCCAAGGGAGCCCTGGCGGCGATCGCCGACCCGGCGGCCCTGGCGCTCGACTACGCGGCCGGCGGTGCCGCCGCGATCAGTGTGCTGACCGAACAGCGCCGCTTCGGCGGTTCGCTGGCCGACCTGGACGCCGTCCGGGCCGCGGTCGACACCCCGGTGCTCCGCAAGGACTTCATCGTCACCGCCTACCAGCTCTGGGAGGCCCGCGCCCACGGCGCCGACCTCGCGCTGCTGATCGTGGCGGCCCTGGACCAGCCCGCGCTCGTCTCGCTGATCGAGCGGGCCGAGTCGATCGGGCTCACGCCACTGGTCGAGGTGCACGACGAGGAGGAGATCGCCCGAGCGGTGGACGCCGGAGCGAGGATCATCGGCGTCAACGCCCGCAACCTGAAGACCCTCGAGGTCGACCGGAACACCTTCGGCAACGTGGTGGACGCCATCCCGGCGCACGTCGTCCGGGTCGCCGAGTCCGGGGTGCGCGGCCCGCACGACCTGATCGCGTACGCCAACCTGGGTGCGGACGCCGTCCTGGTGGGCGAGTCGCTGGTGACCGGCAAGGACCCGAAGGCGGCCGTGGCCGACCTGGTGGCCGCCGGTGCCCACCCGGCGCTGCGCAACAACGGACGGGGCTGACCGACCGATGAGTGCCCGTCTCGCTCCCGGCTGCCGCCCGCGCGGCTGCCGCGCGCCCGCGCGCCGGGTGCTGGGGCGGCGGGTGCGGTACGTGATCGGCTGCGAGCCCGGGCAGGTGCAGGGCCGCCGATGGCGCAGGACGAACGGCTGAGCACAGCCGTGCCACGTTCCTGACGGTCATTCACCAATCACGAGGACTACAGCCATGTCCGAAAAGGACTACCTGCCCGGCGTTCAGGTCCCCGACGCGCGGGGCTACTTCGGCGCGTACGGCGGCCGCTTCATCCCGGAGGCGCTGGTCGCCGCCGTCGAGCAGGTCGCCGAGGAGTACGAGAAGGCCAAGGCCGACCCGGCCTTCGCGGCCGAGCTCGACGCGCTGCTCAAGGACTACACCGGGCGGCCGAGCCCGCTCACCGATGTGCACCGGTTCTCCGCCGAGGCGGGCGGGGCGCGGATCCTGCTCAAGCGCGAGGACCTGAACCACACCGGCTCGCACAAGATCAACAACGTGCTGGGCCAGGCGCTGCTGACCCGCCGGATGGGCAAGACCCGGATCATCGCCGAGACCGGGGCCGGCCAGCACGGCGTGGCCACCGCCACCGCCTGCGCGCTGTTCGGCTTCGACTGCACCATCTACATGGGCGAGGTCGACACCGAGCGCCAGGCGCTCAACGTGGCCCGGATGCGGATGCTGGGCGCCGAGGTGATCCCGGTGACCTCCGGCAGCCGCACGCTCAAGGACGCCATCAACGAGGCGTTCCGGGACTGGGTCGCCAACGTCGACTCCACCCACTACCTGTTCGGCACGGTGGCCGGCCCGCACCCGTTCCCGGCGATGGTCCGCGACTTCCACCGGGTGATCGGCATCGAGGCCCGCGAGCAGGTGCTGGAGCGCACCGGCAAGCTCCCGGACGCGGTGGTCGCCTGTGTCGGCGGCGGCTCCAACGCGATGGGCATCTTCCACGAGTTCATCCCGGACGCGGGCGTCCGGCTGATCGGCTGCGAGGCGGCCGGCGAAGGCGTGGACACCCCCAGGCACGCGGCCACCCTGACCAAGGGCGACCCCGGCGTGCTGCACGGCTCGCGCACGTACGTGCTCCAGGACGAGGACGGCCAGACCATCGAGTCGCACTCGATCTCGGCCGGTCTGGACTACCCCGGCGTCGGCCCCGAGCACGCCTGGCTGAAGGACACCGGCCGGGCCGAGTACCGCCCGGTGACGGACGACCAGGCGATGCAGGCGCTGCGGCTGCTGTCCCGCACCGAGGGCATCATCCCGGCGATCGAGAGCGCGCACGCGCTGGCCGGCGCGCTGGTGCTCGGCCGCGAGCTGGGCCCGGAGGCCACCATCCTGGTGTCGCTCTCCGGCCGTGGCGACAAGGACATGCACACCGCCGCCCAGTACTTCGGCCTGTACGACCAGAACAACGGGGGTAAGTGACCATGGCTTCGAAGCTGAGCGCGGTGCTGGCCGCCGCGAAGAGCGAGCACCGGGCGGCCCTGATCGGCTACCTGCCGGCCGGCTTCCCGACCGTCGACGGCGGCATCGCCGCGGTCAAGGCGCTGATCGAGGGCGGCTGCGACGTGGTCGAGGTCGGCCTGCCGCACTCCGACCCGGTGCTGGACGGTCCGACCATCCAGACCGCCGACGACATCGCGCTGCGCGGCGGGGTCCGGATCACCGACGTGCTGCGGACGGTGGCCGAGGCGACCGCCGCGCACCCCGGCACGGCGGTGCTGGTGATGACGTACTGGAACCCGGTCGAGCGCTTCGGCGTGGCCCGGTTCGCCGCGGAGCTGGCGGCGGCCGGGGGCGCGGGCGTGATCCTGCCCGACCTGCCGGTCGAGGAGTCCGACGAGTGGCGCAAGGCGGCGGGCGAGCACGGTCTCGACACCGTCTTCGTGGTCGCCCCGAGCAGCAAGGACCCGCGCCTCGCGGAGGTCACGGCGGCCGGTTCCGGCTTCGTCTACGCGGCCGCCGTGATGGGCGTGACCGGCACCCGGGCGGCCGTCGGCAACCTCGCCGAGGACCTGGTCGCCCGCACCCGGGCCACCACCGACCTGCCGGTCTGCGTCGGGCTCGGCGTCTCCAACGCCGACCAGGCGGCCCAGGTGGCCGGCTTCGCGGACGGGGTGATCGTCGGCTCCGCGTTCGTCCAGCGGATCCTGGACGCGGCCGACGAAGCCGCCGGGCTCGCCGCCGTACGCGGGCTCGCCGCCGAACTGGCCGAGGGCGTCCGCCGCAGGTAGGCAGGCACTCCAGGTTCTACGGTCCAGGCGGCTCGGGGCGCTGCCGGTGTGCGGCTGGGCCGCGTGGGCGAGGAGGTCCGGCGCTCGGGTCACTGCGAAAGCGCCTGACCGCCCCTGTACGGATCACCTTTTCCGGGGCCGGCGTCGCAGTTCCTCGAGCCCCTGACCGTAGCTGCCGGAGCACCTGCAAAAATTCGGCGTCGCCCGCGCGGCGGAGCCGCACATCAGCACAGCCTCGAGCCCCTGACCGTAGTTGCCGAAGCACCTGCAAAAATTCGGCGTCGCCCGCGCGGCGGAGCCGCACATCAGCACAGCCCCGAGCCCCTGGCGGGTGCCGGCTGCGCGTCTGCCCGGGCCCGGGCCCGCCGTCCGGGTGAAGTGTGGGGGGTTGACGCATCGGGGGCGGTTGGGTGGCGTTGAGTGGAGGGACGAGTTCGTGTGCTGTACGACTCGTTCCCCGACTGAAGGAGTCCGCCAAGTGCCCTGTCTTCAGCGAGCCGTCCTGCTGCGGGCCGCCGCCGCCGCCCTGGTGCTCGGTGCGACGCTGGGTGCGGAGGCGGTGGTCGGTCCGGTGCTGGCCCAGCGCGGGGTGGAGCGGGCCGAGCGGGACGCGTACGTGTGCAGCCAGGCGGCCAGGTTGGATTCGGTGGTGCGGGCCGGGCGGTCGCAGCACGACGGGCGGCCGTCGCTCAGCCGGGTGGCGGACGCGGTGCACTGCGGTCCGCCGCGCTGACGTCCGATCAGGGCGGGCGCCAGATCGGACATCTGTCCTCATTTCATCACTCATTCGGCTTAATGCGCGAATGTGGAGTAACCGCCATTCATCCCCTACGGTTCATCAGGAAGCGTGAGGAGCACCACGCCAGGGACGTACCGAGGGGGAGGACCCGATGGCCAGTCAGCAGACCGCCGCCGCGCCGGAGCGCGGGGCGCTGCGCCGCGCGGTCGACGGCGCGCCGGGGGAGTGGTTCGGGCTGGCGGCCCGGATCGGCCTGGCCGTGGTCTGGGCCTGGGCCGGGCTGGCCAAGGTGGCCGATCCGGCGGAGGCGGCGCAGGCCGTGCGGGCGTACGAGATCCTGCCCGAGTCGCTGGTCAAGCCGGTCGGGTACGGCTTGCCGTTCCTCGAACTGGCCCTCGCCCTGCTGCTGTTGATCGGTCTCGGGACGCGGATCGTCGCGGGGATCTCGGCCCTGCTGCTGCTCACCTTCATCGGCGGCATCAGCTCCGCCTGGGCCCGTGGCATCTCGATCGACTGCGGCTGCTTCGGCGGCGGCGGCGCGGTCGACTCCTCGCAGACCGAGTACCTGCAGGAGATCCTGCGCGACAGCGGCTTCCTGCTGCTGGCCGCGTGGTTGGTGTACCGGCCCCGGACCAAGCTCTCGGCCGATGCCTGGCTGAGCGCTTGACGGACCGACAGCCGCCACCGAACCCACCGGCCCCCACCTTGGACGTACCGAGCTATGAGTGAGAAGAACCGAGAAGGCAAGCGCACCGCCCGCGAGCGGATGCTGGAGGAGCGGGCCGCCGACGAGGCCCGTTCGAAGCGGAAGAAGAAGCTGGTCATCGGCGGGGTGGTGCTCGCGGTGATCGCGGCGGGCGTGATCACCGGCGTGGTGGTGCAGAACCAGCGCTCCAAGCCGGACACCCCGGTCGCGCACCCGGCCGGCACCATCGGCGACAAGAACCTGGTGATCCCGGACGGCCCGGCCAACGCACCCTCGGTGCTGACCGTCTACGAGGACCCGCGCTGCCCGGCCTGTGGCACTTTCGAGCGTGAATTCGCCACCACGGTCAACCAGTTGGAGAACCAGGGCAAGCTCTACGGGAACTACCACATCGTCTCGTTCATCGACCGCTCGCTCGGCGGCAAGGGTTCCAAGTACGGCGCCAACGCGCTGGCCTGCGCCCAGGACGCGGGCAAGTTCCGCGAGTACCACGACGTGCTGTACAAGAACCAGCCGGACGAGACCACCGACTCCTTCGGCAACAAGAGCACCCTGATCGACCTGGCCAAGCAGGTGCCCGGGCTGGACGGCTCGGGCTTCGAGAGCTGCGTCAACGACAACAAGTACGCGGGCTGGGTGTCCGCGGTGCAGCAGGACTTCGACAAGTCCGGCTACAAGTCGACGCCGACCGTGCTGCTCAACGGCACGCCGATCTACCCGAAGAACGGCGAGGAGCAGATCTCCCCGGAGAACCTGGCGAAGTGGGTGGACGCGGCCAACGCGGGCAAGCCGCTGGGCACCGTCACCGGCGCCACCCCGGCACCCTGACGCCGAACGTTCGAAAGCTGTGACCCCGCGCGGTGCCGGAGTGTCGGGCGGGGTCCGGTAGCGTCGACCCTGCCATGGATCTCGCATACATTCCGAGCCCGTCGCGGGGGGTCCTCCATCTGGGGCCCGTCCCGCTTCGCGCCTACGCCTTCTGCATCATCATCGGTGTCGTCGTGGCCGTCTGGCTCGGCAGCAAGCGCTGGGTCGCCCGGGGCGGTGCCAAGCACACCGTGGGTGACATCGCCGTCTGGGCGGTGCCGTTCGGCCTGGTCGGCGGCCGTCTCTACCACGTGATCACCGATCACCAGCTGTACTTCGGTGACGGGAAGAACCCGTGGAACGCCTTCAAGATCTGGGAGGGCGGCCTCGGCATCTGGGGCGCGATCGCGCTCGGCGCGGTCGGTGCCTGGATCGGCGCCCGCCGCCGGGGCGTCCCGCTGCCGGCCTACGCCGACGCGATCGCCCCCGGCATCGCGCTGGCCCAGGCCTGCGGCCGCTGGGGCAACTGGTTCAACCAGGAGCTGTACGGCCGGGCCACCGACCTGCCCTGGGGTCTGGAGATCCACAAGGTGGAGCCGGACGGCTCGGTGGTGGACGGGGTCTTCCACCCGACCTTCCTGTACGAGTCGCTCTGGTGCGTCGGCGTCGCGCTGCTGGTGATCTGGGCGGACAAGCGGTTCACCCTCGGCCACGGCCGGGCCTTCGCGGTCTACGTCGCCGCCTACAGCGTCGGCCGGTTCTGGATCGAGGACCTGCGGATCGACGAGGCGCACCACGTGCTCGGCCTGCGGCTGAACGAGTGGACCGCGGTCGTGACCTTCCTCGGTGCCATCGCCTACCTGGTGATCGTCGGGAGGAAGCGCCCCGGCCGGGAGGCCCCGGACTCGATCGACCCGGCCGCGCACGTCGGCGAACTGACGCTGTCCGGGCCGGAGTCCGTCTCCACCGGAACCGAGCGGCCGGAGGACCCGGCCACGCCGACCGACCCGGAGCCGGGAAAACCTTCCTGAGCTGCTGACTCCCGATTCCTCGGCCGCCCTGCACCGTCCCGGTGCGGGCGGCCGAAGTGCTGTTCGGACAGCCTTACTTTGCTGGAAACGATCGTTTCATCGGACTACCTTTCAGGACGTCAGGAGATTTCGCAGCACGCCGTACTGGGGGCCCACGCAGTGACCGTGACCATCGCCGAACCGATCGCCGAGGACAACCCGATGCCTCGCGTCCCCGCCGAGGGACACCACCGGGACGTCAACGGCGGCTGGCTCCGGCCGGCGGTGTTCGGCGCGATGGACGGGCTGGTCTCCAACTTCGCGCTGATGACCGGCGTGGTCGGCGGCGCGGCCAGTACCAGCACGGTGATCATCACCGGCCTGGCGGGCCTTGCGGCGGGTGCCTGCTCGATGGCGGCCGGTGAGTACACCTCGGTGGCCTCCCAGCGCGAGCTGGTGGAGGCCGAGATCGAGGTCGAGCGGCTGGAGCTGCGCCGCAACCCGCAGGGCGAGCTGGCCGAGCTGTCGGAGCTGTACATCTCCCGGGGCGTCGAGCCCGAGCTGGCCCGTGAGGTGGCCCGGCAGCTCACCGCCGACCCGGAGCAGGCGCTGGAGGTGCACGCCCGGGAGGAGCTCGGGGTGGACCCGCACGACCTGCCGTCCCCGACGGTGGCCGCGGTGTCCTCGTTCGGGTGCTTCGCGCTCGGCGCGCTGCTCCCGCTGCTGCCGTACCTGCTCGGCGCCACCTCGCTGCTGCCGGCACTGCTGCTCGCGCTGGCCGGGCTGTTCCTGTGCGGTGCGGTGGTGGCCCGGGTGACCGCCCGCAGCTGGTGGTACAGCGGCCTGCGGCAGCTGCTGCTGGGTTCGGCCGCCGCCGCGGTCACCTATCTGCTCGGCGCGCTGATCGGCGGCCAGGTCGGCTGACCGGGTCACCGACCTGACACTGTATGAATATGACCTTCCCCACATGGATCACCAGCCGGACCTGTACTGATCCCGGCTGATTCAGGGCGAGGCCGCAGAATCTCATGCCGCGCTCGGTGATCGGAGAAGGATTCGCAGGGGGGACCTTCTCAGGATGTGGACGGGGCATTACGCCCCTGTTTCGCTCCCGACGGCAGGGGGCACACTGGTGGGAGCATGCGGACGAGCGTTCGCCTCCCGCCAGCTCTGTTACTAGCCGGTAATAGCCCGTGACCTGGGCACCTTGTCCGCCATCTGGACGTGACATTCCACTTTTCGGGATGTCCGGCATCATGTAACCTGCACGAAATCGCAAGAGGGCCAACGTCGTCCCTACTGCAACAAGCACCTTGCCAGAGACGACGACGGGAGAGCCGATGCTGTCTGCATCCATGCACTCCGCCAACGAGCCCGAGCAGGCCGCAGCCCGGCCCTACGCGCTCGTTCCGGATGCGCGACCCACTGCTCAGGGCCTGTACGACCCGCGTAACGAGCACGACGCCTGCGGCGTCGGTTTCGTCGCCACGCTGACCGGCATCGCCGACCACACCATCGTTGACCAGGCCCTCACGGTGCTGCGCAACCTGGAGCACCGGGGCGCCACCGGCGCCGAGCCGGACTCCGGTGACGGCGCGGGCATCCTGACCCAGGTCCCGGACGCGTTCCTGCGCTCCAAGGTCTCCTTCGAGCTCCCGGCGGCCGGCTCCTACGCCGTCGGCATCGCCTTCCTGCCGGACGAGGACGCGGCCGCCGCCGCGGCCGCCGCGCAGATCGAGGCGATCGCCGCCGAGGAGGACCTCACCGTCCTGGGCTGGCGCGACGTGCCGGTCACCCCGGACCTGCTGGGCGCCACCGCCCGCTCGGTGATGCCCCGGTTCCGGCAGATCTTCGTGGCCGGCGGCGGGCAGACCGGCATCACGCTGGACCGGGTCGCCTTCGTCCTGCGCAAGCGTGCCGAGCGGGAGGCCGGGGTGTACTTCCCCTCGCTCTCCGCCCGCACCATCGTCTACAAGGGCATGCTGACCACCGGCCAGCTGGAGCCGTTCTTCCCCGACCTCTCGGACCGGCTGTACGCCTCCGCGATCGGTCTGGTGCACTCCCGGTTCTCCACCAACACCTTCCCGAGCTGGCCGCTCGCCCACCCGTACCGCTTCGTCGCGCACAACGGCGAGATCAACACGGTCAAGGGCAACCGGAACTGGATGACGGCGCGCGAGTCCCAGCTCGCCACCGACCTGATCCCCGGCGACCTGAGCCGGATCTTCCCGATCTGTACCCCGGACCACTCGGACTCGGCCTCGTTCGACGAGGTGCTGGAGCTGCTCCACCTGGGCGGCCGTTCGCTGCCGCACTCGGTGCTGATGATGATCCCGGAGGCGTGGGAGAACCACGCCACCATGGACCCGGCCCGCCGGGCGTTCTACCAGTACCACTCCAACCTGATGGAGCCCTGGGACGGCCCGGCCTGTGTGACCTTCACCGACGGCACCCAGATCGGCGCGGTGCTCGACCGCAACGGCCTGCGGCCGGCCCGGTACTGGGTCACCGAGGACGGTCTGGTGGTGCTCTCCTCCGAGGTCGGCGTGCTCGACATCGACCAGGAGAAGGTGGTCAAGAAGGGCCGCCTGCAGCCCGGCAAGATGTTCCTGATCGACACCGCCGAGGGGCGGATCGTCGAGGACGAGGAGCTCAAGGCCCAGCTGGCCGAGGAGCACCCGTACCAGGAGTGGGTCGCGGCGGGTCAGATCGAGCTCGGCAAGCTGCCCGAGCGCGAGCACATCCACCACACCCACGCCTCGGTGACGCGCCGTCAGCAGACCTTCGGCTACACCGAGGAGGAGCTGCGGGTCATCCTGGCCCCGATGGCGAAGTCCGGTGGTGAGGCGCTCGGTTCGATGGGCACCGACAGCCCGATCGCCGCGCTCTCCGAGAAGCCCCGGCTGCTCTTCGACTACTTCATCCAGCTGTTCGCCCAGGTCACCAACCCGCCGCTGGACGCGATCCGGGAGGAGCTGGTCACCTCCCTGCTCAGCAACCTCGGCCCGGAGGGCAACCTGCTGGTCGCCGAGGCGGCGCACTGCCGGTCGGTCGGCCTGAGCTTCCCGGTGATCGACAACGACGAGCTCGCCAAGCTGATCCACATCAACGCGGACGGCGACCAGCAGGGCCTGAAGGCCGTCACGCTGTCGGGCCTGTACAAGGTCTCCGGCGGCGGCGAGGCGCTGGCCGCCCGGCTGGCGGCGATCGCGGCCGAGGCCGACGCGGCGATCGCCGACGGCGCCCGGATCATCGTGCTGTCGGACCGTCACTCGGACGCCGAGCACGCGCCGATCCCGTCGCTGCTGCTCACCTCCGCCGTGCACCACCACCTGATCCGGACCAAGCAGCGCACCCGGATGTCGCTGATCGTCGAGGCCGGTGACGTCCGCGAGGTGCACCACGTCGCGCTGCTGATCGGCTACGGCGCCGGAGCGGTCAACCCGTACCTGGCGATGGAGTCGGTCGAGGACCTGGTCGAGCAGGGCACCTTCCTGACCGGGATCGAGGCCGAGAAGGCCATCAAGAACCTGATCAAGGCGCTCGGCAAGGGCGTGTTGAAGGTGATGTCCAAGATGGGCATCTCCACCGTGGCCTCGTACCGCGGCGCCCAGGTATTCGAGGTCATCGGCCTCGACCAGCAGACCGTGGACACCTACTTCTCCGGCACCACCACCAAGCTCGGCGGCATCGGCCTGCCGGAGATCGCCAAGGAGGTGGCCGCGCGCCACGCCAAGGCGTACCCGGCCTCCGGCATCTCCGCCGCGCACCGCGCGCTGGACATCGGCGGCGAGTACCAGTGGCGCCGCGAGGGCGAGCCGCACCTGTTCGACCCGGACACGGTGTTCCGCCTGCAGCACTCCACCCGGTCGCGCCGCTACGACATCTTCAAGCAGTACACCGAGCGGGTGAACGAGCAGTCCGAGCGGCTGATGACGCTGCGCGGCCTGTTCAAGTTCAACGGCCTCGGCCGGGCGCCGATCTCCATCGACGAGGTCGAGCCGGTCTCCGAGATCGTCAAGCGGTTCTCCACCGGCGCCATGTCGTACGGCTCCATCTCGATGGAGGCGCACGAGACGCTGGCCATCGCGATGAACCAGCTCGGCGGCAAGTCCAACACCGGTGAGGGCGGTGAGGACCCGGAGCGCCTGTACGACCCGGCCCGCCGCTCGGCGATCAAGCAGGTCGCCTCCGGCCGGTTCGGCGTCACCTCCGAGTACCTGGTGAACGCGGACGACATCCAGATCAAGATGGCCCAGGGCGCCAAGCCCGGTGAGGGCGGTCAGCTGCCCGGCCACAAGGTCTACCCGTGGGTCGCCAGGACCCGGCACTCCACCCCGGGTGTCGGCCTGATCTCGCCGCCGCCGCACCACGACATCTACTCGATCGAGGACCTGGCGCAGCTGATCCACGACCTGAAGAACGCCAACCCGGCGGCCCGCATCCACGTGAAGCTGGTCTCCGAGGTCGGCGTGGGCACGGTCGCGGCGGGCGTCTCCAAGGCGCACGCGGACGTGGTGCTGGTCTCCGGCCACGACGGCGGCACCGGCGCCTCGCCGCTGACCAGCCTCAAGCACGCGGGCGGCCCCTGGGAGCTCGGCCTCGCCGAGACCCAGCAGACCCTGCTGCTGAACGGTCTGCGGGACCGGATCGTGGTCCAGACGGACGGTCAGCTCAAGACCGGCCGCGACGTGGTCATCGCCGCCCTGCTGGGCGCCGAGGAGTTCGGCTTCGCGACCGCGCCGCTGGTGGTCTCCGGCTGCATCATGATGCGGGTCTGCCACCTGGACACCTGCCCGGTCGGCGTCGCCACCCAGAACCCGGTGCTGCGCGAGCGCTTCTCCGGCAAGCCCGAGTTCGTGGTGAACTTCTTCGAGTTCATCGCGGAGGAGGTCCGGGAGATCCTGGCCGAGCTGGGCTTCCGCACCATCGAGGAGGCGGTCGGCCACGCCGAGCACATCGACGCCGCCGAGGCGATCACGCACTGGAAGGCGGCCGGTCTCGACCTGGCCCCGCTGTTCCACGTGCCGGAGCTGCCCGAGGGCGCCGCGCTGCACAACACCACCACGCAGGACCACGCGCTGGACAAGGCGCTCGACAACCAGCTGATCGAGCTGGCCGAGGACGCCCTGGTGCGCGGCGACGCGGTCCGGATCCAGCTCCCGATCCGCAACGTCAACCGGACGGTCGGCACCATGCTCGGCCACGAGGTGACGAAGCGTTACCGGGGCGAGGGCCTGCCCGAGGGCACCATCGACGTCACCTTCAACGGTTCGGCGGGCCAGTCCTTCGGCGCCTTCGTGCCGCGCGGCATCACGCTGCGCCTGGAGGGTGACGCCAACGACTACGTCGGCAAGGGCCTGTCGGGCGGTGTGGTGATCGTCCGCCCGGCGCGCAACGCGGCCGCCATCGGCGCCGACGCGCAGAACCACGTGATCGCGGGCAACACCATCGGGTACGGCGCCACCTCGGGCCGGATCCACCTGCGCGGCAAGGCCGGCGAGCGCTTCGCCGTCCGCAACTCCGGTGCCACCCTGGTGGTCGAGGGCGTGGGCGACCACGGCCTGGAGTACATGACCGGTGGACGGGTCGTCATCCTCGGCGAGACCGGCCGCAACCTGGCGGCGGGCATGTCCGGCGGTATCGCGTACGTGCTGGACCTGCGTCCGGCGAACGTGAACGACGGCATGGTGGCCATCGAGGCCCCGACCAACGCCGACCGCGACTGGCTGCGCGAGACCGTGCAGCAGCACTACGAGGAGACCGGCTCCACCGTGGCCGCCGAGCTCCTGGCTGACTGGGCCGGCGGGGTCTCCCGCTTCTCCAAGATCATGCCGACCGACTACAAGGCTGTGCTCGCCGCCAAGGATGCCGCTGAGCGCGCCGGTCTCGACGAGACCGCGATCACTCGCAAGATGATGGAGGCGGCACATGGCTGACCCCAAGGGCTTCCTGACCACGCCCAAGCAGCTGGCGGAGCGCCGCCCGGTGGACGTCCGGCTCCGTGACTGGAACGAGGTCTACGTCGAGCGCAGCCTCCTGCCGATCATCACCAAGCAGGCCGGCCGGTGCATGGACTGCGGCATCCCGTTCTGTCACAACGGCTGCCCGCTCGGGAACCTGATCCCGGAGTGGAACGACCTCGCCTTCCGGGACGACTGGACCGGCGCGATCGAGCGGCTGCACGCGACCAACAACTTCCCGGAGTTCACCGGGCGGCTGTGCCCGGCTCCCTGCGAGTCGGCGTGTGTCCTGGGCATCAACCAGGACGCGGTGACCATCAAGAACGTCGAGGTCACCATCATCGACAAGGCGTGGGACAACGGCGGGGTCACCGCCCAGATCCCCGAGCGCCTGTCCGGCAAGACCGTCGCGGTCGTGGGTTCCGGCCCGGCCGGCCTCGCGGTGGCCCAGCAGCTCACCCGGGCCGGGCACACCGTGGTGGTGTACGAGCGTGCGGACCGGATCGGCGGCCTGCTCCGGTACGGCATCCCCGAGTTCAAGATGGAGAAGCGCCACATCAACCGCCGCATCGAGCAGATGCGCGCGGAGGGCACCCGGTTCCGTACCGGCGTGCACGTGGGCGAGGACATCACCGGGCAGCAGCTGCGGGAGCGTTTCGACGCCGTCGTGGTCGCCGCCGGTGCCACCACCGCGCGTGATCTCCCGGTCCCCGGGCGGGAGTTCAAGGGCATCCACCAGGCGATGGAGTACCTCCCGCTGGCCAACAAGGTGCAGGAGGGCGACTTCGTCGAGCCGCCGATCAGCGCCAAGGGCAAGCACGTCGTGGTGATCGGCGGCGGTGACACCGGCGCCGACTGCCTGGGCACCGCGCTCCGCCAGGGGGCCGCCTCGGTCACCCAGCTGGAGATCATGCCGCGCCCGAGCGACGAGCGTCCCGGCAACCAGCCCTGGCCGACCATGCCGATGACCTACAAGGTCACCTCCGCGCACGAGGAGGGCGGTGAGCGGGTGTACGCCGTGAACACCACCCACTTCACCGGCGACGAGGACGGCAACGTCCAGGAACTGCACCTGGTCGAGGTCGAGTTCAAGGACGGCCGGTTCCAGCCGGTGGCGGGCACCGAGCGGGCCATCCCGGCCCAGCTGGTCACCCTGGCGATGGGCTTCACCGGTACCGACGTCAGGAACGGTCTGGTCGAGCAGCTGGGCGTCGAGCTGGACGCCCGGGGCAACATCGACCGGGACGCCAAGTTCTCCACCAACGTGGACGGCGTGTATGTCTGCGGCGACGCCGGCCGAGGCCAGTCGCTGATCGTCTGGGCCATCGCGGAGGGCCGTTCGGCCGCCGCCGCGGTGGACAGGTACCTGGGTGGCAAGACCGCGCTGCCCGCCCCGATCCGCCCGACCGACCGCCCCCTGGTGGTCTGACCGACCCTCACCTGATACCGCCGGACGCCCGTTGTCCGGCCGCACCAACCGCTTGCCCGTCAGAGCCGCCGGGCTCATGCGGTACCCACGGCACCTGCCCCCTCCCCGACCAAGTGGGGGGCAGGTGCCGTTCCGCGTTTTCCGGGTGTTTCCTCCCCGGCGGTTCAGCGCCGGTTCAGCGGCCGTTGGGCCGGGCGGGGCTGACGGAGTGACCCTGAGTGTTCGCTGAGGGTGCGCGCCGATCTGACGACAACTGTCGTACCGTTCCTGGGTTTTGGCACGATCTGCCACATTGCGTCAGGTACAGGCTCTGATCCGGGCCGGTCAAGTTAGTTGACGGTTGAATAGCAGGTCACCCAGGGCTCACAGTGGAACCAGTGGCGATCGGGCCCGGGTTCGAAGTCGACGGCCCCCGGCACCACTTCTCTTCGGTGCTCAACGCCCGCTTCCCACTGCCCGCTCTCTCTTCGTACTGCGTACGGACCGTCCCGTCAAGGGCGTCCGGCGCACCCGAAACCGTCGATGCGGTGCCGGTCAGGCTCGGCCGGCCCCAGAGGAAGGACCAACCGTGGCTCAAGTGACGGCAGTCGAGGCCCAGCAGTGGCTGATCGAGAAGATCGCCCACCGGCTCGGAGTGGCGCCCGGGGAGGTCTCGCCCGAGCAGTACTTCGACGAGCTGGACCTGGACTCCACCGAGGCGCTGATCCTGGCCGGCGAGATGGAGAACTGGCTCGGCTTCGAACTCGGCACCACCACGCTCTGGTACCACCCCACCATCAAGGACCTGGCGGCGCACATCGCCGAGGAGTGCGGTCAGCGTGCCTCCGCGTAGACCCGGGCCGGTCCCGGTCCTCCCGTTACGCCCGGCTGCCGAGGGCGGTCCCACCGTCCACCTGGTGCACCCCGGGGCGCTCGCCGCCCAGGTCCACCGCACCCTCGCCGAGGCCCTCCCCGAGGGTGTCGGACTGACCGTGCTCGACATCTCGGCCCTCCCCGAGTACGGGGAGGCGGCCCTCACCGGCGGCCGGGCCGACACCACCGTCGAGGCGCTCGCCGACTGGCTGGCCACCGAACTGACGCAGCCTCAGTTCGCTTTGGTGGGATGGTCGTTCGGCGGAGTGGTGGCCCAGGCGGCGGTCGGGCGACTGCCCGCCGGCCGGCGGCCGGAGCGGCTGGTGC
Organism: Kitasatospora sp. NPDC101801; assembly: GCF_044766665.1. NCBI lineage: Bacteria > Bacillati > Actinomycetota > Actinomycetes > Kitasatosporales > Streptomycetaceae > Kitasatospora > Kitasatospora sp. NPDC101801. The sequence continues at coordinate 57,228 of NZ_JBIWML010000026.1, forward strand.
TGCTGGACAGCATCGCGCCGACCGAGGAGTACCAGCAGCCCGACGAGGCCCTCGAACCCCCGCTGCTGCTGGGCTGGTTCGCGATGTACCTGGGTGCCAAACGCGGCCGCCCGGTACCGCTCGACCCGGCGGCCCTGGCCGGTCGCGGCGTCGACGACGGGCTGCCGCTCGTCCTGGACGCCGCCACCGCGAGCGGGGCGCTCCTGCCGGACACCCCGCTCCCCGGGCTCCGCAAGCTCTACGACACCTATGTCGACGGGCTGTTGCGCAACAACCGGCTCACCGCGCCGTACCGGCCGAGGCCGTCGAGCGTCCCGCTGGTCCTGGTGAAGGCCGAACGCAGCCTGATTCCCGAGGACCCCACGCTCGGCTGGCAGCCGCTCGCCCCGCACGGGCTCGACCTGGCGGTGGCACCCGGCGACCACTACACCATGCTCACCCGACCGGACGCGGCCCAGGTCATCGCCCGCCTGGTCCACCCGGCCCCCGGGCCCGTCTGACCCTCCCCGTCGGGTCCGGCCCGCCCGGCCCGCACCCTCGCCGCCCGACCCGGCCCGCTCCGACGCCTGCCGTCGGACCGGCCCCAGGTCCGCGCACACCACCCGGTCCGGCCCGTGCCCGCAGCGGGCCGTGCCCGGGTGGCCTCCGGCCACCGAGACCAAGAGAGCCCGCCGTGAACTCTTCGCAGCCTGCGCACTCCTCGAACAATCCGACCGTTCCACCTCAGGACAGCGCCGCCAGACCGAGCGAACGCGAGCTGGACCGCCGGCTCGCCCGCGACCCGATCGCCATCGTCGGCCTGTCCGCCCTGTACCCCAAGTCCCGTGACCTGCGGGAGTTCTGGGGCAACGTGGTGGCCGCGGCGGACTGCATCGAGGACGTCCCGTCGACCCACTGGGACCTCGACGAGCACTACGACCCGGATCCGACCGCCCCGGACAAGACCTACTCCCGGCACGGCGGGTTCATCCCCACCGTGGACTTCAACCCGATGGAGTTCGGCCTGCCGCCGACCACCCTGGAGGTCACCGACGTCCTCCAGCTGCTCAGCCTGGTGGTCGCCCGCGACCTGCTCAAGCACGCCGGGGCCGAACAGCCCTGGTACGACGCCTCGCGCACCGGTGTGGTGCTCGGCATCACCGGCGCCAACCAGCTCACCCAGCCGCTCTCGGCCCGGCTGCAGACCCCGGTGCTCAAGGAGGTGGCCCGCAGTGTCGGCCTCTCCGAGCGGGACGCCGAGGAGATCGCCGAGAAGTTCAAGCTGGCCTTCGCGCCCTGGGAGGAGAACTCCTTCCCCGGCATGCTGGGCAACGTGGTGGCCGGGCGGATCGCCAATCGGCTCGACCTCGGTGGCACCAACATGACCATCGACGCCGCCTGCGCCAGCTCGCTCGCCGCCGTGAAGACCGCCGTCAGCGAACTGCTGGAGGGGCGCGCGGACACCATGCTGGCGGGCGGCTGCGACGCCGAGAACACCATCTTCATGTACCTCTGCTTCGCCAAGACCCCGGCGTTCTCCAAGGCCGGCCGGATCCGGCCGTTCGACAAGGACGCCGACGGCACGCTGATCGGCGAGGGCATCGGGATGCTGGCGCTGCGCCGGCTGTCCGACGCCGAGCGGGACGGCAACGAGATCTACGCCGTGATCCGGGGCATCGGCTCGTCCAGCGACGGCCGGTTCAAGTCGATCTACGCCCCCCGCAAGGAGGGTCAGATCGTCGCCCTGGAGCGGGCCTACGAGGATGCCGACTGCTCACCGGAGAGCGTCGAGCTGTTCGAGGCGCACGGTACCGGCACGGCGGTCGGCGACGCGACCGAACTGTCCGCGCTGGCCGCGGTGGTGTCGGGGGCGACCGAGGCGAAGCAGTACGCCGCGGTCGGCAGCGTGAAGTCCCAGATCGGGCACACCAAGGCGGCGGCCGGCGCGGCCGGGCTGATCAAGCTCTCGATGGCGCTGCACCACAAGCTGTTGCCGCCGACCATCAACGTGGACGAGCCGAACCCGGCGATCGACTTCGCCAACAGCCCGTTCTACGTCAACACCGAGAGCCGCCCGTGGATCCGGGACCCCGAGCGGGAGCACCGCCGGGCCGCGATCTCCTCGTTCGGCTTCGGCGGCACCAACTTCCACTTCGTGCTGGAGGAGTACGGCGACGGCGACGACCTCAAGGTGGTCTTCCCGGTCGCCCGGGTGCACCAGTGGCACGCCCCGACCGTGGCGGCGCTGGCCGGTGCGCTGGCCGGCCCCGCGCAGTCGGGCCCGGCTCCGGCCGACCACCCCCGGGTGGCGCTGGTGGCCAGGAACGACGCCGAACTGGCGGAGCTCACCGCGCTGGCCGTCGCCGAGCTGACCGCCAAGCCGGACGCCTCGGACTGGGCGCACCCCAAGGGCGTGTACTTCCGCCGCCGGGCCGCCGAGACCGGCAAGGTCGGCGCGCTGTTCGCCGGCCAGGGCAGCCAGTACGTCAACCCGGGCCACCGGGCCGTGCTCGCCGTACCGCCGCTGCGGGCCGCCTTCGACGCCGCGAACCGGCAGTTCACCGGGGCCGAGCCGCTCTCCCGAGTGGCCTTCCCGGCGCCCGCCTTCGACCCGGCCGCCAAGGCCGGGCAGGAGGACGCGCTCCGCCGCACCGAGTACGCGCAGCCCGCGATCGGCGCGCTGGCGGCCGGTCAGTTCCGCTACCTGAGCGAGCTGGGTTTCGTGGCCGACGGCCACCTCGGCCACAGCTTCGGCGAGTTGACCGCGCTCTGGGCCTCCGGCGCGCTGGACGACGACGCCTTCTTCGAGCTGGCCCGGGCCCGGGGAGCAGCGATGGCGCCGCCCGCCGAGGCCGGGTTCGACCCGGGCGCGATGGCCGCGCTCAGTGCCACCGACGTCCAGATCGCCGAACTGCTGGGCCGGTTCGGCGGGTTGACGGTCTGCAATCGCAACGCGGCCGACCAGATCGTGGTCGGCGGCGGCACCGAGGAGGTCGAGCAGCTGGTCGCGGCGGCCAAGGCGGCCGGAGTCCGGGCGAGCCGGCTGCCGGTCTCGGCGGCCTTCCACACCCCGTACGTGGCGCACGCGGTCGAGGCGTTCCGGGCGAGTGTCGAGCGGGTCGAGATCCGCGCGCCGCACAGCCCGGTGTACGCCAACACCCCGGGTGCGGTGTACGGCGCCGACCAGGCCGCCAACCGGCGGGTGCTGACCGAGCAGTTGGTGAACCCGGTGCACTTCGCCGACCGGGTCGAGGAGATGTACGCGGCCGGGTTCCGCACCTTCGTGGAGTTCGGGCCCAAGGGCGTGCTGACCCAGCTGGTCCGCCGCATCCTGGGCGACCGGCCGCACGTCGCGGTCCAGCTCGACCCCGGGCCGGGCGCCGACGCCGACCTCGCGCTGAAGCGCGCGGTGGCCCAACTCGTCGTGCTGGGGCTGCCGTTGTCGGTGGCCGACCGGTACGTCCTGGTGCCGGAGCCGGTCGCGCCGGTGAAGGGCATGACCGTCCCGCTGAACGGCATCAACCACGTCCCCGAGCACCGGCGGGCCGCCTACCGGGAGGCCATCGACCACGGCTACCGGGTCACCCTGCCGACCGTCGAGGTCCAGGTCGAGGTGCCGGTGCACGTGCCGGTCGAGGTGCCGGTCGACGTACCCGCTTCCGTTCCCGTTCCGGCCCCCGTGGCCGCCGTCGTCCAGGAGACCGAACCCGTGGACCACGATCGTCAGCCCGACCGGCTGTCCGAGCTGATCACCGATCACCTCGCCCTGCACGACGACTACCTGAACGGGCAGTTGCAGAGCGCCGAGCGGCTGGCCGGACTGCTGGAGAACGCCGCCGACCAGGGCCGCCTGCCCGAGATCCTGGGCGGCGTGACGGCGGTCAAGGAGCACGGCCTCGCCATCGGCCGGACCCACCTGCGGGCGAACGAGATCCTCCGCGACCTGGCCGCGCTCGAACTGGGCGGCGCTCCGGCTCCCGCCGTGACCGTCGCCCCGGTGGCGGCTCCGGTGCCGGCTCCCGTGCTGGCCCCCGCACCGGCCCAGGTCGCGCTGCCGCCGGCTCCGGTGGCCGCCGCCCCTGCCCCGGTGGTGGCACTGCCCTCGGCGCCGGTCGCGACTCCGGCCTCTGCTCCGGCCCCTGTTTCGGTTCCGGTTCCGGTGGTTGCCGCCGGTCCGTCGGCGGCGGAGGTGGCTGCCGCGCTGCTGGCGGTGGTGTCGGTGAAGACCGGTTACCCGGCGGAGATGCTCGAACTTGAGATGGATGTCGAGGCGGACTTGGGGATCGACTCGATCAAGCGGGTCGAGATCCTGGGTGTGCTGTCGGAGCAGTTCCCGAGTGAGGTGCACGTCGGTCCGGAGCAGCTCGGCGAGCTCCGGACGCTGGGCCAGATCGTCGAGTTCATGTCGGCGAGTGCGGGCTCTGTTCCGGTTCCGGTTCCGGTGGTTGCCGCCGGTCCGTCGGCGGCGGAGGTGGCTGCCGCGCTGCTGGCGGTGGTGTCGGTGAAGACCGGTTACCCGGCGGAGATGCTCGAACTGGGCATGGATGTCGAGGCGGACTTGGGGATCGACTCGATCAAGCGGGTCGAGATCCTGGGTGTGCTGTCGGAGCAGTTCCCGAGCGAGGTGCACGTCGGTCCCGAGCAGCTCGGCGAGCTGCGCACGCTGGGTCAGATAGTCGAGTTCATGGCCGGTGCCACGGCTTCCGCCGGGCCGGCCGCCCCGGTGGCGCAGGCTGGTCCCTCGGCGGCCGATGTCACGTCGGCCCTGCTCGCCGTGGTCGCCGCGAAGACCGGCTATCCGGCGGAGATGCTGGACCTGGAGATGGATGTCGAGGCGGACTTGGGGATCGACTCGATCAAGCGGGTCGAGATCCTGGGTGTGCTGTCGGAGCAGTTCCCGAGTGAGGTGCACGTCGGCCCGGAGCAGCTCGGTGAGCTGCGCACGCTGGGTCAGATCGTGGAGTTCATGTCCGGTACCACGGCCCCGGCGGCTCCCGAGCCGCAGCCCGAGCCGGTCGCGGCTCCCGCCCCTGCTCCCGCTGCCGCCCCCACCGCCGTGGTCCCCGGCCGGCTCGGCCGGGCCCAGGCCACGCTGGTCGACCTCCCGCTGCCGGACCGGCTGGTGGGCGCGTACCCGTCGGGTGCCGGCGCCCTGCTGGTGGACGACGGCGGTGAGCTCGCCCCCGAGCTGGCCGTGCGACTGACCGCCACCGGCTGGCAGGTCCAGCTGCTCCGACTGCCCGGGGTGACCCGGCAGCTGCCGGGGGTCCGCGACTTCGCCCTCACCGGCTGGGGTGTCACCGAACTGGCGGAGAAGATCGACCAGTTGACCCCGGTCAGCCTGGCCGTCACCTTCTCCACCCGGCCGGACAGCGACTGGGCGGACGGCGTCCGCCGGCTGTCCCACGCGCTGCTCACCGCCAAGCACCTGGTCGAGCCGCTGACCCGGGCCGCAGGAACCGGCCGCGCGGGCTTCGTGACCGTGACCCGGCTGGACGGCGGCTTCGGTCTGCACGGGGTCGAGGAGGCGCTCACGCCCTCCGGCGGCTTCGGCGGTCTGGTGAAGACCCTCGCGGTCGAGGCGCCCGAACTGTTCTGCCGCGCGGTCGACCTGGCGCCCGGGCTGTCTGCCGGCACCGCCGTCGCGCTGCTGCTCGACGAGCTCTCGGACGCCGCCACCGAGCCGGTCCAGGTCGGTCACGACGGCACCCGCCGGGTCGCCCTCGGCCTGACCGAGCAGTCCACCGCCCCGCTCGCCGGCGAGGTCGCCCCGCTGACCGCCGAGGACCTGATCGTGGTCACCGGCGGAGCCCGCGGCATCACCGCCCGCTGCGTGGTCGACCTGGCCACCGCCCACCGTCCCGGCTTCCTGCTGCTGGGCCGCACCGCGCTCGGCGACGAGCCCGCCTGGGCCCACGGGGTCACCGGCACGGCCGAGTTGAAGGCCGCCGCGGTCGACCAAATGAGGACGGCGGGGGAGAAGCCGACCCCGAAGCGGGTCGAGCAGCTCTTCCAGTCCGTGGTCGGCGAGCGGGAGATCCGCCGCACGCTGGCCGAGGTCGCGGCCGCCGGCAGCCGGGTCGAGTACCTGGCCGTCGACATCACCGACGCCGCCGCGACGGCTGCCGTGCTCGCCCCGTACGCGGGGCAGGTCACCGGTGTCGTGCACGGCGCCGGGGTGCTGGCCGACCAGCTGATCAGCGCCAAGAAGGCCTCCGAGATCGAGCGGGTCTTCGCGCCCAAGCTGACCGGGCTGCGCTCGGTGCTGGACGCGCTGCCCGCCGACGGACTGCGGCACGTGCTGCTGTTCACCTCGGTGGCCGGGTTCTTCGGCAACCGGGGCCAGTCCGACTACGCGATGGCCAACGAGGTGCTGAACGCCTGGGCGGCGGGCTGGAAGCGCAAGCACCCGCAGACCCGGGTGACCGCCCTGAACTGGGGCGCCTGGGACAGCGGGATGGTCTCCCCGCAGATCAAGGCGGTGTTCCAGGAGCGTGGCATCACGCTGATCCCGGAGCCCGTCGGTACCGCCCTGTTCACCGGGCAGTTCTCGCCGGAGCACGGCAACGACGTGGTGACGGTGCTCGGCCCGACCACGCCGCTCTCGGTACGGGAGACCGCGGTTGTGGCCGCGACCGTGCTGGAGCGCAGGCTCGACGTGCTGGCGGCCGAGCCGATCGTCGCCGACCACGTGATCGGCGGGGTGCCGGTGCTGCCGGCCGCGCTGGCCCTGGGCTGGGCGATCGGTGCGGTCGAGCGGCTCAGCGGGGGGACGGTCCGTCAGGTCCGCGACTTCGCGGTGCACAAGGGGGTGCTGTTCGACGGCACCGAGCAGGGCAGCTTCCAGCTCAGCGCGGCCCCGGCCGGGGACGGCGCCACCACCGAGGTGACGATCCGTTCGGTGGCCGCCGACGGCACCGTCCGCCCGCACTACGCGGCCGGGGTGGTGCTCGGCGCCGACCCGGCGACCGAGACCAGCCGGCCGAGCGTGGCCGGACTCCCGGCGCTCGGCCAGGGCCGGGACGCGAGCGGCTTCTACACCGACGGGACGCTGTTCCACGGCGAGTCGCTGCGCGGTCTGCGGCGGGTGCTCACCGAGCAGGAGTCGCGGCTGGTGCTGGAGGCCGCGCTGCCCGAACACCGGCCCGGCAACGGGGCGTTCGGCGGCCAGCTGTACGGCCCCGGCACGGCGGACCTGCTGCTGCAGGCCGGTCTGGTCTGGATGAAGCTGTACCGCGCCACGGCCAGCCTGCCGCTCTCGGTGGCCCGCGCCGAGTTCCACCAGGAGCTGCCCGACGGCAAGCCGTTCCTGATCGTGGTCGAGCCGGTCTCCAGCAACGGCAGCACGGCCAGCCTGACCGTGACCGCCTGCGCCCCGGGCGGGCGGGTGCTGGCCCGGCTGGGCGGGGTGAGCCTGGTCTCCACCCCGCAGCTGGCCGCCAAGTTCGTCACCAACTAGGCGTACTCGCCCCCCTCGGCCCGGTTCCCGGTCGGCCACCTCCCCTGTGGTGGCCGGCCGGGCCCGGCCGACAAGCTCCGGAAGGACCACAACGTGAGCAAGTACGCCATCGTCGGCCTGTCCTGCCTCTTCCCCGGGGCCGGGACGCCCGAGGAGTTCTGGCAGAACCTGAGCGGCGGCGTCGACAGTCGCCGGGAGGGCGGGTCCGAGGTCTTCGGCCCGGCCGCCGACCCGCGCGACGAGGACCCGGCACACCGGATCTACTGCAGCAAGGGCGGTTTCGTCACCGGCTTCGAGTTCGACCCCAGCGGCTACCTGCTGGACGCCGACCGGCTGGCCCGGCTGGACCGGGTCTTCCACTGGTCGCTGCACGTGGCCCGGGAGGCGCTGCGCGACAGCGGCTACGCCGACCGCGCCGAGGTGCTCGCCCGGACCGGCCTGATCCTCGGCAACTACTCCTTCCCGACCCCGGGTTCGGCCCGGCTCAGCCTGCCGCTGGTGGACCAGGCGGTCCTGGCGGGCCTGCGGCTGGCGGGCCTGGAGGGCCTGGCCGCCCCGGCGGCCCCGGCCGCCGAACCGGAGGACGCCCGGGTCAGCGGCGCCCCGGCCCGGGTGGCCGGCGCCGCCCTCGGCCTCGGCGGTCCGCGGTTCGCCCTGGACGCCGCCTGCTCCTCCGCGCTCTACGCCCTCAAGCTCGCCTGTGACCAGCTCGCCGCCGGCCAGGCCGACCTGGTGCTGGCGGGCGGGGTCTGCGCACCCGACCCGACCCTGATCCACCTCTCCTTCTCCGATCTGCACGCCTACCCCGAGAACGGCTTCAGCCAGCCCTTCGACGCCGCCTCGGCCGGCATCCTGACCGGCCAGGGCGCCGGCATGGTGGCGGTCAAGCGGCTGGCCGACGCCCAGCGCGACGGTGACCGGATCCACGCCGTGATCGACGGCATCGGCCTCTCCAACGACGGTGCGGGCCGCCATCTGCTGGTCCCCAACGCGGCCGGACAGCACCGCAGTTACCAGCTCGCCTATGCCGAGGCCGGAGTGGCCCCGGGCGACATCGACTACCTGGAGTGCCATGCCACCGGTACCCCGATCGGGGACACCACCGAGGCCGACTCGGTGGTCCGCTGGTTCGGCGAGCAGGGCTCGGTGCCACTGCTCGGCTCGGTCAAGGGCAATATCGGCCACCTGCTGACGGTGGCCGGTCTGAGCAGCCTGCTGAAGGTCGTGCTGGCCATGCAGCACGGCGAACTCCCGCCCACCATCGGCGTGTCCGCGCCGGTCAACGCGGCGATCGGCGGTGCGCTGGTGCGCGAGCGGACCAGCTGGCCCGCGCACGAGGGGCCGCGCCGCGCGGCGGTCTCCGCCTTCGGCTTCGGCGGCACCAACGCCCACGTGGTGCTGTCCGGTGCGGCCGACCCGGCGCAGGCCGAACCCCCGGTCGCCGCACCGGCGCTGGACATCGTCGGCCTGGGCGCGCACTTCGGCTCGCTGGAGTCGCTGGACGCGTTCGAGCGGGCCCTGCACGACGGCGGCGACGCCTTCCGTCCGCTGCCCGAACTCCGCTGGCGCGGACTGGAGTCCACCACCGGCGGTGCACTGGAGCAGGCCGGCTTGGGCGCCGGGACGCTGCCCGAGGGCGGCTTCGTCGACCAGGTCGCGATCGACCCGGCCGACTACCGGATCCCGCCCGCCGACCTGCGCAACTACAACCTCCAGCACGCCCTGATGGCCAAGGTCGCCGACGAGGCGCTGACCGACGCCGGTTTCGACCGGACCGCCCCGGCCGGGCAGTCCGGGCCCGCCCCCCGGCGGGTCGCGGTGCTGGTCGCGATGGAGATCGAGCCCAGCGCCCACCTGCACCTGGCCAGGTACGGCCTGGCGGGCCGGCTGCGCGAGGCGTACCGGGCGGCCGGTCTCGACCTGACGGACAGTCAGGTCGAGGAGCTGGCCCAGGCCGCCCGGGACGGTGTGCACCAGCCGATCGTGGCCAACGAGGTGCTGAGCTACATCGGCAACATCATGGCCAGCCGGATCTCCTCGCTGTGGAACCTGACCGGCCCGTCCTTCACCATCTCCTCCGACGGCGCGGGCACCGCCGAGGCGCTCGACATCGCCCGGCTGCTGCTGCTCGACCCGGAGATCGAGGCCGTGCTGGTCGGCGCGGTGGACCTGGCCGGTTCGCCGGACGGGCTGCTGCTCCGGTCCGCCCCGCCGGTGGCGGGCGCCGGGCTGAGCTTCGGCGCGGGCAGCCAGGGCTGGCGGATCGGCGAGGGCGCGGGCGCGGTGGTGGTCACCCGTCCCGGTGGCGACCGACCGGTCTACGCCCGGCTGGACGCCTCGGTGGTCCGGCACGCCGTGCCGGTCGGCGGCGCGCTGCCGCAGGCGGACCCGGACCTGCTCGCGGACGTCGCCCGGCAGGCGCTGGAACTGGCCGGCATCGGCGCCGACCAGGTCGGCTACCTGGAGGCGCACGCGGGCGGCACACCCGCCCTGGACGCTGCCGAACTGACCGCGCTGGCCGCCGTCTACCCGGCCGGGCGGACCGAGCTCGCGCTCGGCAGCGCCAAGGCGCAGCTCGGCGACACCCAGGGCGCCGCCACCATGGCGGGACTGCTGCGCGCGGTGCTCGCCCTGCACCACGGCTACCTGCCCGGCGTCCCCGGCTGGCAGCAGCCGGCCGAGGAGCACACCGAGCGGTTCGCGGCCGGCGGCTTCTACCTGCCGGAGACCTCCCGCCCCTGGCTGCGGACCGAGCGCTCGGCCCGGCGGTACGCCGGGGTCAGCTTCCTCGGCGCCGGCGGCGCGCACGGCCACCTGGTGCTCTCCGCCGGGCAGACCCGGGGCTCAGTCGTCGAGCGGGACTGGCGACGGGCCGCAGGCCCGGTGCTGCTCGCGCTCGGCGCCGAGGACCACCCGGGCCTGCTCGCCGACCTCGACCGGCAGCTGGGGCTGCTGGCGGACGGCGCCGACCCGTACGCGCTCGCGGTGGCCGCCGCCGAGCGGCTGACGGAGCGGCAGACCGCCCGGGCGGTCCTGGTGGCCACCGACGCGGCCGGACTGCGCGGGCAGTTGGAGGCCGCCGTCCGCGACCTGCCGGGTGCGCTGGAGCGCGGCGAGGAGTGGGCCACCCCGGCCGGCAGCTTCGCCACCGCCCGGCCGATCGGTCCGGACGGCAAGGTCGCGCTGGTCTACCCGGGCGCCTTCAACTCCTACCCCGGCCTGGGCCGGGACCTGTTCCGGGCCTTCCCCGGACTGCTCACCCGGTTCGAGACCGAGGCGGAGCAGCCGGACCGGGCGTTCCGCTCGGCCATGCTCCACCCGCGTGGTCAGCAGGCCTTCGGCAAGCGGGAGTTGATGGCGCTGGAGGAGAAGCTCGGCGGCGACCTGCCGTTCATGCTGGCCACCGGCACCAGCTTCGCGATCCTCTACACCGACCTGGTGCGCGAGCTGCTCGGCGTCCGGGCGCACGGCGCCTTCGGCTACAGCCTGGGGGAGAGCAGCATGCTGTTCGCCACCGGCGGCTGGCAGCGCGAGGCCCGCCGGGACGACCGGATCAGCGCCACCCCGCTGTTCAAGGACCGGCTCACCGGCGCCCGCCGGACCGTCCGCGAGCTCTGGCAACTGCCGGACGACACCCCGGATCCGGCGGTCTGGGCGAGCTTCGTGCTGCTCACCGACGCGGACCGGGTGCGGGACGCGCTGGCCCGGTACGACCGGCTCTTCCTGACCCATGTGAACACCCCGACCGAGGTGGTGATCGCCGGGGCACCGGACCAGTGCCGGGCCCTGATCGCCGAGTTGGGCTGCCCCTCGGCCCGCTCCCCGGTCAACTCGGTGATGCACTGCCCGGTGGTGGACGGCGAGCTGGCCGGTCTGGCCGAGCTGAACGACCACCCGGTCGGTTCGCCCGGCGACCTGCAGCTGTTCAGCGCGTACGACTACGACACCGTGGCCGGGCTGTCCCGGGAGACCGTGGCGGAGCGGATCGCGCACACGCTGCGCAGCACCATCGACTTCCCCCGGCTCACCCGCACCGCGTACCAGCAGGGCTTCCGGTACTTCATCGAGGTCGGCCCGAGCTCCACCTGCACCCGCTGGGTGCGCGAGTCGCTCGGCCAGGACGCCCACGTGGCGGTCTCGGTCGACCGGCGCGGGGTACCGGCCGCCAGGTCGGTGGCCCAACTGGCCGCCCGGCTGCTGGCGCACGGCGTACCGCTGGACCTGTCCGCCCTGCTGGGCGTGCTGCCCGCGCCGGCCCGCAGGCGGCTGCGCTTCCCGGTCGGCGGTGGCCCGGCCATCCCGGCCGCGGTCGCGGCGGCGGTCGGCCCGGTGCTGAGCCGGGCCCGGGTGCCCGCGATGGCCGGTGCCGCCGGGTCCGCTCCCGTACCCGCCGCCGCACCGCCTCCCGCCGCCGCGCCGGTGCCCCCGGTGCCCGCCGCTGCCGCGCGGGTGCCCTCGTCTTCTCCGTCCGGACCAGTCGGTCCCGTCCCGCTGGAGGGCCACGCCCCGATGCCTGTCGACCCGTCAGTCGCCGATCCCGAGGTCATCGCCTTCGACGGCGAGCCGATCTCCTTCCTGCCCTGGGCCGAGCCCGAACCGGTCGCCGACCCCCGTCCGGCGGCGGCCGCCCCGGAGCGCCCGGCGCCGGTCGGCGGGTCCGCCGCCACCGAGCTGGTGCGCGAGCTGCGCGAGCAACTGCTCGCCACCCACTCGGTGGTGATGGAGACCCAGCGCGTCCTGCAGGAGTCCACCCTCGCCCGGGCCGAGGCGCTGCTCACCGAGGCCCCCGCCGACCCCGGGCTGCCCGCCTTCCCGGCGCCCGAGCCGATCAGCTTCTCGGTCCAGACCGCGCTGCCGGCCGCCCCGCCGCCCGCCGCCCGGCCCGAACTGCCGCCCGCCGCCCAGGACGTCAGGGCGCCCCGGCCGGACGGGGTGATCTGGGACCAGGCCGACCTGCTGGAGTTCGCCACCGGCAGCCTGGCCAAGGTCTTCGGCGCCGACTTCGCCGAGATCGACGGCTACGGCAAGCGGGTCCGACTGCCCGCCCCGCCGTACCACTTCGTCACCCGGGTCACCGACCTGAAGGCGGAGCCCGGTGTCTACCAGCCGTCCTTCATCCGCACCGAGTACGACGTGCCCGAGGACGCCTGGTACACCGTCGACGGCGGCGTGCCGCCGGCCGTGGCGATCGAGGCCGGTCAGTGCGACCTGCTGCTGATCAGCTACCTGGGCATCGACTTCCGGAACAAGGGCCAGCGGGTCTACCGCCTGCTGGATTCCACCCTGGTCTTCCACGGCGACCTGCCGAAGGCCGGCCAGACCCTGCGCTACGACATCTCGATCAACCGCTTCGTCACCCAGGGCGAGACCACGCTCTTCTTCTTCTCCTACCTCTGCTACGCCGACGGGGAGTTGATCCTCGAACTCAAGGACGCCTCGGCCGGTTTCTTCAGCCAGGCCGAGCTGGACACCCCGCTCGGCGTGGTGACCACCGAGAAGCAGAAGGCCGCCCGGGCCGCCCTGACCAAGGGCTGGTTCAAGCCGCTCGCCGACACCGACCACAACCGGCTGACCGGCGCCGACCTGGAGCTGCTCGCCCAGGGCCGCCCCGGCGAGGTGTTCGGGCCGCACCACGCCCAGGACGCCGGGCTGAACCCGGCGCTGCGCCTGCCGGTGGCCAAGCTCCGGATGATCGACGAGCTGAGCATCGACCGCACCGGCGGCCCGCGCGGCCTCGGCCTGCTCACCGCGAGCAAGCGACTGGAGCCGAACGCCTGGTACTTCGAGTGCCACTTCCCCGACGACCCGGTGCTGGCCGGCTCGATGGTGGCCGAGGGCGCGGTGCAGGCCCTGCAGGCGTACCTGCTGCACCAGGGCATGCACCTGGTGCTGCCGGACGCGCGCTTCCAGACCATCATCGGCCTGCAGACCGAGGTCCAGGTCCGCGGCCAGATCACCCCGCAGCACTCGGAGATCCGGTACGAGATCGAGGTGATGGAGCTGACCCTGCTCCCGCGCCCCTCGGTGATCGCCGACGTGCTGGTCCACCTCGGCGACAAGCCGGTGATCCGGATGCACAACTTCGGTATCCAGATCCGGGAGAAGGAGGGCACCCCGTACCGTCCGGGCGAGGGCGGCGTGCCGGTCTTCCTGGGCCGCCGGAACCGCTCCGGCGAGCCCGCGATGATCAACGAGCTGCACCTGGCGCACGCCGCCAAGGGCGACCTGGGCACCGCGATGGGCCCCGAGTTCGACGTCTACGCGAACAGCCGGGCGCCGTACATCCCGAACGGGGACTTCCAGTTCGTCGACCGGATCATGTCCCTCAAGGGCACCCGGGGCGACCTGAACCCGGGCTCCGAGATGGTCACCGAGTACGACTCCCCGGCCGACGCCTGGTACTACACCCACAACTCGCACCCGCACATGCCCAACGCGGTGTACATGGAGAGCTCGCTGCAGGCCGCCATCCTGCTCGGCTACTACCTCGGCGCCACCCTCAAGCGGCCCGAGGAGCAGTACGCGATCCGGAACCTGGACGGCCGGGCCACCCTGGTCAAGGACCTGGACCTGCGCGGGAAGACCATCCGGCACCACTCCAAGCTGCTGATGACCAGCGCGATGTCCGGCGCGGTGCTGCAGAACTTCAGCTACGAACTCTCCGCCGACGGCGAGGTGTTCTACACCGGTGAGTCGCTGTTCGGCTACTTCAGCGACGCCGCACTGGCCAACCAGGCCGGGCTGGACGCCGGGAAGTTCGTCGCCCCCTGGATCGAGCAGCAGAAGCCCGCCGCCGAGCGGGTCCGGCGGATCGAACTCCCGGCGGGCGCACCGGCGTTCACCGACCCGAGCGGCGGCCGGCTGCACCTGCCGGGCGGGCACTACGCACTGGTGGACCGGGTCGACCTGGTCGCCGACGGCGGCCGGCACGGCGCGGGGTACCTGCACGGGTACCGCGAGGTACGGCCGGACGAGTGGTACTTCGACTGCCACTTCCACCGCGACCCGGTGATGCCCGGCTCGCTCGGGGTGGAGGCGGTGCTCCAGGCGCTGCGGCTGTTCGTGCTGGAGCAGGGCCTGGCCGAGGGGGTCGCGAACCCCCGGTTCGGGCCGGCCACCGAGATCGAGACCAGTTGGAAGTACCGGGGTCAGATCCTCCGGCACGACCGGGAGTTGAGCTTCGACGTGCACGTGAAGGAGATCCGCCGCGAGCCCGGACGGGTGGTGGTGATCGCCGACGCGGACCTGTGGAAGCCCGGGCTGCGCATCTACGAACTGACCGACGTGGCCATCGAGGTCCGCTCCGAAGCCTGACGACCCCCCCACCTCCACGCGCTAGGAGAGACACCCCACCCATGGACACCTTGGAATCCACCCCGTTGCGCTGGTACGGGGAGAGTTACCCCGCCACCGACGCGGCGGGCATCTACCAGGCGCTCGCCGAACTCGACCGCCCCTGCTTCATCGTCCGCACTCCCGAGGGCATCGGCGCCGCCGCCGAGGGCCGGGCCGCCGCGAGCGGCACCCGGCGCGGCGGGGCGGCCGGACTGCCGCTGCTGGCCGCCGTCGCCGCGCTGCCCACCCACCGGCTCGGCTCGCCCGAGTTCAGGGCCGCGCACGGGGTCCGACACCCGTACCTGGCCGGCGCGATGGCGGGCGGCATCGCCTCCGCCGACCTGGTGATCGCGCTCGCCAGGGAGGGCTTCCTGGCCTCCTTCGGCGCCGCCGGGCTGCTGCCCGAGACCATCGAGGCGGCGCTCACCCGGTTCGCCGAGGAGATCCCCGGCCTGCCGTACGCCGTCAACCTGATCCACAGCCCGAGCGAGGAGCGGCTGGAGCGCGAGGCGGTCGAGCTGTTCCTGCGCCACGGGGTGCGCTGCGTGGAGGCGTCCGCCTTCATGGCGCTCACTCCGCACGTGGTGCGCTGGCGGCTGGCCGGGCTGCGGCAGGGCCCGGACGGCCGGGTGCTCGCCGAGCACCGGCTGATCGCCAAGATCTCCCGGACCGAGACCGCCGAGCGTTTCATGCGCCCGGCCCCCGCCGCGATGGTCAGCACGCTGCTGACCCAGGGTCTGATCACCCACGAGCAGGCCGAACTGGCCAAGTACGTCCCGATGGCCGACGACATCACGGTGGAGGCCGACTCGGGCGGCCACACCGACCGCCGGCCGCTGCCCGCGCTGCTGCCGAGCATCCTGCGACTGCGCGACACCGTGCAGCGCGAGCACCGCTACCCGGCCCAGATCCGGGTCGGCGCGGCGGGCGGCCTGGGCACCCCGGTCGCGGTGGCGGCGGCCTTCGCGATGGGCGCGGCGTACGTGGTGACCGGTTCGGTCAACCAGTCCTGCGTCGAGTCGGGCGCCTCCAAGGCGGCCAAGACCCTGCTCGCCGAGGCTGGCATCGCCGACTGCGAGATGGCGCCGGCCGCCGACATGTTCGAGATGGGCGTCGAGCTCCAGGTGCTCAAGAAGGGCACGCTGTTCCCGATGCGGGCCAAGCGGCTGTACGAGCTCTACCAGGCGTACGACGGCCTGGAGGCGCTGCCCACCGAGGAGCGGGTCCGGCTGGAGACGCAGATCTTCCGCCGCCCGCTGGACGAGGTCTGGCAGGACTGCGTCGGCTACTTCTCCCGCCGCGACCCCGAGCAGCTGGCCCGGGCCGAGGGCAACCCCAAGCGGCGGATGGCGCTGGTCTTCCGCTGGTACCTCGGGATGTCCTCGCGCTGGTCCACGGTCGGCGACCCGGACCGCACGCTGGACTACCAGATCTGGTGCGGCCCGGCGATGGGCAGCTTCAACGACTGGGTGACGGCCAGTTACCTGAAGACCCCCGGCAACCGCCGGGTGGCCGAGGTCGCCCAGCACCTGATGCGCGGCGCCGCCTTCCACACCCGGGTGGCCCAGCTGCGCACCTCCGGCGTCCGGATCCCCGCCTCGGCGGCCGACTACCGGCCGGTGCCGCTGTGAACACCCACGCCGAGGAGCTCGACCGCGAGCTGGGTGACCCGACGGATGCCGCCAACCCGTTCGGGTACGCGGCGGCCGTCGGCCGGGACGAACGCGACGAGTTCCCCGAGGAGCTGTGCGCCGTCCTGCGCAAGCGGGACTTCCACCTCAACTACCTGCCGGCCGAACTGGGCGGCAGCTTCCGGTCCTTCGACCACAGCCTGACCCTGGTGCGGACCGCCGCCCGCCGGGACCTGAACGTGATGCCCGGCACGATGTTCAGCATCACCGCCGCGACCTGCGTCCTGCTGCACGGCTCGACCGCGCAGCAGGAGCGGGTGGCCGCGATCCTGCACCGGGGCGGCTCGGTGGCCTTCGCGATGTCGGAGGCCGAGCAAGGCAGCGACCTGCTGGCCAACACCGCCCGGCTCACCCCGGCCGGCGACGGCCGGGAGCTCAGCGGCACCAAGTGGATGGTCGGTCTCGGCCACCGCAGCGAGGCCGCCTACCTGGTGGCCCGGACCGGGGAGCGCGGGCCCGCCGCGTTCTCCGCGATCCTGCTCGACCTGGACGACCGGGTCGAGCGGGGCCCCCGGGTGCCGACCGGCGGGATGCGCGGGATCGACTTCGCGCACCTCACCTTCGACCGGCACCCCGTCCCGGCCGACGCCCTGGTCGGCCGGGACGGGGAGGCCCTGGAGGCGGCGGTCAAGGCCCAGCAGGTGGTCCGCCTGATGAGCACCGCGGGCAGCCTCGGCTGCGCCGACACCGCCCTGCGGCTGACCCTCGACTTCGCCGGGGGGCGCCGGATCGGCCGCACCCCGCTGCTGGATTCCCCGTACCCGCGCCGGGAGTTGGCGATCGCCTCGGCGGCGCTGCTGGCCGCCGACGC
This sequence comes from Kitasatospora sp. NPDC101801, assembly GCF_044766665.1. Lineage (NCBI taxonomy): Bacteria > Bacillati > Actinomycetota > Actinomycetes > Kitasatosporales > Streptomycetaceae > Kitasatospora > Kitasatospora sp. NPDC101801. The sequence continues at coordinate 74,503 of NZ_JBIWML010000026.1, forward strand.
GGTCGCGCTGGCGGCCGCCCGGGGCATCCACGTGGCACCGGAGAGCTTCAGTGTCTGGGGCTGCGCCGCCAAGCACGTGGTGGCGGAGGCGGTGGAGGACCTGATGCTGCGCTGCGGCACGGTGCTGGCCACCCGGTCGGTGCTGCGGACCGAAGGCCCGGGCGGTGGCCTGTTCCAGAAGCTCCAGCGGGACGCCGCACTAGTCCGGGTGGTGGACACCAGCACGGTGGCCAACCTGCGCTCGTTCGCCGGTCAACTCCCCGCCCTGCTAGGCAAGCCGGCCGAGCCCGACCCGGCGACGGTCCGGACGGTCTTCGACCTGACCGCCGAGCTCCCGCCGTACCACCCGGCCCGGCTGGACCTGAACGCCCGAGGCCGCGACCTGGTCACCGGCGGCCCGCTGCCGACGGCCGACGGCAGCGGGCAGGTGGCCCGGCTCCGGGCCGCGCTGGCCGGGCTGCCGGAGGAACTGGCCGGGGCCGACCCGAAGGACAACGGCCTGGTCGACCTGGCCGAGCGGTTCGCCTGGCTGCACGCCGCAGCCGCCTGCGTGCACCTGCACGCGGCCAATCGGGACGACGAACTGCTCGGCCGGGCCGACTGGTTGGCGGCAGTGCTCGGCTACCTGCTGGCCCGGGCCGACGGCACCGCGCCGCGCCGGGTGGCCGGGCCGCTGCTGCCCGCGCTGGCGATCGCCCGCGAACTGCACGCGGCCAACCGCCTGTTCTCCGCCGTCCCGGTCCACCTGGCCTGATGTCCAGCCTCACAGGAGAGAGAACCCCGTGCCGAAGGCAGACCTGACCGAGCTCGCCGCGCGGCTGGAAGCGCACCTCGGAGACCCGCACGACCCGACCAGCCTGATGCCGTTCGAGCAGATCCTCGACCACGACGAACGGGAGGAGTTCCCCTACGCCTTCGTCAACCTGCTCCAGCGCTGGGGCGTGCACGAGTACGTGATCCCGAAGGCCCAGGGCGGCAAGGCGGGTGACGTCGAGGTCGGCTTCAACCTGCTGCGCCTGATCGCCCGCCGCGACCCGACCTCGGCCACCGCCCTGATGCTCACCAGCCTCAGCTTCATGCCCGCCTGGATCGCCGGCACGGACCAGCAGAAGCAGTACGTGGTGGACCTGATGAAGCAGGGCAGCAAGCTGGCCTGGGGCCTGTCGGAGCGTCACCACGGCAGCGACGTGCTCGGTAACGAGATGCGCGCCGAGAAGGTGGACGGCGGCTACCTGCTGACCGGCGAGAAGTGGCTGATCGGCAACGCCACGGTGGCCGACGGTGTGAGCGTGTTCGCCCGGACCGACCCCAAGGGCGGCCCGGCCGGCTACTCCATCTTCCTGGTGGAGAAGCGCAACACCCCGGCCGGCGCGGTCGAGGAGCTGCCCAACGAGCGGCTGCACGGACTGCGCGCGCTCGACATGAGCGGCATCCGGCTGGACGGCGTCTTCGTCCCGGACGAGGCCCGGCTCGGCCACCAGGGGCAGGGTCTGGAGATCGCGCTGAAGAGTGCCCAGGTGGCCCGCACCACGATCGGCTCGATGGCGCTCGCGGCGGTGGACACCGCGCTGCGGGTGACCCTGGACTTCACCGAACAGCGCGAGATCTTCGGCAAGAAGGTCAGTGACATCCCTTACTCCCGGCGGCAGTTGACCGAGGTGTTCGCCGATCTGATGATCGCCGACGCGGTCAGCCTGGGCGCGGTGCGCAGCCTCCAGGTGGTGCCCGAGCAGACCAGCGTCTGGTCGTCGGTGGCCAAGTACTTCGTGCCGACCCTGCTGGAGCGCTCGATGGCCCAGCTGAACATCGTGCTGGGGGCCCGGCTCTACCTGCGGGCCCACCCGCACTACGGCATCTACCAGAAGATGCTCCGCGACCTGCTGGTGGCGATCTTCGCCGACGGCAACACCGTGGTGAACCTGAAGAACATCGCCCTCCAGCTGGACGGCCTGCTCGGCACCGCCGCGCAGGACACCGCCGCCCGGGCCGCCGCCGAGCAGCGGGTCCCGCAGCTGTACGGCATCGACCAGGAGTTGCCGCCGTACCGCCCGTGGGACCAGGAGCTGTTCAGCCGGGGCCGGGACGATGCGCTGCTGGCCGCACCCGCCACGCTGGACCGGCTGCGCGAGCTGGCCACCGAGGCCAAGGGCGACGAGCGGGTCTGGCTGACCCGGGCCGCCGAGGTGGCGGCCGGGCTGCTCGGCCGGGCCGAGCCGATCCACCGGCAGGCCGGTGAGCTGCGGGCCGCCCTCGGCCGCGAGTACGGCCAGTCGGCCGAACTCTTCGACCTGGCCAAGCAGTACAGCACCCTGCACGCCACCGCCGCCTGCCTGCACACCTTCGTGCACTCGGGCGCCGTGCTGGACGACCCGCTGCCCAGCGGCGCCCTGCTGCTGCTCCAACTGGAGCGGCTGCACCGGCTGTTCGGCCCGCACGAGTCGATCACCGACGCGGCCGTGGTGGACGAGGTGATGCGGGTGCTGCGGCACCTGCACCGGGAGAACCGGCTGTTCTCCTACTGGCAGTTCCCGCTCGCGACCCGCACCGGAGCCGTCCATGCCCAGAGCTGACACCAACCGGGCCCACCGCACCCACGCCCGTGCCGAGACCCGAACCGCGATCTGCAACGGCTGCCAACAGCGCTTCGACAAGGAGGAGTTGGACCACACCCTGAAGGTCTGCCCGGCCTGCCGGAGCGGCTTCCGGCAGTCGATGGACGAGTGGCTCAAGCACCTGCTCGGCCTCGGCGCGCTGGCGAACCCGCCGGAGCAGCGGCCGGCCGCCCCCTACCGGGTGCGCCCGTGAACGGCCAGACACCCGTGGGGGTCGACGGCCACCTGTACCTGCTGACCGAGGCGGGGGTGGACCGGTTCGCCGAACGGTACGGCGGCGACGTCCTGCTGACCCGGGAGGAGCGGCTGCGGATGGCCCGGCAGCGCACCGAGGCGGCCCGCCGCCGGTTCCTCGGGGCCCGGCTGCTCTCCCGGCACGCACTGAGCGACCGGGACGGCCGGCCGATGGGGGAGTGGCGGTTCCGGACCAGCGCGGCCGGCCGCCCCGAGCCCGAACCGGACGGCCACGCGCTGCGGTTCAACCTCTCGCACACCGACGGCCTGGTGGCCTGCCTGGTCACCGAGGGCGGCTCCTGCGGGGTGGACGTCGAGCGGACCCCGGCCCGGCCGGACGCGGTGACCCACCTGCCGCGCTGGTTCGCCCCGGCCGAGCGTGGCGAACTCGACCTGATGAGCGCCGGGTTGGCGACCGGAGTGGCCGCCTACTGGGTGCTCAAGGAGGCCTACCTGAAGGCCATCGGCACCGGCCTGCGCCGGGAGCTGGACGGCTTCGCGTTCTCCGCCCCCTGGCGGGCACCGATCCGGCTCACCGATCCGACCCTGCCGCCCGGCGAAGCGTCCCGCTGGCGGTTCGAACTGGTCAACCCCGCCCCGGGGTTCGTGCTCGCCGCGGTGGTCGAGAACGGCGCCGCCGGCCGCCTGCACCGCACCTGGGTCGGCTGACCCGCCGCACCCCGTACCCCGTACCTCGCAGCACCCCGCTCGCCCCGAAGCCCCGCTCACAGTGAGGAAGCCTCCATGTCCAGCAGCACTCCCCCCGCCCGTCCGCTCGGCCGCAAGCCCCGGGTCGCCGTGGTCGGCGCGGGTGTGGCCGGCCTCTCCGCCGCCTACCGGCTGCGGGAGCACGCCGAGATCACCCTGTTCGAGCAGGACGACCGGCCCGGCGGCCACGCCAACACCATCGAGGTGGAGGAGAACGGCCGCACCCTCGGCATCGACACCGCCTTCGTGGTCTTCAACCAGCCCAGCTACCCGAACCTGACCAGGTTCTTCGCCGAGCTCGGGGTGGAGACCAAGCAGCACCTCGGCGGCTTCAACTTCTTCGACCTGGACAGCGGCCTGCAGTACGGCACCGCCGAGATGGCCCTGCCCGAGGAGGAGGTGAACAACCGCTACTCGGAGGAGTTCCGGACCATCTGGCGGGAGGCCCGCCGGTTCCACGAGGAGGGCCGTAAGAACTTCTTCCGCAAGCGCACCGACCTGCCGCTGGGCGAGTACCTGGACCGGGGCGGCTACAGCCAGGAGTTCCGGTACGGCTACGTGATCCTGCTCTGCACCGCCGTCTGGTCGGTGCCCGCCGAGCTGATCTGGGAGATGCCGGCCACCACCGTGATCGCCTTCTTCATGGCGCACGACGAGGGCGGCCTGGGCGGGCGCGGGGTGGAGTGGCGGACCGTCAGCGGCGGTTCGATCAACTACGTCCGCAAGGCGATCGCCGCGATCGACCCCAAGCTCCGGCTGGCCGAGCCGGTCACCGGTGTGCGCCAGGAGCCGGACGGCGTCACGATCGCCACCGTGAACGGCGCCGAGCGGTTCGACTACGCGATCGTGGCCACCCACGGCGACCAGGCCAGGGAGCTGCTCGCCAACCCGGACGACGTGCAGCGGAACACCCTGGAGAAGATCCGCTACAACGCCTCGACCGCGATCCTGCACACCGACCCGACCGCGATGCCGGGCGACCGGGAGCGCTGGGACAACTGGAACTACGGCAAGGTGACGGTGGCCGGTGCGGTCCGCCCGTACGTGGCGTACTACATGAACCGGCTGCACGGCTTCGAGGCCGAGCAGGACTACTTCGTCACGCTGGACTACCCCCGGGCGCTGCGCGAGGAGTCGGTGATCCGGGAGCTGAGCTACTCGCACCCGGTGATCGACATCGACCTGCGCCGGCTGCAGCAGACCATCTACCAGGTGAACGAGGGCACCAGGGTCAAGCTGGCGGGCTCCTACTTCCACTCCAAGCAGCTCTACCACGACCAGATCGGCTCGCACGAGGCCGCGTTCTCCTCCGGCGCCGAGGCGGCCGCCCAGCTCCTCCGGGAGCTGGACGGCCGGCAGGGCTGAGCCACCGTCAGGGCCGGGGATGCCGCTTGGCGGACTCGTTCTCCTGGGCCATCCGGCGCAGCGCCAGCAGGACCGGCTCCAGCAGGATGGTGAGCAGGACGGCCCGCTCGACCCGCTCCAACGGATCCTCGGTGTCCTCCAGTTGGGCCAGGTCGAGCTCGGCCGTCCGTTCGGCCAGCCGGGCGTACGGGACCAGGGTCTGCCAGTCGGCCGGCAGGCCCAGGTCCCGCAGGGTGTGCAGGGTGTCGGTGACGGTGGTGCGGGTAGGAGCCTTCTCGCTGATCTCCCAACCCAAGGCGGAGATCAACTCGTCCGCGGGGGTGGGCTCTTGCGGTTGGTCCGAGGAGGAGTCCGGCTCGTCCGTGGAGATGGCGCCGAGGGCCAGGCCGAACAACAGGTGGAGGTCGGTGGAGTGCTCGTCCAGCGCCCGCAGCACCTCGCGGGTGGTGGACACCGACAGTCCGCGCACCGCGATCAGGGCCCGGGCCAGCCGTAGCCGGCGCAGGTGGTGCTCGTCGTACTCGGCCTGGGTGGCCGAGGTAGCCACACCCGCGGGCAGCAGCTCCTCCCGCAGGTAGTACTTGATGGTCGCCACGGGGACACCACTGCGCCGGCTCAACTCCGAGATCCGCATCTTCTCCGCTCTCCACTGGAAAATTGGGTAGCTCTACTGTCTAATATAGATAGTGCCACACTCCAATGGTGTGCAGCACCCCTGCGCGGACGCCCGTACCGGTACCACCGAAAGGCCGTGACCATGCCCACGCTCCCCTGGACCACCCCGAACGCCCCCCGGCCCGACGCCCAGGTCCTGGTGATGGCCTCGCGCCTGGAGGTCGGTTCGCTGAAGCACTCCGCGCGGTTCTTCCTCAAGTCGCTGGCCGCCTGGCGGCAGGTGCGCAGCGCCCCCGGGGCGGTGGGCGCCTCACTGATCGCCCAGCCGCTCAAGGGCGTGTTCTGGACGCTCTCCGCCTGGGAGGACCGCAAGGCCCTCTACACCTACGCCAAGACCGAGCCGCACCACTCGATCATGACCTCGCTCCGCACCGTGACCAAGGCGTCCACGTTCGTCTTCTTCGAGGTCGGGGCCGAGCAGCTGCCGATCACCTGGACCGACGCCAAGCACCGGATCGCCGAGCAGCAGCGGCTCGACGCCGCCGCCAAGTAGCACCCACCGCCCAGCTTCGTCTCACGAGGAGAACCCCACCATGTCCGTCCCCGAAAGCCGTCCGGCCCCGGCGGGTACAGCCGCCGGGCGAAAGTTCCCGCTCTGGCTGGTGATCGTCGCGTGCAGCCTGCCGATGTTCATGGTCGCGCTGGACAACCTGGTGGTCTCCACCGCGCTGCACACCCTGGCGGTCGACCTCAAGGCCGGCACCCAGGACCTCCAGTGGTTCGTCAACGCCTATGTGCTGAGCTTCGCCTGCCTGCTGCTGACCGGTGCCGCGCTCGGTGACCGGTTCGGGCACCGCAAGGTCTTCACGCTCGGCATCGCGCTGTTCACGGTGTCCTCGATCGGGTGCGGACTCGCCGACACCAGCGGTCAGTTGATCGCCGCCCGGGCGATCCAGGGCTTCGGTGCGGCGGCCGTCATGCCGCTCTCGCTGACCCTGCTGTCGAACGCGGTGCCGGAGAAGATGCGCAGCCTGGCGCTCGGGCTCTGGTCGGCCGTCAGCGGCCTGGCGATCGCGCTCGGCCCGGTGGTCGGCGGCGCGGTGGTGGAGGGGCTGGACTGGGAGTGGATCTTCTGGATCAACATCCCGGTCGGCATCGTGGCCGTCCCGCTGGTGCTCGTGGTGGTGAAGGAGAGCCGCGGCGAGCGGGCCCGGCTCGACCTGCTCGGCATGGTGCTGGCCACCGCCGGTCTGCTGGCGCTGGTCTGGGGCATCGTCAACGGCAGCGAGGACGGCTGGACCGACGGCCGGATCGTGGGCGCGTTCGGCGCGGCCGTCGTGCTGCTGGTGGCCTTCGTGGCCTGGGAGCGCCGGGTCGAGCACCCGTTGCTGCCGCTGCGGTTCTACCGGGTCAGGGCGTTCACGCTCACCAACATCGTCTCCGCCTCGATGTACTTCGGGGTCTTCGGCTCGATCTTCTTCCTGGCCCAGTACCTGCAGATCGCCCCGCCCCGCACGCCGCTGCACGCCGGTGTGCTGACGCTCTCCTGGACCCTGATGCCGATGGTGATCGCCCCGATCGCCGGTGCGATCACCGACCGGGTGGGCGGTGGGCGGCTGATGGCCCTCGGCCTGTTCCTGCAGGCGGTCGGCCTGTCCTGGATCAACCTGGTGGCCTCCGCCGACACCCCGTACTCGCAGCTGGTCGGCGGGATGCTGGTGGCCGGGGCCGGCATGGGCTTCGCGATCGCGCCGACCGCGGCCGTGGTGCTCGGCGCGGTCGGCCCCGAGCACCGGGGCAAGGCCTCCGGCGCCAACACCACCGTCCGGGAGATCGGCGGGGCGCTCGGCATCGCGGTGCTCAGCAGCGTCTTCACCGCCCACGGCAGCATGGCCACCCCGGCCGCCTTCGCGGACGGCCTGCACCCGGCGGTCTGGGTCGGCGTGGCCGTGGTGGTGGCCGGCGGCCTGTGCGCGCTGGCCATCCCGCGCAACCCCCGGCCCGCCGCCGAGCCCGCTCCCGTGCTGGTCGACACCCCCGCCCCGGTCGCGGTCTGACGGGTCCTCAGCGGGCCCGGGGCGCACGGTGCGCCTCGGGCCCGCTCACTGCTGGTCCGGCGGCAGCTGGGGCAGCCCGGTGCCGAGGTCCAGCACCACCCGGTCGCCGAGCGGCCGGGCCAGCCGGACGGTCACCGGGCTGAACCTGAGCACCGCCGCGCACGCCTCGGCGGCCGGCGGCAGCAGGTGCCCGATCAGCACCACCACCCGGTCGGTCTCGTACGCCTCGGCGCCGGTCACCCGGTCACAGCCGCCCTGCGGCAGACTGCCGGTGACGGTCAGTCCGTCGGGGGAGACCGAGGCCGGACCGACGGAGCGGGCGCGCAGCTCGTCCGGCACGGCCCCACCCGGTGGGGACGGCTGCTGCGGGGCGACCGCCGGGTAGGCGAACGGCTCGGTGTACCCGGCGACGGTGAACTCCCAGACCGGGACGGCGGCCCGGCCCCGGCTGGTGGCCACCGGGCGGGTGCCGGCCCGGACCTCGGTCACCCGGAGCCGCCTGCACCGCTGGTCGGGGCAGGACCTGCCGTCGACCAGCTGCCGGAACACCTGCTCCGGCGGGAGCAGCGGCAGGGTCAGCCGTCCGCCGTCCCGCCAGACCACCTCGGTGTCGGCCGGCGCCGGTGGCACTGCCGCCGTCAGGTCCAACTGGCCACCGAGATAGCCGAGTTTGTCGCCCTCGTCGTGGAAGGCGTCGGCGGGCAGCCACTCCTGCCGGGGGTCCAGCGGGTAGTACCCGGAGCGCCAGACCTGCTCGGCCGCCGACCCCGGCCAGGCCGCCGCGAGCCGAGCCGCGAGCTGCTGGACGGTGCCCGCCGAGGACGCCGAGGACGCCGAGGGCAGCGGGGCCGGCGGAGTCGCGGTCGCGTCGTCCGGTCGGATCGGGCCGCAGGCGGTGAGCAGCAGCGCCGCGAGGCCCAGCAGGACGGTCTTCTTCACTGTCGTCCCCCGTACGGGAAAGCCGAATTGGCGGCACTGGGACGTCCGGTGCCGCCCATCGGTTCCGCTGCGGAGCGGAGGCTAGAACAGCGGGACCCCGGCCCGGACCAGGCGCCAGGTGCCGCCGCCGAAGTCGGCCGGGTCGATGACGCCCTTGGCCTTCACCCAGCTGATCATCGTGTTCCGGATCTCCTCCGAGTTGGACCACGCCACCGGGGCCTTGGCCACGTGCGGGAAGTTGCCGCCGCCGTTGGCCCGGTAGTTGTTCACCGCCAGCACGAACTGCGCGGCCGGGGCCACCGGGGCGCCCTCGAAGGTCAGGTTGGTGATCCGCGAGCCGACCGGCTGGGTCAGGTCGATGTCGTAGGAGACGCCGTAGATCGAGTCGTAGTTGTAGTCCGGAGTGTTCGCCTGGTTGGTCAGGGTGGCCAGGTCGACCGGGGCACCCACCGCGAGCTGGGCGAAGTACTTCGCGGAGTACTCCAGGTAGTCCTTGACCTGGGCCCCGGTCAGCACCCGGGCCTCCAGGGTGTTCTCGTAGATGTACAGCCCGGCGGCGTCCCGCAGCTTGACGGTGCCGGCCGGGATCACCGCGGTGCGGTTGAACGGCGCGGCCTGGGCCAGCACCGGCAGCGCGGCGTACGAGGTGCCCACCAGGGCGGCCTTCACGGTGTCCGCCTGCACCCGGCCGATCAGGTCGATGATCGGCACGTCCTTGAACGGGGCCTCGGCGATCGAGAGTTCGGCCTTGCAGGTGCCGATCACCTGGTTGACGTAGGCCACCGTCTTCTTGTGCTGCTTGTCGATCAGGCGGACGATCCCGGCGTCCTCCGGGACGGTGTTGGAGTTCAGCACCCGGGAGGTCACGCCGGTCACCGTCCACTCACCCCGGGCGTACTCCACCTCGAAGTCGAAGCAGGTCAGCCGCTGGCCCCAGGCGAACGGCTCGGAGAGCACCACGGTCCTGCCGGTCTCCCGGTTCACCACCAGGCGCTGCGGGATCTCCTTGTGCGCGTGGCCGACCAGGATTGCGTCGATGCCGGGCACCGCGGCCGCCAGCTCGCCGGAGACGTTCTCGCCCCAGGGCAGCTGGTCGCCCCAGGAGCTGGGCTCGTCCACGCCGGAGTGGCAGGCCACCACGACCACGTCGGCACCGGCCGCGCGGAGCCGGGGCACGTACTTCTTCGCCTGCTCGACGATGCCGGGGAAGACCAGCTGGCCGGTCACGTTGGCCTTGTCCCAGATCGCGATGCCCGGGTTGGTCAGGCCGAGGATGCCGACCCGCAGCGGCCGGCCGCTGCCCAGGTGCATCTCCTTGATCACGTACGGCGGGAAGGCCGGGCGCTCGTTCTTGGCGTCCAGCGCGTTGGCGCCGAGCAGCGGGAAGTCCAGCTGGCGCTCGAAGGCGCGGAGCAGCGGGATGCCGTAGTTGAACTCGTGGTTGCCGAGCGCGGCGGCGTCGTAGTCCAGCGCGTTCATCACCGCGGCCATCGGGTGGACCGGTCCGCGCTTGCCGGTGATCGGCTCCACCCGGGCGTAGTAGTAGGCGAGTTGGGTGCCCTGGATGGTGTCACCGGCGTCGATCAGCAGGGTGCGGTGGCAGCCCTTCTCGGTCCGGACCTGCTTGACCAGGGTGGCGATCTTGGCCAGGCCGATGTCGTTGTGCGCCTTGTCGTCGTACTCGGCGTCGGTGAAGTAGTCCCAGTTGAGCACCCGGCCGTGCAGGTCGGTGGTGCCCATCACGGTGAACGTCTGCTTCTTCGGGGCCTTGCCGCGCTGCTCGGCGGGCGCGGCGGCGGCCGGGGCGGCCGTCAGCAGCGGCAGTCCGCCGGCCAGGGCGGCCCCGGCGGCGGTGACCGCCGAGCGGGCGACGAAGTCACGACGGTTCAAGGACATGGACGACTCCAACGTGGGGCGGACGGTCCGTCAGCAGGGGTGGTGACGCGCGTAGAAGTCTGCCCGCAAAAGTCCGCGCGGAACAGCCCCCGGCACGTTTCCAGCAGGTGAGAACCAGAAGTCCCGGACGTGACGGCCTGCCCCGGGGCAGGGCCTAGATGTAGCCCTCACGCAGCGCGTGGGCCACCGCGTGGGCCCGGTTGCGCAGGTTCAGACGGCTCGTCAGCCCGTGCAGCACGTTCTTCACGGTGCGCTCCGAGTAGGAGAGCTTGCCCGCGATCTCGCCGGTGTCCCAGCCCTCGGCCACCAGCCGCAGGATGTCCGACTCGCGCTCCGAGATGCCCGGCGGCGTGAAGCCGGGCAGCCCCTGGACGCTCCGCTGCAGCCGTCCCATCTGGGTGATCAGCCGTCCGAGCAGGTCGCCCGGCAGGTCGCCCTCGCCGCGCGCGGCCGCCAGCACCGCCTGCTCCAGCCGCTCCGCCGTGGCCTCCCGCCGCCGCAGGATCGCCGACACCCCGCACTCGACGGCCTCCAGCAGATCCGCCTCCCGGATCTGATCCACCACCAGCACCACCCGGTGCTCCTCCAGGTGCACCAGCCGACGCAGCGTCGCGGTCACCGCCCGGTCCACCGTCTCGGCCACCAGCACCGCCACCGAGCCGGGACAGCCCTCACCGTTCTCGGCGATCTCCAGGCCGGCGCACCGCCGGAGCTGGCTGACCGCCCCGGCGTGCGAGATCGGGTCGGTCGCCTGGATCAGCACCCGGACCACGGCCGGCGCTCGGAGCGTTTCGGCGACGTACTCGATGGTCACGGCTTCCCCCTGCTGTTGTCTTTCCCCGGACAGGGGGAGAACGGTCGCACCCGGGCCCCACCCCGGCCCCATGCTCACCGCGCGTGGTGCGGCCCTACCATCGTGGTAGACCACGAGATCGGCCCGTGAGAGCAAGCTCACAGCGATCTGCCGACGGTCCGGGCAACCTGGCAGCCCGGTCGACCCGTGGCATTGAACGGGTGCGACCGGAGGGTGAAACACAGATGATCAGCAGTGCCGCCGGCGCGTGCGCCGGCCAGCACGGGTTCGGGCCTGAGTTGGTCGAACGGCACTCCGTGCTGGACGAGGCGGCCCGGCTGGCGGACCAGGCCCGGCACGGCCGGGGCAGCCTGCTGCTGCTCACCGGCCCGACCGGGGTCGGCCGCAGCGCCCTGCTGAACGCCCTCGCCCGGTCCGAGGCGGCCCGCCCGATGACCGTCCTGCGCGCCAACTGCGCCGCCGACGAGGCGGGCCACCGGTACGCCGCCGCCCGCCAACTGGTCGGCGCGGGCAACGAGCTCGGCCCCGGACCGGACGGCGTCACCCCCTGGGAGCTGCTCCGCGAGCACGCCGTCCGGCGGCCCCTGCTGCTGCTGGTCGACGACGTCCAGTACGCCGACGCCCCCTCGCTCAGCTGGCTCCGCCAGCTCGGCCGACGGCTGGAGCGCCTCCCGGTGCTGGCCGTGGTGACGGAACGCCGCGAGCCAGGCCGGGCCGGCCGGACCCCCGGATTCGGCCAGGACCTCCCGGCCGACGCCGTCCACCCGTACCGGATCGGCCCGCTCACCCGCCGGGGCGTCGCCGAGCTGCTCGCCACCCGGCTCGGCGGCCCCGCCCCCGAGGACCTGGTCGACGACTGCCTGCGCGCCACCGGCGGCACCCCGCTGCTGCTGCACGCCCTGCTGAACGCCCTGCTCACCGACCTGAACGGGCCGGGACACCCGCTCGGCGACACCCCCGGCGGGGCGTTCCAGGACGCGGTCGGCCACTGGCTGCGCGCCGCCGCCGAACCCGTCACCGGCGCCGCCCGGATGCTCGCCCAGCTGTCCGGCCACCGCACCGGCGGCGCCGACCTGCCCACCCTGGCGGGCGACAGCACCGGCCGGGTCGCCGACTGGCTGGTCGGCCTGCGCGCCCACGGCATGCTCCAGGACGGCAGCGCCGGACGGCTCGACGAGTTCGCCCACCCCTGGCTGCGCACCGCCGTGCTGGCCGACTGGAGCCAGGAGCGCCGGGCCGAGGTGCACCACCGGCTCGCCGTGCTGCTCTACGAGCGCGGCGAGCCCGAGGAGCTGATCGCCGATCAGCTGCTGCACACCGAGGTCGGCGGCACCGAGTGGGCCGCCGACGTGCTGATCGGCGCGGCCCGCACCGCGCAGCGGGCGGGCCGGACCGAGCGCGCCGTCCGGCTGTTCCGGCGGGCCCTGCGCGAACCGCTCACCGGCCACCGGCGCGGTACCGTCCTGGTCGAACTCGGCTGCCAGGAAGTCACCCTGGGCCCGCCCGAGTCGGTCACCGGCACCCGGCACCTGGCCGAGGCGGTCCGGCTGCACCAGTCCGACGAGACGGTGTTCGAGGCCGCCAACGCGCTCGGCTCGGCGCTGGCCGGGCGGGGTGAGACCGCCGCCGCCGTGGAGGTGATGGAGGACCTGGCCGAACGCTTCGCCGACCACCCCGAGCTGGCCCGGGCCGTGCACGCCGCGGCGGCCCTGATCGCCTCGCACGACGGCGTCAGCTGGCTCCAGGTGGTCGAGGGGCTGCGCCGGATCGAGTCCCGCACCCCCGGCGGCCTGGCCCCGGCCGCACTCGGCATGCTGACCGAGTACGACGCCACCAGCGGACTGCTCTCCGCCGCCGAGACGGCGGCCCGGATCGAGCAGTTGACCACCCAGGCGCCGGACACCTTCTCCCGCAGCTACGTCAACGCCACCGCCGCCACCCTGGCGCAGTGGGCCGACCTGCTCCCGCTCGCCGACCGGCTGGTGGCCGACGGACTGGCCGCCCACCGCGGCACCCCCCTGCACCCCGCGTACCAGAGCCTGCTCAGCGTCCGCGCCGAGAGCCGGATGATGCGCGGTCAGTACGCCGTGCTGCTGGCCGAGTTGAACAGCACCGAGGACCACCGGGGGGTGCTCGCCCTGAACAACTCGCACCTGACCTCGCAGGCGGTGCTCGCGCTGCTGGAGACCGGCCGTCCCGCCGAGGCCCGCGAACTGGCCGACGCCGTCCTGGCGGAGACGCCCGAGGGCAGCGGGGGCTCCTGGGAGTGGAACGAACTGCGCTACGCCCGGGGCCTGCTCCGGCTGGCCGCCGGTGAGCCCGCCGAGGCCCTGGCCGACCTGCTGGAGTGCGGTCGGCGGCAGAGCGAGCGCGGTGCCGACAGCCCGATCGTCACGCCCTGGCGGTCCGCCGCCGCCGACTGCCACCTGCTGCTCGGCCAGCCCGGTGCGGCCGCCGAACTCGCGGCCGAGGAGCTCAGGTTGGCCCAGGTCTGGGGCACCCCCCGGGTGGTCGGCCGGGCACTGCGGGTGCTCGGCGCCAGCACCGGGGGCCGGCGGGGCCTGACCACGGCCCGCGAGGCGGTCGCGCTGCTGCGTGGAGACGGCCTTGAGGTCGAATTGATCCCCGCGCTGCTCGGCCTCGGCCGGCTGCTGCTCTGCGGCGGCCGCCGGGCCGCCGCCCGGGACACCCTGCGGGAGGCGGTCACGCTGGCCGAACGGATCGGCGCCCGGCGGTTGGTGACGGTCGGTACCGGATTGCTGCTGGAGTCCGGCGCCCGCCCGGTCAAGCAGGCGCACACCGGTGCCCAGGCCCTCACCGACAGCGAGCAGCGGGTCTGCCGGCTGGCCACCGAGGGCCACTCCAACCCCGAGATCGCCGAGCTGCTGCACCTGGCCCTGCGGACCGTGGAGACCCATCTGACCAACAGCTTCCGCAAGTTGGGCATCCGCCGGCGGGCCGAGATCGCCGCCAGGCTGTCCGAGGCCGACTGACCCGGCCGGCCAGGTCAGAGCAGCCCCGACATCCGGTCCAGCTCCGCCTTGAGCGCCGCGGTCGGGTCCACCCCGCCCGGCGCCAGGGCCTCCCAGCAGCGGGCCCGGACGTAGCCGTCCAGCGCCACCGGCAGCTCCCAGCGCACGATCCGCTCCACCCGGCCCGGGTCGGCCGCCCCGAGGGCCGCCAGCACCTGCTCGGCGCCCACCGAGCTGGGGAGCCCGATCGCGGCCACCCGCTCGGCCAGCCCGGTCAGTTCGACGCCCGGGCCGAGGGCGGCCGGCGGCGTGGACATGGATGTGGACGCGGACGGCGGCACGATGATCGCCCCCGCCAGGTACAGCGCCACGATCACGGCCGGCCCCCAGCCGCCGGTCAGCCCGGCCAGCGACAGCCCCACCCCACCGGCACCCGCGGCGCACCCGACCAGGTTGCGCCGCGACTCCAGGTACCTCAGCACCTTACTGATAGCCACGGATCTCCTCGAACGCCCCGTCCAGGGAGCCCGTACCGTCGAACAGCTTGCCGCCGGTCAGCTCGGCGATGCCCTGCAGCTGGGCCTTGGCCGCCTCGCCGAACTGGATCGGGAAGACCGGCACCGCACGCTGACGCTCGCTCAACGTCTTGAACCAGCTGCGGAACTCGTCCTCCTTCATCCCCTCGTTGCTCTCCCCGTCGGTCATCAGCACGATCGAGGTGAACCGGTCGTCCCCGGCCGCCGCCTGCTGCCGGGTGAGCAGCTCGTACGCCTCGCGCAGCGAGCTGTAGACCGCCGTGCCCTCGTTCGCCTGCATCGCCCGGACGTCCGACTCGATCCGGGCCAGCTCGGCGGCCGGTGCGCCGTCCGGCACGGTGTACGTCCGCTCCGACTTCACCTTCGAGGCGAACTCCACCAGGGTCACCTCCTCGCGCTCCCGGAACCGCCGCACCCCGCGCTGGTCCTGGAGACCGGTCAGCCGCGACATCGCGGTCTTCAGCGCCTCCAGCCGGGGGCCCTTCATCGACCCCGAGGTGTCCAGCACGTACACCGTCCTGGACGGGCGGCGCAGGTCGTTCTGGTAGGCCGACAGCAGCCCGTCGGCCACCGCCCGGGTGCCCGGGAACGGCAGCTCGCGGCGCAGGTCGGTCGGCACCCCGGCGGCCGGGGGGACGTTCGGGGTCACCGGGCGGCGCAGGGTCGCCGCCGAGATCCGCTGCTGGGCGTCGGCCGTGGTCAGGTACCGGGCCAGCCGCTGGAAGGCGTCCTGGGCGGGCTGCCCGGCCGAGGCCAGCAGCGAGAGCGGGTAGTCCGCCGAGATCACCCCGTCCGTCGGCCGGACCACGGTCAGCCTGTCGGCCTCGGGCAGCGTCCGGTTCATCGAGAGCAGCACCGACTCGTAGTTCACCAGCGCCCCGACCTTGTTCTGGCCGGGCTTCCGGTACGCCTCGGCCAGCCAGCCGGAGGACCCCGAGGTGAGCCGCTGGCCGGTGAAGAACCGCTGGAGCGAGGGCGCCGCCTTGGTGACGTCGGCGTCGGTGAGGGCCGCACCCGCCCCGGAGAACGCCGAGGCCAGCGCCACCAGGGCGGAGAAGCCGGAGTTGGAGCGGGACGGGTCGGCCATCCCGTAGGACAGCTTCCCGACCACCGCCGCGTCCCCGAGCTGACCCCAGGTCACCTGGGAGCCGTCGCCCCAGCCCAGCTCGCTGAGCATGCCCGAGCGGATGCCGACCGCGACCGGGGTGGTCATCACCGGCGTCTCGGAGAGCAGCTTGCCCTTGGCCGCCGGGTCCAGCCGGAGGTAGCGGTTGGACGGGAACCAGACCGCGTCGTACTTGCCGTCCGCCTGCCCGGACGCGACGGTGTCGGCACCGTCCAGCGAACCGGTCCAGGTGAACTCCACGCTGACCCCGGTGGCCTGCTTGGCCTCGGCCAGCACCGGGGCCATGTCCTGGAGTTCACTGCCCGCCAGCACCCGCAGCACGCCGTCCTTGGACGGGTTCGGGCCGGGCGGCGGGGTCGCCTCGCTGGTGCAGGCCGTCCCGGCCAGGGCCAGGGCCAGCACGACCGGGAGCATCCGTCGGAACACAGCAGTTCTCATCTCACTTGCCCTTCGCCGTCTCGACCAGCTTGGCCAGCACCGGGAAGGTCGCCACCGGGGCCTGCTTGACCCCGGCGGCGGCGAGCTCCTGGGCGAAGGCCGGTCCCGGGTGGCCCTCCAGCGCCTTGCCGAACGCGGCCTGGTCGGCCGTCGGACGGAAGCCGTGCCCGGCCTCCAGCGCCCGGAGCTTCGGACTGTCCTTCAGCAGGTCGGCCACCCTGCGCCCGTCCGGGGTCAACCCGACGGCGGTGTGGTCACTCGAAACGGTGGTGTCCGGATAGAGCACCACCAGGTCATCCGTCGAAGTCCCGTGCGCCGTCAGGGCGGCCACCTGGGACTCGTACACCAGCACCAGCGCGTTGCCGACCCCGGACCGGAAGTCGCTGAACGGGCCGTCGCTGCTGGTCTTCTGCTCGCCCTGCTTCTCCGTCAGCCGCTTCAGCAGCGCCCCGACCGCGCTCACCCCCGCGTCGTCCGCCACCACCTGCTCGTGGTTCTCCAGGTAGGAGGCGGCGGCCAGGAACAGCGCCCCCGAGGACGAGGTGCGCGGATCGGTGGTGGTCAGGTACATCTCCCCGGTCAACTCGGCGTTGCCGGCCGCCCCCTGGAACTCCGACCACTTGGCACCCCGCTTGAAGGCCGCCAGGTACTTGTCCATCCGCAGCTTCCACGGGGCCTCGCCGGTCTGTTCGGCCAGGCCGTTCTTCGCCAGCACCTCCGCCACCTTGCGGTGCGCGATCACCACCAGCGGCGAGTAGAACGGCCGGACCAGTTCGGTGCTGATGCCGTGGTCGGCCGCGATCTTCTCGGCCGGTCCCCGGCTGGACGGAAAGGCCAGGTCGACGTCCTTGAGGTCGGCGGTGACCATCGACCAGGAGCCGATGGTCTGCGGCCGGACGTCGAGCCCGTTGGCCCTGAACTCGGCGATGACCTCAGGGTCGTTGAAGAACCCGGCCTTCTCCGATCCGATCAGTACCCGGACCTGCTTCGGCTCGGCCGGGTCGTCGAGGTTCCGGACGACCACATAGCCCACCCCGCACAGCAGTACCACGGCCACCAGCACGCTGATGACTCTTCTCATCGCCAACCCTTCCCCCGTGAGCGGCAGTTCAGGACCTTGAGGGTCCCGCCCGGCCGGGAGCGGGGTGCGAAGCAGGGGTGAACCAGCGGTGAACAGCCCTTCACGGAACCGCATCGAAGTTCCCAACCCCGGCCGCACCCAGGTGAAGTCACGGCGTGTCACTTCGTTCACCCAATCGTTCAACAACCGCCATGGTGAAGTCGGCCGGAACGTCGAAGTTACGTCCCGGTAATGCCTAGGCTCGGTGCCATGCGCCGAGCAAAAATCGTCTGTACCCTCGGGCCCGCCGCCGACTCGTACGACCAGATCAAGGCACTGGTCGAGGCCGGCATGGACGTCGCCCGCTTCAATCTCAGCCACGGCTCCCAGCTCGAACACGAGGAGCGTTACCGCCGGGTCCGCAAGGCCTCGGACGAGACCGGCCGCAGTGTCGGCGTCCTGGTCGACCTACAAGGCCCGAAGATCCGACTCGACACCTTCGCCGAGGGGCCCGTACTCCTTGAACGCGGCGACGAGTTCACCATCTCGGTGGAGGACGGGGTGGTCGGTGACCGGGACATCTGCGGCACCACCTACCGCGGCCTGGCCAACGACGTGTCCCGGGGCGAACGCATCCTGGTCGACGACGGCCGGGTCTGCCTGGAGGTCACCCACGTCGACGGCCCCCGGGTGCACTGCATCGTCATCGAGGGCGGTCTGATCTCCGACCACAAGGGGCTCAACCTGCCCGGCGTCGCCGTCTCGGTGCCCGCGCTCAGCGACAAGGACGTCGCCGATCTGCGCTGGGCCCTGCGGACCGGTGCGGACGTCATCGCGCTCTCCTTCGTCCGGAGCGGCAAGGACGTCGAGGACGTGCACCGGATCATGGCCGAGGAGGGCCGGACGATCCCGGTCATCGCCAAGATCGAGAAGCCGCAGGCGGTCGACAACCTGGAGTCCATCGTCGACGCCTTCGACGGCATCATGGTCGCCCGTGGTGACCTGGGCGTCGAGATGCCGCTGGAGCAGGTGCCGTTGGTGCAGAAGCGGGCCATCAAGCTGGCCAAGCGGAACGCCAAGCCGGTGATCGTCGCCACCCAGATGCTGGACTCGATGATCAACGCCTCCCGCCCCACCAGGGCGGAGGCGTCCGACGTCGCCAACGCGGTGCTGGACGGCACCGACGCGGTGATGCTCTCCGGCGAGACCTCGGTCGGCAAGTACCCGGTCGAGACGGTCAAGACGATGTCCCGGATCATCACCGCCGTCGAGGAGGACACCCTCGCGGCCGGCCTGCCCCCGCTCACCGAGCGGAACAAGCCCCGCACCCAGGGCGGCGCGGTGGCCCGGGCGGCGGCCGAGATCGGCGACTTCCTGAACGCCAAGTACCTGATCGCCTTCACCCAGTCCGGCGACACCGCCCGCCGGCTGTCCCGCTACCGCTCGCCGATCCCGGTGCTCGCCTTCACCTACGAGCCCGCCGTCCGCAGCCAGCTGTCGGTCACCTGGGGCGCCGAGACCTTCCTCGGCCCGTTCGCCCCCACCACCGACGAGATGGTCGCCCAGGTGGACGCCCAGCTGCTCTCCCTCGGCCGCTGCCAGAAGGGCGACATCGTGGTCATCACGGCCGGCTCCCCACCCGGCCTGGCCGGCTCCACCAACCTGGTCCGGGTCCACCACGTCGGCGAACTCGACAACTGACGGCACGACGGCTGACGGTGCGGTGCCCTGCGGGGTGCCGCACCGTCGGTGCGTCCGGGTTCGGTGCGTGGGGCTCGGGGCGGCCGGTTCGGGGCGGGACGGCGTGGGACAACCGTCGGACCACCCGGAAGGGCGAAGATCGAGAAAAGGTCTGCGACCTTGGAAAGGAAGGAAAGTACCCCGGGTGGGATTCGAACCCACGCTGGATGGTGTTTGAGACCATTGCCTCTACCGCTGGGCTACCGGGGCGCCCGCAGAATCGAAGGCAAGCCCCGACCCTGTGCGACCAAACATACCGTGTCTGGGTAGGCTCGTGCATGCAGCACCCCGCCGGAACGAGGAGCCCCGTGAGCACCGCCGACGAGCAGGCCCAGCCGCTTGACACCGACTTGCCCCAGATCACCCGAATTGTCATCGCCGAGGACGAGACCCTGATCCGTCTCGACCTCAAGGAGATGCTCGAGGAGGAGGGCTACATCGTCGTCGGCGAGGCCGGTGACGGCGAGACGGCGGTGAAGCTGGTCGAGGAGCTCAGGCCCGACCTGGCGATCCTGGACGTGAAGATGCCGGTCCTGGACGGGCTGTCGGCCGCCGAGCGGATCCACGAGGCGCACCTCGCCCCCGTCCTGATGCTGACCGCGTTCTCCCAGCGCGAGCTGGTCGACCGGGCCCGGGACGCGGGCGCGATGGCGTACATCGTGAAGCCGTTCAGCAAGAGCGACCTGGTGCCGGCGATCGAGATGGCCGTCTCGCGCTACACCGAGATGCGCACGCTGGAGGAGGAGATCGCCGACCTCACCCAGCGCCTGGAGACCCGCAAGCTGGTCGACCGCGCGAAGAGCGTGCTGCAGACCAAGTTCGGGCTGACCGAGCCCGCCGCCTTCCGCTGGATCCAGAAGACCTCGATGGACCGCCGGATGACCATGGCCGCCGTCGCGGAGGCCGTGATCGAGGAGGGCGTCGCCCAGGACAAGAAGAAGGCCGAGCCCGCCGAGGGCTGAGGCCACGACGCGAAGGGCCCGGCCGTATGACGGCCGGGCCCTTCGTGAGGACGGGAGGTCAGTCCTCGCCGAGGTAGGCCTTGCGGACCGAGTCGTTGCCGAGCAGGTCGCGGCCGGTGCCGGTGAGCACGATCCGGCCGGTCTCCATCACGTAGCCCTGGTCGGAGAGCGAGAGCGCCGCCTGGGCGTTCTGCTCGACCAGCAGGATGGTGGTGCCGGACGCCTTGAGCTCGACGATGGTCGCCATGATCTTCTGCATCATCAGCGGGGAGAGACCCATCGAGGGTTCGTCCAGCATCAGCAGCTTCGGACGGGACATCAGGGCCCGCCCCATCGCGAGCATCTGCTGCTCGCCGCCGGACAGGGTGCCGGCCGCCTGCTTCCGGCGCTCGCCGAGGATCGGGAAGAGCGTGTAGGCCCGCTCGACGTCCTCGGCGATGCCGGCGGCGTCCTTCCGGAGGAAGGCACCGAGGAGCAGGTTCTCCTCGATCGTCATCCGGGGGAAGATGTGCCGGCCCTCGGGGGAGTGCGCCAGGCCGAGCGAGACGATCTTGTGGGCGGGCACCGTGCCGAGCGGCCTGCCGTCGAAGGTCACCTTGCCGCCGGTCGGCTTGAGCAGCCCGGAGAGGGTGCGCAGGGTGGTGGTCTTGCCCGCCCCGTTGGTGCCGATCAGGGTGGTCACCTCACCCTGGTGGACGGTGAAGCTGATGCCCTTGACGGCCTCGATCTTGCCGTAGGCGACGCGGAGGTCCTCGACCTCAAGCAGCGCGGTCATGTGGCGTCCTCCGCCTGCTCGTCGGTGCTGGTCGCGGTCTCCAGCGGCGCACCGAGGTACGCCGTGATGACCCGCTCGTCGTTCTGGACGGTCTCCTTGTCGCCCTCGACGATCTTCTGGCCCTGGACCAGGACGGCCGTCCGGTCGCACAGGTTGAAGATGAACTTCATGTCGTGCTCGATCACCAGGATCGCCACGCCCAGGTCGCGGATCGCGAACACCAACTGCTCGGCGGCGTTGGTCTCCTGGGGGTTCATCCCGGCGGTCGGCTCGTCCAGCAGCAGCAGACCGGGGTCGCTGGCCAGTGCCCGGGCGATCTCCAGCTTGCGCTGCTCGCCGTACGGGAGGTTCCGGGCCAGGTGCTCGGCCTTGGCCGCCAGACCGGTGAACTCCAGGAGCTCCATGGCCCGTTCGCGGCTGGCCGCCTCGGCCCGGTGGAAGCCGGGGCCGCGCAGGATGGCCGAGAACAGGCCCTCCTTGGTCCGGGTGTGCCGGCCGACCAGGACGTTCTCCAGCACGGTCATGTTGCCGAACAGCCGGATGTTCTGGAAGGTCCGGGCGATGCCGGCCTGGGTGACCAGGTGCGGCTTGGGCGGCAGCACCGTGCCCTGGTAGCTGACGCTGCCCTCGGTCGGGACGTACAGCCCGGTCAGGCAGTTGAAGAAGGTGGTCTTGCCGGCCCCGTTGGGGCCGATCAGGCCGACGATCTCCCCGGCGTTGACGGTCAGTGAGACGTCGTTGACGGCGGTGAGTCCGCCGAACCGCATGGTGACGCCCCGGACGTCCAGCAGGGCGGCACCGACGGTGGTGGCCGGGGCGGTGGAGGTGGTCATCTGGGTGTTCACGCCCCCGTCTTGGTGAGTGCGGGCTCGCTGGGCGGCGAGGCCTGGGCGGGGATGTCCGCCTCGTGGTATTCCAACTGGGCGCGCCGGTTGGCGATCATGCCCTCGGGACGGACCCGCATCAGGATGATGAGCGTGATGCCGAACGCCAACAGCTGGTAGTTGGAGAGGAATTCGAGCTTCTTCGGGACCAGGAAGAGCAGCGTCGCGCCGACCAGCGGCCCGCTGATGGTGCCCATGCCGCCGAGGATGACGGCGGCCAGCAGGAAGGCCGAGTTCGGCGGGAGCGCCTCGGCGAAGGTGTACTGGTCGGGAGTGACGGTGTAGCTGACGTGGGCCTGGACCGTACCGGCCAGGCCGGCCAGGCAGGCGCCGAGGGCGAACGCGAGCAGCTTGAGGCGGAAGCCGTTGATGCCCATGGCCTCGGCTGCGGTCTCGTCCTCGCGGATGGCGACCCAGGCGCGGCCGATCCGGGAGTCGCCGACCCGGGCGAAGACCAGGACGACGAACGCGGTGACGATCAGCATCAGCAGGTAGTAGTTGGAGAAGCGGCCGAGTTCGACGCCGGCGATGGTGTGCTTCTGGCCGAGGTTGAAGCCGAGGATCTCCAGGTCCGGGATGCGCGGGATGCCGTTGGAGCCATTGGTGATCTTCGGCCCGGTGGTCCCGTTGAGGTTGTTCATGGTGATCCGGAAGATCTCGCCGAAGCCCAGCGTGACGATGGCGAGGTAGTCGCCGCGCAGCCGCAGGGTGGGGGCGCCGATCAGTACGCCGAAGATCATCGAGGCCGCCGCGCCGGTCAGCATGGCCGCCCAGAACGGGAACTCGACGTGGATCGGGGAGGCGGGGGAGCCGGAGACCAGGGCGGCGGCGTACGCGCCGACGCCGAGGAAGGCGACGTACCCGAGGTCGAGCAGACCGGCCAGGCCGACCACGATGTTCAGGCCCAGGGCGACGGTGGCGAAGATCAGGATGTTCGCCGCGACCGAGGTGTACTGGTCGCTGGTCTGGGTGAACGGGAATCCGGCGGCGGCCGCGAAGGCGGCGCCGGTGGCGACCGGGCGGTGCTTGATCGTCAGGGCCCGCAGCCGGGGCAGCAGTCCGGACCTGGTGAGGGCGGCGATGACGAACCCGGCCAGGATCAGGTACCCGGCGAACAGCTCGCCGTACTCGGTGTCGATGCCGAAGGTGATCGCGAACAGGCCGATCGCGAAGGCCACGACGATGAGCAGGACCTCGACCGTGGAGGGCAGCTGACGGGGCTTCGGCAGCGGCCGGTCGGACTTGGCGAGCCGCAGGCCCCAGCTGGTGCCCTTGGGGTGGCGGTCGACCGGCAGGCCGAGCGCGCCGACCAGGGCGACCAGGGAGGCGAGGCCGGCGACCCAGCCGCCGGCCTCGAGGTTGGCCAGGCCGTTGAGGTCGACGGCGATCGCGATCAGGGTGAACCAGGTGATCGCGGCGCCGCCGAGGGCGGCGTACAGCAGACCGTTGTCGCTACCGCTCGGGCTGGTCCAGCGCAGGCCGGGGACGCCGTAGGAGGCGAGGGCGAGCACCAGCGTCAGCAGGCCGGCCGTGAGGGTGAGCCACTGGAGGCCGCCCGGGTAGCCGGTGACGGTGAGGTCGCCGGGGAAGTCGGCGGTCCAGGTCCAGGCCAGGAAGGCCGAGGCCGCGGTGGCCAGCGCACCGCCGGCGGTGATGGCCCGGGCAGCGCCGAGCGGGAGGGGGATGACCGGGGTGGTCTCGGTGCTCATGGTGGTCACGCCCTGTCCGCGACGCGCTCGCCGAGCAGGCCTTGTGGCCGGACGAGCAGTACGACGATGAGGAGTACGAAGGCCCAGACGTCCTTCCAGGCGGCGCCGCCGAAGAGGTCCATGCCGGGGACGTGCTGGATGTAGGCGGTGGCGAGCCCTTCGGTGAGGCCGAGGGCGAGGCCGCCGAGCATCGCGCCGTAGATGTTGCCGATGCCGCCGAGGACGGCGGCGGTGAACGCCTTGAGGCCGAGCAGGATGCCCATCCGGGAGTCGACCTGGCCGGTGCGCAGGCCGTAGGCGACGGCGGCGACGGCGGCGAACGCGGCACCGATGGCGAAGGCCATCACGATGATGCGGTCGGTGTCGATGCCCATCAGCTTGGCGGTGTCCGGGTCCTGGCTGGTGGCCTGCATGGCCCGGCCGGAGCGGGTCTTGGCGACGAACCAGCCGAGGAGGAGCATGCAGAGCGGGGCCGCGACGAGCAGGAAGATGTCGCTGCGCTGGATGGTGACGCTGCCCAGTTCGAAGGGGTCACCGGGGATCTTCGGGAAGACCCGGGCCTTCTTGGCGTCCGGGTAGAAGGAGAAGACCAGCTGCTGCAGGACAATCGAGAGGCCGATGGCGGTGATCAGCGGGGCGAGCCGGGGGGCTCCCCGCAGGGGCCGGTAGGCGAACCGCTCGGCGCCGACGGCGACCAGGGTGGAGACCACGATGCCGGCCAGCAGCATGAGGGGGATGGCGATCCACAGGCTGGTGCCACCGGGCAAGGCGAGGAAGGCGGTGAGGGCTCCGAAGCCGCCGACCATGAAGATCTCGCCGTGGGCGAAGTTGATGAGCTGGACGATGCCGTAGACCATCGTGTAGCCGATCGCGACGAGCCCGTAGAGGGCTCCCAGGATCAGGCCGTTGGCCAGCTGCTGCGGTAGTTCGTGCACCGCTCGGCCTCCGTAGTGCGCGCGTGGTACGCGTGTGGGGTGGATGTGGGTGCGCGGGGGCGCTCGTGGCGCCCCCGCGCGGGTGGTTCAGGAGTTGACGGCTGCTCGGCCGGTTGCCCGGCCGGTCAGATTCAGCCGCTGAAGGTGCCGGACTTCTCCACGGCCCACTTGGCGTCCTTGACGGCGTAGACGGTGAGCTGCTTGTTGGTGGTGTCGCCGTACTCGTCGAAGGAGACCTTGCCGGTCACGCCCTCGAACGAGGCGGCCTGGACGGCTGCGACGACCTTCGCGCGGGCGTCCGCGGGAAGCTTGCCGTTGTTGGCGGCGACGACGGCCTTGACGCCCTGGATGAGGGCCCAGGCGCTGTCGTAGGAGTAGCCGCCGTAGGTCTCGTAGGCGTCCTTGTAGGCGGCGGCCTTGTAGTCCGCGATGAACTTCGCGGCGGAGGGCAGCTGCTCGACCGGGAGGCCGACCGCGGTGGCCAGGTCGCCCTGGCTCTTCGGGTTGAGCTTGATGAAGTCACCGCTCTGGATGCCGTCGCCGCCCATCAGCGGGATGTTGACGCCACCCTCCTTGAGCTGGAGCGAGAGCGGACCGGCGGCCGGGTACTCGCCGCCGTAGTAGATCGCCTCGGCGCCGGAGGACTTGACCTTGGTGACGATCGCGTTGAAGTCGCGGTCGTCCGGGTTGACGTGCTCCTCGCCGACGACGGTGCCGCCGAGCTTGGTGAACTCGCCCTTGAAGGTACCGGCGAGACCGGCGCCGTAGGTCTTCTGGTCGTCGATCAGGAAGACCTTCTTCTTCTTCGCCTCGTTCACCAGGTACTGGGCCGCGAACGGGCCCTGCACGGCGTCGGTGGTGGAGGTGCGGAAGTAGGACTTGAACGGGCGGGCCTTCTTGCCGGCGGCCCAGCCCTCGCCCTGGCTGAGCGCGACGCCGGTGTTGGCGGGGGAGATCAGCGCCAGGTTGGCGTCGTTGAAGATCTGCTGCATCGACTGGGCGACGCTGGAGTTGAGCGGGCCGACCACGCCGATGATGCTCTTGTCGGCGACCAGGTTGGTGGCGTTCTGCTGGCCGGGGCCCGGCTTGCCGGTGTCGTCCAGGGCCTTGATCTCGAACTTGACGCCCGGGACCTCGTTCTTGGCGTTGGCCTGCTTGACGGCCAGGTCCACCGAGTTCTTGATGCCGAGGCCGAGGGCCGAGAGGTCACCGGTGAGCGGGGCGTCGACGCCGATGGTCACGGTGGTGCTGGTACCGGCCGCACCGTCTTCGGCCTTCTTCTCACCGCGCGAGCCGCAGGCGGAGAGGGAGAGCGCGCCGACGACTGCGATGCTCACGACAAGCAGTGAACGATTACGCACGAGGGGTCCCTTTCTGAGGAAAACACCAGGCCGGAGGAGGCGGGGTGCCGGGTCGCGCGCTCGGGCCAAGCCCGATCCGTTGGCGCGGTGACTGGCCGTGACTCTAGAACGTGTTTGGCGCCTCGGGCAGGGGTGCGGGCATGCTGTGATTCTCTTGTTATGAGGCATGCCGACGTAATCTCACATACTGAACAGTCGCTCGTGACCGGACACCATGTGCTGGAGGGGGTCCAGGGTCACGGAGTGGTGAAACCACCGGAATCGGCAGGTGGTCGCGGATCTCTCCGATTATCGGACGCTTCCGTCCGGGGTGGTCTCCTTGGGTACCGATGTCCGGATATCGGACTCCGGGCAGGCGATGTGCAGGTTCCGGGACAGGTCGGCGGCGTAACGGTCGCCCAGTATCTGGCTGAGCGTCTGGATTGCGCGGACATTACGCAGCGTTACATCGAGATAAGGCAGCCCCGCGTCCGGTGGCGCGGCCGCACAGTCCACCACGGTGTACTCCACGTCCAGCGGAGCGCTCTGACCAGGCATCACGCTGTACGGCAGGCCGCGCCGCGCCGCGACGGTCAGCCCCGGGTACCCCTGACGGAGTTCCAGCAGGTCGACCGGCTGCGTGCCGCTCACCGAGAAGCTCACCCGGAGCGCGAAGTCGTGCCCGCCCGGCACCGCGTCCCGGGCGGGCCCGGAGTAGTCGAAGGCGGTCACCTGCGAAGGGTACGGCGGCGGGGGGTCGCCGGTCGAGGACGGGGCGGGCCCGGAGCGGAGGGTGATGAGAGCGGTCACCGCCGCCACGAGGGCTGCGGCCACCCACAGTTGACGACGCCTCAGCCGTGGGCGGGGTGGCTCGGGCACGGTCGGTGGCACCGTCCCCGGACCGGCCTCGACCGGGCCCAGGCTGTCGCCCGGCCCCTCGCTCCGCCGTCCACCCCCGGACATGCCGCCGCCCCCTTGTCTGGACCAGGGCCTGCCCAGTGGCGGGTGCGGTCAAACAAGAGGGCGGGCAGGGCTCGGGGCGTCGGTCAGAGGTCGCGCAGCATGCAGGTCAGCCGGCAGCTGGTGATCCGCTTGCCGGTGTCGTCGGTGATGGCGATCTCGAAGGTGGCGGCGGTCCGGCCCTTGAAGACCGCGGTGGCCACCCCGGTCACCAACCCGGAGGTGGCGGAGCGGTGGTGGGTCGCGTTCAGGTCCACGCCGACCGCGTACCGGCCGGGGCCGGCGTGCAGCATCGCGCCGATCGAGCCCAGCGTCTCCGCCAGCGCGGCCGACGCCCCGCCGTGCAGCAGCCCGTACGGCTGCTGGTTGCCCTCCACCGGCATGGTGCCGACCACCCGGTCCGCGCTGGCCTCCACCACCTTGATGCCGAGCCGGTCGCCGAGGTGGCCGCCGGAGAAGGTGGTGGGGTCGACGCCCAGCTTGGCGAAGTGATCGAGGACGTCCTGCGGGACGTTCAGGATCGGGGCCGCGTCGGTCATGGTGCTCCTGCCGGTCGAGGGTCTCTGCTCGTGCTCCCGTGATCGTACGACCGTCGCTCGCGGCGGCAAGAGGTTGTCGGCGGCGGGCCATAGGATCGGTTCTCGGCAGAGCAAA
This sequence comes from Kitasatospora sp. NPDC101801, assembly GCF_044766665.1. NCBI lineage: Bacteria > Bacillati > Actinomycetota > Actinomycetes > Kitasatosporales > Streptomycetaceae > Kitasatospora > Kitasatospora sp. NPDC101801. Next base: position 101,834 of record NZ_JBIWML010000026.1, read on the forward strand.
TCGGCAGGAACGGACGTTGACGTGGCTACGCAGAGTGCAGACAAGAGCGCGCCGGGTGGCACCGGTTCGGGCGGCCGGCCCCGGCTGATGCTGCTCGACGGGCATTCGATGGCCTACCGGGCCTGGTTCGCGCTGCCCGCGGAGAACTTCTCCACCGTCACCGGCCAGACCACCAACGCGATCTACGGCTTCGCCTCGATGCTCGCCAACACCGTGCGGGACGAGCAGCCCACCCACCTCGCGGTCGCGTTCGACCTGTCCAGGAAGACCTTCCGCTCCGAGGAGTTCCCGGACTACAAGGCCAACCGGGCCAAGACGCCGGACGAGTTCAAGAGCCAGATCGGTCTGATCCACGAGCTGCTCGACGCGATGCACATCGCCCGGATGTCGGTCGCGGGCTTCGAGGCCGACGACATCATCGCCACGCTGGCCACCGCCGCCGCGGCCGAGGGCTTCGAGGTGCTGATCGTCACCGGCGACCGGGACGCGCTCCAGCTGGTCACCGAGCACGTCACGGTGCTCTACCCGACCAAGGGCGTCTCCGAGCTCACCCGCTACACCCCGGAGAAGGTGGCCGAGAAGTACGGCGTGACGCCCAGTCAGTACCCCGACCTGGCGGCGCTGCGCGGTGACCCGTCGGACAACCTCCCCGGCATCCCCGGGGTCGGCGAGAAGACCGCTGCCAAGTGGGTCAACCAGTTCGGCTCCTTCGACGAGCTGGTCTCCCGGGCCGACGAGGTCAAGGGCAAGATCGGCGAGAAGCTGCGCGAGCACCTCGACTCGGTCAAGCGCAACCGGGTGCTCACCGAGCTGGTCCGCACCGTCGAACTCCCGCTGGGTGTGGCCGAGTTGGCCCGCATCCCGTTCGACCGCGAGGCGGTCGGCCAGCTGCTGGAGTCGCTGGAGTTCCGCAACCCCAACTTCCGCGAGCGGGTCTACGGTGTCGACCCGGCCGGCGCGGAGCTGGCCGAGGAGGTCGCCGCGGCCCCCGGCATCGCGGTCGAGGGCACCCTGCTCACCGAGCCCGGCGCGCTGGCCGACTGGCTGGCCGGGCGCCCCACCGACCTGATCGCGGTGGCCGCCGTCCACCAGTGGTCGCTGGGCACCGGCGAGGTCGGCGAGATCGCGCTGGCGGCCGGCGAGACGGCCGCCTGGTTCGACCCGACCCAGCTCGCCGAGCAGGACGAGCGCGCCTTCGCCGACTGGCTCGCCGACGCCGACCGGCCCAAGGCGCTGCACATCGCCAAGCAGGTCATCCGGGCCTTCGCCGAGCGCAGTTGGACGATCCGCGGCATCGTCGCCGACACCGCGCTGGCCGCCTACCTGGACAAGCCCGGCCGCCGCACCTTCACCCTGGACGTGCTGGCCGAGGAGTACCTGTCCCGCTCGCTCGCCCCCGCCGAGGTGGCCGAGAGCGGCCAGCTCTCCTTCGACGCCCCCGAGCACGACCCGACGGCCGGCGCCCAGGCCCTGATGGCGCAGGCCAGGGCCGTCCTCGACCTGGCCGCCTTCTTCGAGACCCGGCTCGCCCAGGTCGGCGCGACCGAGCTGCTGCACGGGATGGAGCTGCCGATCGCCGAGCTGCTGGCCCGGATGGAGCGCACCGGCATCGCCGCCGACGGCGAGTGGCTCACCACCATCGAGTCGCAGTTCGCCGCCGAGATCCAGCGGGTGGTCGGGGAGGCGCACGCCGCCGCCGGGCGCGAGTTCAACCTCGGCTCGCCCAAGCAGCTCCAGGAGATCCTGTTCGGCGAGCTGGCCCTGCCCAAGACCAAGAAGATCAAGACCGGGTACACCACGGATGCCGACGCGCTGACCTGGCTGGCCGGCCAGACCACCAACGAGCTGCCGGTCATCCTGCTCCGCCACCGCGACCAGGCCAAGCTGCGCACCACGGTCGAGGGCCTGCTCAAGACCGTCTCGCCGAAGGGCCGGATCCACACCACCTTCAACCAGATGGTGGCCGCGACCGGCCGGCTGTCCTCCCAGGACCCGAACCTGCAGAACATCCCGGTCCGCACCGAGGAGGGCCGGCAGATCCGCCGCGCCTTCGTGGTCGGCGAGGGCTACGAGGCGCTGCTCACCGCCGACTACTCGCAGATCGAACTCCGGATCATGGCCCACCTCTCCGAGGACGCGGCCCTGATCGAGGCCTTCGAGTCCGGCGAGGACCTGCACACCACGGTCGCCTCCCAGGTCTTCGAGGTCGAGCCGGAGGCGGTCGACGCGGAGATGCGGCGCAAGATCAAGGCGATGTCGTACGGGCTCGCCTACGGCCTGTCCGCGTACGGGCTCTCGCAGCAGCTCGGCATCAAGCCCGGCGAGGCACAGGGCCTGATGGACACCTACTTCGAGCGCTTCGGCGGGGTCCGCGACTACCTGCACCGGGTGGTCGAGGAGGCCCGCGCGGTCGGTTACACCGAGACCCTGCTCGGACGCCGGCGCTACCTGCCGGACCTCACCAGTGACAACCGCCAGCGGCGGGAGATGGCGGAGCGGATGGCGCTCAACGCGCCGATCCAGGGCTCCGCCGCGGACATCGTCAAGATCGCGATGCTGAACGTCGACAAGGCGCTGGTGGCGGCGGGCCTCAAGACCCGGATGCTGCTCCAGGTGCACGACGAAATCGTGCTCGAACTCGCGCCGGGGGAGCGGGAGCGGGTCGAGGCGCTGGTGCGGCAGCAGATGGCCGACGCCTACCCGCTGCGCGCCCCGCTCGACGTCTCGGTCGGTGTGGGCCTCAACTGGGAGGAAGCCGCCCACTAGGGTGCGTATTCGGTTGTGATCATTCTGGGAAGTTGTCCTCGCGGTACGGCCTGATCCGGTAGACCGTGTTCCATGACACGTGTGCAACTTT
>NZ_JBIWML010000027.1:0-101631 GCF_044766665.1 Kitasatospora sp. NPDC101801
GCCGATCCCCGCTCCACAAAGCGAATCCAGCCGCAATCCATATAAACGCACACAGCAAATAGAACCGACCCGCGAGAAAGCGCGAATCAGCACGACCAGAAGATGTGTTCAGAGGATTGGCCACCCCGGGACCGTCCGCGCCGATGCGTGTCCGGTGCTCCCTGCCGAGCGACTAGGGAACACTACCCCTCCCTTTGCCCGCGCGCAAACTCCAGGTCGAGGCACCACTCGAACCGGACCGCTACCGCCCCCGGCTGGCGCAGGCCGAGTCGCTGCGTGACCTGCTCCGGGCCGGCCGGGAGCTGCACGAGGAGGAGCGCGGACACGGGAACGTGGCGCTGCTCGGCCAGTTCCTGGCGGGTGCGGCCCGCTATCCGGCGTTGGGCGCCGCGACGGCCGACGCGCTCCGGCTCTGGAGTGCGGAGATCGAGCGGGTGCTGGACCGGATCTTCGCCGGGCATCCGCTCGCCGACCTGCTGGACGTCCCCCGGCTGGCCCGGGCGGTCTCGGCCTCGTTCGTCGGGCTTGAGCTGTACGAACTTGAGCTGTACGAAGGGGTCGACCCCGACGGTGCGTCGGCCGCCTTCGACGCGCTGGACCGGATGGGCGCGCTGGTCGAGGTGGTGGACGGCCTCGGCCCGGTCGCCGCTAAGGCCCTCCGGGTCAAGCTCAGGCTGAGCACCCGGCCGGCCGGCACCGCCAAGGACCGGAACGACTGACGGCGGCCCGCCCCGAAGGGCGGACCGCCGTCAGTGGGGACCGACCGGTCTCAGGAGTTGGTCGGGAACCCGAGGTTGATCCCACCGTGCGACGGGTCCAGCCAGCGCGAGGTGACCGCCTTGCCGCGGGTGAAGAACTGGACGCCGTCCGGGCCGTAGGCGTGCGTGTCGCCGAACAGCGAGGCCTTCCAGCCACCGAACGAGTAGTAGGCGACCGGCACCGGGATCGGCACGTTGATGCCGACCATGCCGACCTCGACCTCGTGCTGGAAGCGCCGGGCCGCGCCGCCGTCGTTGGTGAAGATGGCGGTGCCGTTGCCGTACGGGTTGTTGTTGATCAGCTCCAGGCCCTCCTGGTAGGAGGCGACCCGGACGACCGAGAGCACAGGGCCGAAGATCTCGTCGTTGTAGACCGACATGCCGGGCTTGACGTGGTCGAACAGGGTCGGGCCGAGCCAGAAACCGTCGGCCGTGGGGGTGCCGGCGGCGTCCTCGCCCGCAATCGCGTGCTTCCGGCCGTCGACGGCCAGCTCGGCGCCGTCGGCGAGGCCGGACTCGACGTACGAGGTGACCTTGTCCCGGTGCTGGCCGGTGACCAGCGGGCCCATCTCGCTCTCGCCGTTGCAGCCGGGGCCGACCTTGAGGGTGGCCATCCGCTGCTTGATCTTGTCGACCAGCTCGTCGCCGATCGGGTCGACGGCGACCAGGACGGAGACCGCCATGCAGCGCTCGCCGGCCGCGCCGAACCCGGCGTTGATGGCGGCGTCGGCGCTCAGGTCGAGGTCGGCGTCGGGCAGCACCAGCATGTGGTTCTTGGCGCCGCCGAGGGCCTGCACGCGCTTGCCGTAGCGGGTACCGGTCTCGTAGACGTAGCGGGCGATCGGGGTGGAGCCGACGAAGCTGACGGCCTTGACGTCCGGGTGCTCCAGCAGGCGGTCGACCGCGACCTTGTCACCGTGCACGACGTTGAAGACGCCGTCCGGCAGGCCGGCCTCCTTCCACAGCTCGGCCAGGAAGTTGGCGGCCGAGGGGTCCTTCTCGGAGGGCTTGAGGATGACGGTGTTGCCGGCCGCGATGGCGATCGGGAAGAACCAGAGCGGCACCATGGCCGGGAAGTTGAACGGCGAGATGATCGCGACCGGGCCGAGCGCCTGACGGATCGAGTAGACGTCGATGCCGGTCGAGGCCTGCTCGGTGAAGCCGCCCTTCACCAGCTGCGGGATGCCGCAGGCGTACTCGATGACCTCCTGGCCGCGGGCCAGCTCGCCGAGCGCGTCCGAGTGCACCTTGCCGTGCTCGGAGACGATGATCGAGGCCAGCTCGTCCTTGCGGGCGTTGAACAGCTCGCGGAAGGCGAAGAGCACCTGGGTGCGCTTGGCGATCGAGGCGTGCCGCCACTCGCCGAAGGCCGCGGCGGCCGCGGCGACGGCCTGGTCGACCTCGGCGATCGAGGCGAAGTCCACCTGCCCGGTGACCTGGCCGGTGGCGGGGTCGAAGATGTCGCCGCGCCGCGGGGCGGAGCCGGCGGTGGCGACGGCGGCGCCGTCGATCCAGTGGGTGATGTGCTTGCTCAAGGTCGTCTGCCTCCGAAGTCCGTTCGGCGCCTCGGCCGACGGTCCCTGTACGGCGCCGCCGGCATCGGCCGGGCGGCGGGATCACGGGCTACCGCGCTCGTTCTCCAGTCTGCTCACCCCGGCGCCCCGGCTCAACGAACAGGCTGACGGGGAATGGAGATTCAGCCTTACAGGTCGTCGCCGCACCGCCCCAAGCAGGGACGTTTCTGCGCTGCCCGGGCAGAACCGCACCCCTCGGCAGCGACGCACCGTCACATCAGCCGTCCCGCTACCTCGTGCAGCGCCAGTTCCAGCACCGCCGGATCGGTCAGCCGGCCCGAGCCGTCCGGGGCGGCCAGCCAGCGCAGCCCCCGGCCGGCCCCGGCCGGGTGCGGCAGTGCCACCCAGGTGCCGGGGCCCGCGCTGCGCACCCCGGTGCCCACCCAGCGCGCGGCGGTGCCGACCGGGACCAGGAAGCCGAGCTGCCCGTCCGCGAAGTCCGCGTACACCGGCCCGGTCGGGGCCCGGCGGGCGAGCAGGTCGAAGGTCGGGTGCCCGAGCGGTCCGGGGACGAGTAACACGTCCCAGCGCCGGCCCGCCGGGAGCAGCATGACGCCCCGTCCGCTGTGCTCCCACTCCGCACGGCAGGCCTGTGGATCGGGCGCGGCGTCCGCCAGCCAGTCGACTCCTCGGCCGCCAGGGGTGCTCTCCATCGGTCCTCCTCCTCGGGTACCTGTCAGGAGGGAGAGGAGCGCGGCACCGCTCTCTTACACGTAAACACCGAGGCAAACGCCGAAAGGGTGGGGCGCCCCGTCGAAACGGGACGCCCCACCCTTGTGGCGCACGGCCGACCCGCAGCCGGCCGGGGGTCAGCTGTCGAAGCCGAGCCCCATCCGGTCCAGCGTGCGCAGCCACAGGTTGCGCTGCCCCCCGCGCCGGTCCGAGCGGTCCAGCGACCACTTGGTCATCTCGATCCCGGCCCAGCGCACCGGCTCGGGCGGGAACGGCAGTGGCTTGCTGCGCACCATCTCCAGCGCGGTCCGCTCGGTCCGCTCGCCCGCCAGCAGGTCGAGCATCACCTCGGCGCCGTACCTGGTGGCACCGACGCCCAGACCGGTGTAGCCGGCCGCGTAGGCGACCCGTCCCTTGTAGGCGGTGTCGAAGAACGCCGAGAACCGGGTGCAGGTGTCGATCGCGCCGCCCCAGGCGTTGGTGAACCGGACGCCCTCCAGCTGCGGGAAGGTCTGGAAGAACTGCCGGGCCAGGGTCCGGAAGGTCTCGGGACGCTGGTCGTGCTCCGCCTGCACCTTGCTGCCGAAGTGGTAGATGGTGTCGTAGCCGCCCCAGAGGATGCGGTTGTCGGCGGAGAGCCGGAAGTAGTGGAACTTGTTGGCGCTGTCGCTCAGCCCCTGCCGTCCGCTCCAGCCGATCGAGGCAAGCTGCTCGTCGGTGAGTGGCTCGGTCATCAGGGCGTAGTCGTACACCGGGACGATGTACGGCCGGACCCGCTTGACCAGCGAGGGGAAGACGTTGGTGCCGAGCGCGACCCGGCGGGCGAAGACCCGGCCGTACGGCGTGCGGACGGCCATCCCGCTGCCCTGCTCGGCGAGCGCCAGGCCCTTGGTGCGCTCGAAGATCCGGACGCCCTGGGCGAGGCAGGCGTCCCGCAGACCCCAGGCGAGCTTGGCGGGGTGCACCATGGCCACCCCCTCCTTGTCCCAGATCCCGCCCAGGAAGGTGGGGGAGTCGACCTGCTCGCGCAGCTGGTCGGCGTCCAGGAAGGTGAGCTCGCCGCCGTACTCGGCGACCGCCTCGGCCACCTCGCGCAGTTCGGCCAGCTGGTGCGGCTGGGTGGCGATGTCGATCTCGCCGGTGCGCTCCCACTCGCAGTCGATGCCGTAGTGCTTGACCGCGGTCTCGATCGCGGTCAGGTTGGCCAGGCCCTGGCGCTCCAGCTCGGCCAGCTCGCCGGGCCAGCGCTGGAGGCCGTTGCCGAAGCCGTGGGTGAGGCTCGCGGCGCAGAAGCCGCCGTTGCGCCCGGACGCCGCCCAGCCGATCTCCTGACCTTCGATCAGGACCACGTCCAGCGAGGGGTCCCGCTCCTTGGCGATCAGTGCGGTCCAGAGACCGGAGTAGCCGCCGCCGACCACCAGCAGGTCGCACCTGGTGTCACCCACCAGGGCGGGCAGGGCCTCCGGACGCCCCGGGTCCTCCAGCCAGAAGGGGGTCGGTCGGGCATCACTGAGCGCACGGGCGGAGTCCATGCCTATCAGCTACTTTCTACGGATTGACGGTGTTTCGAGGGGATGTGCACCAGGGTGTCAGGTGCTGGCCTTCCGACGGTTGCCGACCCACTGGCCGACCACCGTCAGCACCACGGCGGCGAGGAACATCGCGGTGCCGATCACGTTGACCTGCACCGGGATGCCGCGCTGCGAGGCGCCCCAGACGAACATCGGGAAGGTGACCGTGGTCGGTCCCGAGTTGAACTGGGTGATGATGAAGTCGTCGAAGGAGAGCGCGAAGCTGAGCAGCGCGCCGGCCGCGATGCCGGGGGCGGCGAGCGGCAGGGTCACCTTCAGGAAGGTCTGGACGGGGGTGGCGTAGAGGTCCTGGGCGGCCTGCTCCAGCCGCGGGTCCATGCTCATCACGCGGGCCTTGACCGCCGTCACCACGAAGCTCAGGCAGAACATGATGTGCGCGATCAGGATCGTGGTGAACCCGAACGGGATCCGCATGTTGAGGAACAGGGTGCCGAGCGAGGCGGCCATCACCACCTCGGGCATCGCCATCGGCAGGAAGATCAGGCCGGTCGCGCCGCCCCGGCCGCGGAACCGGTAGCGGGCCAGCGCGAAGGCGACCATGGTGCCGAGCACGGTGGCTCCGACGGTGGCCAGCACCGCGATCTGCAGGCTGAGCGAGAGCGAGCCGCACATGTCGGCGACGCCGCACGGGTCGGTCCAGGCGTCAGTGGAGAACTCGTTCCACTCGTAGTTGAACTTGCCGCTGGGCTTGTTGAACGAGAACGCCAGCACCACCAGGTTGGGCAGCACCAGGTAGGCCAGGGCGAGCACCCCTGCCAGCACCACCAGGTGGGACCGGACCCACTTCACGATTCGGCTCATCAGACCAGTTCCTCCGTCCCGGCCTTGCGCATGTAGACCGTCACCATGCCCAGGATCAGGGCCATCAGAATGAAGCTCAGCGCGGCGGCCGTGGGGTAGTCGAGCACGTTCAGGAACTGCTTCTGGATCGCGTTGCCGATCATCTGCTCGCTCGGCGAGCCGAGCAGCTGGGCGTTGATGTAGTCGCCTGACGCCGGGATGAAGGTGAGCAGCGTGCCCGCCACCACACCCGGCAGCGAGATCGGGAAGGTGACCTTGCGGAAGGTGGTGAACGGCCGGGCGTACAGGTCACCCGCGGCCTCGTGCAGCCGGGGGTCGATCCGCTCCAGCGAGGTGTAGAGCGGCAGGATCATGAACGGCAGGAAGTTGTACGTCAGGCCGCAGATCACCGCGAGCGGGGTGGCCAGCAGCCGCTGACCGGTGGTCAGGCCGAGCGCGTCGGTGACGGTCAGCAGGTGCAGCGCGTTCAGCGTCTCCACCACCGGGCCGCCGTCCGACAGGATGGTCTTCCAGGCCAGCGTCCGGATCAGGAAGCTGGTGAAGAACGGCGCGATCACCAGGATCAGGATGACGTTCCGCCACCGCTTGCTCGCCTTGAAGGCGATCGTGTACGCCAGCGGGTAGCCGATCGCCAGACAGAGCAGGGTGGCGATCGCGGAGAAGCCGAACGAGCGGACGAAGTGCCACTTGTACTCGCTCAGCGCGTCCCAGTAGGTCGAGAAGTGCCAGGTCAGCCGGAAGCCCTGCTCCAGCGAGCCGGTCTGCAGCGAGGTGCTGGCCTGGTAGACCATCGGCACCACGAAGAAGACCACCAGCCAGGCGAGGCCGGGGAGCAGCAGCCAGTACGGCGTCAGCCTGCGGCGCGCGGGCCGCTCCTGAAGAGGTATCACCTGGGTCGGCGCGGCCTCGGTGGTCGCGGTCACGCGGCGGCCTCCCCGGTGCCGGCGTCGATCGCCTGGGCGGCGTCCAGGCCGAAGGAGTGCGCCGGGTTCCAGTGCAGGACGACCGGGGCGCCGGGGGTGAGCCGGGCGTCGCGGTCCATGTTCTGCTCGAAGACCGCGATCTCCTGGCCGGTCTCGGCGCGCACCACGTACTGGGTGGAGACGCCGATGAAGCTGGAGTCCACCACGGTGCCGGTGAGCCGGTTGCGGCCGTCGGCCACCTCGGCGTCGGCCTGCGCGATGGTGATCTTCTCCGGGCGGACGCCCAGGTAGACGCCGCTGGCCTCGGTGGCGCAGCGGGCCTTCGGCATCGCCAGCCGGACGCCGCCCGCGCTGAGCAGCAGCGAGCCGTCCGCGCTGCCGGTGACCTCGGCCGGGATCAGGTTGGACTGGCCGAGGAAGTTGGCCACGAAGGTGCTGCCCGGGTTCTCGTACAGCTCGGCGGGCGCGCCGAGCTGCTCGACCCGGCCGCCGTTCATCACCGCGATGGTGTCGGCCATCGTCATGGCCTCCTCCTGGTCGTGGGTGACGTGCACGAAGGTGATGCCGACCTCGGTCTGGATCCGCTTGAGCTCCAGCTGCATCTGCCGGCGCAGCTTGAGGTCGAGGGCACCGAGCGGCTCGTCGAGCAGCAGCACCTGCGGGTGGTTGATCAGCGCGCGGGCGACCGCGACCCGCTGCTGCTGGCCGCCGGAGAGCTGGTGCGGCTTGCGCCGGGCGTACGGGCCGAGTTCGACCAGTTCGAGCATCTCCTCGACCTGCTTCTTGACGTCCTTCTTCCCCCGGCGGCGCAGGCCGAAGGCGACGTTCTCGAAGATGTCCAGGTGGGGGAAGAGCGCGTAGCTCTGGAAGACCGTGTTCACCGGCCGCTTGTACGGCGGCAGTGCGGTGACGTCCTGACCCCCGATCAGGACGGTGCCGCTGGTGGGCTCCTCCAGGCCGGCGATCATGCGCAGCGTGGTGGTCTTGCCGCACCCGGAGGCGCCGAGCAGGGCGAAGAAGGAGCCCTGGGGCACGGTCAGGTCGAGCGGGTGGACGGCGGTGAAGGCGCCGTAGGTCTTGCCGATACCGGTGAGGCGCACGTCGCCACCGGCCGTCGCCGCCTCGCGCAGCTGCTCAGTCATGGTGTCTCTCTGTCGGGAAGGGGCCGAGTGGTGGGGGTCAGGCGCCGATCAACTTGGAGAACTTCTCCTCGAAGTCGCTCTCCTCGGCCTCGGTCAGGCTGCGGAAGACGTGGACCTGGGCGGCCATCTCCGGGGTGGGGAGCACCAGCGGGTTCTCCGCCACCTCGGGGGCCAGCTTGGCGAGTTCGTCCTTGATCCCGGCCACCGGGGAGACGTAGTTGATCCCGGCGGTGAGCTGGGCCGCGACGGTCTGCCGGTAGTAGAAGTCGATCAGCAGTTCGGCGTTCTTCTTGTGCTTCGCCCGGGCCGGGACCAGCAGGTTGTCGGTGGAGGCGACATAGCCCTCGGCCGGGATGACGAACTCGATGTCGGGGTTGTCGGCCTTGAGCTGGATCAGGTCCCCGCCCCAGGCGATGCAGGCCGCGATGTCCCCGGAGGAGAGCTCCTGGCCGTAGTCGTTGCCGGTGAACTTGCGGATCTGCTTGTTGTCGACGGCCTTCTGCACCCGCTCGATCGCGGCGTCGTAGTCCGCGGCGGTGAACTTGGCCGGGTCCTTGCCGAGCGAGAGCAGCACCATGCCGATGGTGTCGCGCATCTCGGAGAGGAAGGTGACCCGGCCCTTCAGCTCGGGGTCGTCGAGCAGTTGGGCGACCGAGGTGACGGCCTTCCCCTGGGTGGCCTTCCGGTTGTAGGCCACCACCACCTGGATGCCGGACCAGGGGTAGGAGTACAGCCGGTTCGGGTCCCAGTCCGGAGCGCGGTAGCGGTTCTCCAGGTTGGTGATCGCATGGGTCAGGTTGGCCGGGTTGAGGCGCTGCGCCCAGCCGAGCCGGATCATCCGGCCGGCCATCCAGTCGGTCAGCACCATCAGGTCCCGGCCGGTCTCCTGACCCGCCGCCAGCTGCGGCTTGACCTTGCCGAAGAACTCGACGTTGTCGTTGATGTCCTCGGTGTACTTCACCTTGACGCCGGTGGCCGCGGTGAACGCGTCCAGGGTCGGCCGCTTGGACTCGTCGGCCGGGTCCACGTCGATGTAGAGCGGCCAGTTGGAGAAGTCGACGACCTTGTCGCTGTCGGAGTCGTCCGGGCCGGCGGTCGCCTCACCGGTGCCGCTGCTCCTGGCCGGCGGGATTCCGCAGGCTGCCAGGGTGCCCGCACCGGCCACCAGGCCGGCGGCCCGTATCAGGGCCCGCCGGCTCATCGCGGCCCGGCCGTTCGTCAGGCTGCGTTCCCAGGCCTTGCGGACCGGGTCCGGCAGACCGTCGGCGATCTCGTTGAACTCCATGCGGGGACACCCTCCGGGGGAAGAGGTGAAGGAGCAGACGGGGGTTATCTGTCTCCGAAGACCGTGCGGTGCCAGTCCTTGCGGGCGACCGCGGTGGTGTCGAACATGACGTGCTTGAGCTGGGTGTACTCGTCCAGCGAGTACTGCGACATGTCCTTGCCGTAGCCGGAGGACTTGTAGCCGCCGTGCGGCATCTCGCTGATGATCGGGATGTGGTCGTTGACCCAGACGCAGCCGGCCTGGATCTCCCGGGTGGCGCGCAGCGAGCGGTGCACGTTCTGCGTCCAGGCGGAGGCAGCCAGACCGTAGGGGGTGTCGTTGGCCAGCCGCAGGCCCTCCTCGTCGGAGTCGAAGGGCAGCACGACCAGCACCGGGCCGAAGATCTCGCCCTGCACCACCTCGCTGTCCTGCGCGGCCCCGGTGATCAGGGTGGGACGGTAGAACGCGCCGGGGGCGAGGTCGGTGCCGTCGTGGCCGAGGCCCTGGGCCTGACCACCCGTCACCACGGTGGCGTACGAGCGGGCCCGCTCCACGAAGCCGGCCACCCGGTCCCGGTGGGTGTACGAGACCAGCGGGCCGAGGTCGGTCGCGGGGTTCAGCGGGTGGCCGATCCGGACCTGGCCGTACAGCTCGGCGACCCCCGCCACGAAGGCGTCGTACAGCGGGCGCTGCACGTAGGCGCGGGTGGCGGCGGTGCAGTCCTGGCCGCCGTTGATCAGCGAGGCGGCGACCGCACCGTGCACGGCGGCGTCCAGGTCGGCGTCGTCGAAGACCACGAACGGGGCCTTGCCGCCGAGCTCCAGGTGGGTGCGCTTGACGGTCGCGGTGGCCAGTTCGGCGACCCGCTTGCCGACCGGGGTGGAGCCGGTGAAGGAGACCATCGCGACGTCCGGGTGCGAGACCAGGTGCTCGCCCGCGCCGCGACCGGCGCCGGTGACCACGTTGACCACGCCGTCCGGGATGCCCGCCTCGGAGCAGGCCCGGGCGAACATCAGCGAGGTGAGCGGGGTCAGCTCGGCCGGCTTGAGCACGATGGTGTTGCCCGCCGCGATGGCCGGCAGGATCTTCCAGGCGGCCATCTGCAGCGGGTAGTTCCACGGCGAGATCGAGCCGACCACGCCGATCGCCTCACGGCGGACGTACGAGGTGTGGTCGCCGGAGTACTCCCCCGCGGCCTTGCCCTCCAGGTTGCGGGCGGCCCCGGCGAAGAACGAGGTGTTGTCCACTGTGCCGGGCACGTCGAACTCGGTGGAGAGCTTGATCGGCTTGCCGGTCTGCGCGGTCTCCACCCGGGCGAAGTCCTCGGCGTGCTCGGCCAGTACCGCGGCCAGCCTGAGCAGCGCCTCCGCACGGGCCCCGGGGGTGGCCGAAGACCAGGCGGGCAGCGCGGCCTTCGCCGCGGCCACGGCGGTGTCCACATCGCCGGTCGAGGCGAGCGTGACGTGCTGGACGACGCTGCCGTCGGCCGGGTTGACGACCTGGAAGGGCTCCGTTCCGGTGCCCTCGGTCAGCCGACCCGCGATGTACTGCGCGCCTGCGCTGAAGTCGGTCAGGTCCATCAGGTTCCTCCAGGGTGCCCGGTGAGTCGGCCAGGGATCCTCGGGGTCCGGCGATCCTGACACCCGAGGGTTGCCTCTACAAGGGATTCCGCGGTTGCGTTCTCGTTACGCGACGGATTTCGGGGGCAACACCGTATTCATCCCACGACCCGGGGTCCGGGTCGGTACTGCCGACCCGCTGACGATGCCCCCTCACTCGTCAGGGTGACAAGGGCCACTCCGACAGCCTCGGTCACAAGGGCCTTACAGGGTGGAAAGGCAACAGGTCGTCTGGCCGATGCATGATTCACCTGACACCCTGCTGCCCATGGAAGGTCCTCCCGTGCTCCCCACCGTCGCCCGCGTGCTCGACCTCGACGTGATGCGGCGCGGCCTGCCCGAGGTGGTGGCCGGTGCCCAGCACCTGGAGCGCCCGGTCCGCTGGGTGCACGTCAGCGAGCTCCCCGACGTGGCGGGCATGCTGCAGGGCGGCGAGCTGGTGCTCACCACCGGGATCGCGCTGCCCGAGGACCGCGAGGGGCTGGCCAGGTACGTCCGCGAGCTGGCCGAGATCGGCGCCGCCGGGCTGGTGGTCGAGTTCGGCCGCCGCTACTTCGACAGCCTGCCGCGCGCCCTGGTGCACGCCGCCGAGCAGCGCGGCCTGCCGCTGATCGCGCTCCGCCGCGAGCTGCGCTTCGTCGCCGTCACCGAGGCCGTGCACGCGCTGGTGGTGAACGCCCAGCTGGAGCAGCTGCGGATCTCCGAGGCCGTCCACCAGGTCTTCAACGAACTCGCCGTCGAGGGGGCCGAACCGGCCGAGGTGGTCCGGCAGGTGGCCCGGATGGCCGGCGCTCCGGTGGTGCTGGAGAACCTCGCCCACCAGGTGCTCGCGCACGAGACGGCCGGCCGCCGGGAGACCGACCTGCTGGAGGGCTGGGAACGCCGCTCGCGCGGGGTCCGCCCGGCCGGCCGGACGGGCTACGACCCGCGCAGCGGCTGGCTGGTCACCGCGGTCGGCGCCCGTGGCCAGGACTGGGGCCGGCTGATCCTGGTCGACGACCCCCGCCCACTGCCGGACGGCGTCCCGCACCCGCACGCCATGCTGCTGGAGCGCGGCGCCGCCACCCTCGCCCTGAACCGGCTGGTGGTCCGCGACCGCGAGTCGCTGGAGCGGCAGACCCACCGCACCCTGCTCTCCGGCATCCTCACCCACGCCCTGACGGTCAGTGAGGTCGCGCTGCGGGCCGCCGCCCTGGGCGTCCCGCTGGACAGCCGCCGCCTGGTCGGCGTGGTCCTCCGCCAGCGCCGGGGCCCGATCCCGGCCGCCCTGGAGGCGCAGGCCCGGCTGCGCGACTTCACCGAGCTGGCCGCCACCGCGATCCGCAGCTGCCGGCTCTCCGCCCTGGTCGGCGCCCTGGACGACGAGGGCGTCGGCGTCCTGGTCGCGCTCGGCTCGCAGCAGGACGAGCACTCCGCGCTGGAAGGCTTCGCCGCGGCGCTGCGCAAGCTGGTCGCGGACGGGGCCCGGGACGGCGTCACCGGGCATCCGGTCTTCGAGCCGGTGATCGCGGTCGGCTCCTCGGTCGGCTCGGTCCGCGACGCCCGCCGCACCCTGCTGGAGGCCACCCAGGTCGCCGACGCCGCCCTGCACGACTCCCCCGGCGGCCGGGCCGCCTCCTACTACCGGCTGCCCGACGTCCGGCTGCGCGGCCTGCTCCACCTGCTCCGCGACGACGCCCGCCTGCAGACCTACGTCGAACGCGAGCTGGGCCCGCTGCTGGCCCACGACGCCGAGCACGGCGGCCAGTTGGTGCAGTTGCTGCGGGTCTACCTCGAACAGGGCCGCAACAAGTCGGCCGCCGCCGACGCCGCCCACCTGTCCCGCCCGTCCTTCTACGACCGCCTGCACAAGGTCGAACGCATCCTCGCGGTCGACCTCGACCAGGTCGAGTCCTGCCTCTCCCTGCACGTCGCGCTGCTGGCGCTGGACGCGGTCCGCAGATAGCCCAGGGGCTCGGGGAACTGCGAGGAGATCTGGCGGGCGGGCATCACTGCGAAAGCCTGACCCCCCTGAACGGATCACCTTGTACGACGCCGGCGTCGCCCACGCGGCGGAGCCGCACATCAGCAGGGCCCCGAGCCCCTCGGTGGTTCCGTGTGTGGTCAGACGCCCGCGACCTTGCCCCAGATCCGGTGGAAGTCCGGCCGCTCCGTCGCGGTGACGTCCCGCATGGTGTGCAGCCGCGCCCGCATCTCGTCCGTCGGGAACATCAACGGCTCCTCCGCCAGCGCGGCGGTCTCCGGGTCCGCACTTGTCGCCAGGACCTCCCGCGCCGCCGGCACCGGGCAGATGTACTGCACCGCCGCCGCCAGCTCGGCGGCCACCTCGGGCTGGTAGTAGTAGTCGATCAGCAGCTCGGCGTTGGTCTTGTGGGCGGCCTGGTTCGGCACCATCAGGCTCTCCGCCCACAGCTCGCCGCCCTCCTCGGGCACCACGAATTCGATGTCCGGGTTCTCCGCCTTGAGCTGGATCGCGTCGCCGGAGTACGCCTGGCAGGCGATCGCCGCGCCCGAGGCCAGGTCGCTGGTGTAGTCGTTGCCGGTGAACCGCCGGATGTGCTGGGTGTCCACCAGCTTCTGCACCTGGGCCATCGCCTTGTGCGCGTCGTCCGCGGTGAACTTCGAGACGTCCGCGCCCTGGGCCAGCATCAGCAGCCCGAGCGCCTCGTCCATCCCGGCGAACAGGGTGACCCGCCCCTTGAGGTCGGGCGCCCACAGGTCGGCCGTCGAGCGTAGCTCCCGCCCGAGCGCCTTCCGGTTGTACGCGATGCCGGTGATCCCGGACTGCCACGGCACGCTGTGCCGACGCCCGGGGTCGAAGGCCGGCGAGGCCAGCTGCGGGTCGAGGTGCTTGGCGACGTTCGGCAGGTTAGCGGCGTCGAACTGCTGCACCCAGCCGAGCGCCACGTACCGGCCGGCCATCCAGTCGCTGACCACCATCAGGTCGCGCCCGGGGTCGCCGCCCTGGGCCAGCACCGGGCTGATCTTCCCGAAGAACTCGTCGTTGTCGTTGATGTCCTCGGTGTACGCGACCTCGACCCCGGCGTCCTGGGCGAAGGCGTCCAGGGTCGGCCGCCCGCCCTTGTCGTCGGTGTCGATGTACTGCGTCCAGTTGGAGAAGGTCAGCGCCTTGTCGCGCTCCGAGCGGTCGGTGGCGGCCCGCCGCTCCTCCGGCACGTAGGCGGCGGGGATCCCGCAGGCGGAGAGGCCGAGCAGGCTCGCGGCGCCGAACAGGGCGCGACGGGTGAAGGTCATGGTGACTGGTCTCCGAACAGGGTGCGGCCCCGGACCGCACGAGCCCGGGGCCGCGACGGACGGTACGTCAGCTGGTGTGCGCGTCGGTGAGGGTGAGCACCTCGTCGAGGATCGCCAGGCCGGTCTTGGCCTCCTCCTCGGTGACCGTGCACGGCGGGACCACGTGGAAGCGGTTCATGTTGACGAACGGCCAGAGCCCGCGCTGCTTGCAGGCGGCGGCCAGCTCGGCCATCGGCGCGTTGGCGGCACCGGCGGCGTTGTACGGGACCAGCGGCTCCCGGCTCTGCCGGTCCTTCACCAGGTCGAGCGCCCAGAACACGCCCAGCCCGCGCACCTCGCCGATCGAGGGGTGCCGCTCGGCCAGCGCGCGCAGGCCGGGGCCGATCACGGTGTCGCCGATGTGCTTGGCGTTCTCCACGATGCCCTCCTCGGCCATCGCGTTGATGGTGGCCACCGCCGAGGCGCAGGCCAGCGGGTGGCCCGAGTAGGTGAGCCCGCCGGGGAACGGCCGCTCCGCGAACGTGGCCGCGATCTCGGCCGAGATCGCCACGCCGCCGAGCGGCACATAGCCGGAGTTGACGCCCTTGGCGAAGGTCAGCAGGTCGGGGACGACGCCCCAGTGGTCGGCGGCGAACCACTCACCGGTCCGGCCGAAGCCCGCCATCACCTCGTCCAGGATGAAGACGATGCCGTACCGGTCGCAGATCTCCCGCACCCCGGCCAGGTAACCGGCCGGCGGGATCAGGATGCCGGCCGTGCCGACCACGGTCTCCAGGATGATCGCGGCCACCGTGCCGGGACCCTCGAACGCGAGCACCTGCTCCAGGTGCTCCAGCGCGCGCTCGCACTCCTGCGCCTCGTTCTCGGCGTGGAAGTTGGAGCGGTAGGCGTACGGGCCCCAGAAGTGCACGATGCCGGAGACGCCGGTCTCGTTGGCCCAGCGACGGGGGTCGCCGGTCAGCGCGATCGCGTTGGCGGTGGCGCCGTGGTAGGAGCGATAAGTCGACATGACCTTCTGCCGACCGGTGTGCAGCCGGGCCATCCGGATGGCGTTCTCGTTCGCCTCGGCGCCGCCGTTGGTGAAGAAGATCTTGTCGAGGTCCCCCGGCGTGCGCTCGGCGATCAGCCGGGCCGCCTCGCTGCGCGACTCCTGGGCGAAGCCCGGGGCGATGGTGCAGAGCTTGGCGGCCTGCTCCTGGATCGCGGCGACCACCTTGGGGTGCTGGTGACCGATGTTGGTGTTCACCAGCTGCGAGGAGAAGTCGAGGTAGCGGTTGCCGTCGTAGTCCCAGAAGTACGAACCCTCGGCACCGGCCACCGCTAGGGGGTCGATCAGTGCCTGGGCGGACCACGAGTGGAAGACGTGCGCGCGGTCGGCGGCCTTGACAGCCTGCCCGGCGGCCGAGTCAGCAGTGGGGGTGCTCATGCCGCCAAGCGTAGGGAACCACTCGCCGCAGGTGCAGGTGCATCCTGTCAGCCGGTCCGCGTCTCACCCGACAGCCTGACAAGCGGGAGGGGCGCACCCGCCCGGGTGCGCCCCTCCCGTGAGCCTGCGTCAGGACTTCACGCTCTCCTGCACGCTGTCAGAATCCGAAGACTCAGAGCGCCGTCATGACGTGCTTCACCCGGGTGTAGTCCTCGAAGCCGTACGAGGAGAGGTCCTTGCCGTAGCCGGACTTCTTGAAGCCACCGTGCGGCATCTCGGCGACCAGCGGGATGTGGGTGTTGATCCAGACGCAGCCGAAGTCCAGTCGGCGCGACATCCGCATCGCCCGCGCGTGGTCCTTGGTCCACACCGAGGAGGCGAGCGCGAACTCGACGCCGTTCGCGTGGTTCACCGCCTGCTCCTCGTCGGTGAACTTCTGCACGGTGATGACCGGGCCGAAGACCTCGTTCTGGATGATCTCGTCGTCCTGGTTCAGGCCGGAGACCACGGTCGGGGCGTAGAAGTAGCCGACCTCGCCGACCCGGTGGCCACCGGCCTCGACCTTGGCGTGCGCGGGCAGGCGCTCGATGAAGCCGGCCACCTGCTTGAGCTGGTTGGCGTTGTTCAGCGGGCCGTAGAGCACGTCCTCCTCGTCCACCCCGCCGGTCTTGGTGTCGGCGGCGGCCTTGGCCAGCGCGGTCACGAAGTCGTCGTGGATGGACTCGTGCACCAGCACCCGGGTGGCGGCGGTGCAGTCCTGGCCGGCGTTGAAGAAGCCCGCCACCGAGATGCCCTCGACCGCCTCGGCGATGTCGGCGTCCTCGAAGACCACGACGGGCGCCTTGCCGCCGAGCTCCAGGTGCACCCGCTTGACGTCCTTGGACGCCGACTCGGCGACCTGGATGCCGGCGCGCACCGAGCCGGTGATCGAGGCCATCGCCGGGGTGGAGTGCTCGACCATCAGGCGGCCGGTCTCCCGGTCACCGCAGATCACGTTGAAGATGCCGGCCGGGAGCTCCAGGTCCTTCAGCACGCCGCCGATGATCTCGGCCAGCAGCACGGTGGAGGCCGGGGTGGTGTCGGAGGGCTTGAGCACCACGGCGTTGCCCGCCGCGATGGCCGGGGCGAACTTCCACACGGCCATCATCATCGGGTAGTTCCACGGCGCGACCTGGGCGCAGACGCCGACCGGCTCGCGGCGGACGATCGAGGTCATGCCGTCCATGTACTCGCCCGCGGCTTTGCCCTCCAGCAGGCGGGCGGCACCGGCGAAGAAGCGGAGCTGGTCCACCATCGGACCGATCTCCTCGGACAGCGTCAGCGACCGGGGCTTGCCGGTGTTGCGACACTCGGTGTCCACGATCTCGTCGGCCCGCGCCTCGACCGCGTCCGCGATCTTGAGCAGCAGCTTCTGCCGAACGGACGGCGTGGAGTCACGCCAGAGGGGGAACGCCGCGGCGGCCGAGGCCATCGCCGCGTCCACATCGGCCGTACCGGACAGCGGCGACGTCGCGTACACCTCGCCGGTGGTCGGGTCGATCACGTCCAGCGTGCGGCCGTCCGCCGCATCGACGAACTCACCGTTGACGTAGTTGCGCAGCGTACGAAGCTCGCTCACGGGTCTCTCCTCGGTCGGGGCCTGCGACGTTGCAGGAACCGGCGCCAGGGTACTCCGGCGCCGAGTGGCCGGGCTGCGGGAGCCGCGGTCCACTGTTGGGGTGTGCACGCCTCCGCGTGTACCTGACCAGCTTAACCGGTTGCCTTCGCTTCTCGGCAGTACTCCCGGACAAGTGCCACGCAATCCGCATGCAATTTTGGAAATGGCGACGAAATCAGCAGCAGACGCGGTTGCGCACGACGAAACGATCAGGCACAGTGGCGACGTGGCCAACCGCGACCGGAACGCGAGCGTTCCCCTCGATGCCGCCTCCAAGGCGATCATCGAGCAGCTCCAGGAGGACGGGCGTCGCCCGTACGCCGCCATCGGCAAGGCCGTCGGCCTGTCCGAGGCGGCGGTACGTCAGCGGGTCCAGAAGCTGCTCGACCAAGGCGTGATGCAGATCGTCGCCGTCACCGATCCCCTCACCGTCGGCTTCACCCGGCAGGCGATGGTCGGGATCAATGTGGAGGGCGACATCGAACCCGTCGCCGACGCGCTGGCCGCCCTCGACGAGGTCGACTACGTGGTCTGCACCGCAGGCTCGTTCGACCTGCTGGCCGAACTGGTCTGCGAGGACGACGAGCACCTGCTCGAACTGATCAACAAGCGCATCCGCGCGCTTCCCGGCGTGCGGAGCACCGAGAGTTTCGTTTACCTGAAGCTCCGGAAACAGACCTACACCTGGGGCACCAGATGACTGCCGACCCGGCGCAGAAGGACCTTTCCAAGACCGCCTACGACCACCTGTGGATGCACTTCACCCGCATGTCGTCGTACGAGAACTCCCCCGTGCCGACGATCGTCAAGGGCAAGGGCACCTACGTCTGGGACGACAAGGGCAAGAAGTACCTGGACGGCCTGGCCGGCCTGTTCGTCGTGCAGGCCGGTCACGGCCGCGAGGAGCTCGCCGAGGCCGCCGCCAAGCAGGCCAAGGAGCTCGCGTTCTTCCCGGTGTGGAGCTACGCGCACCCGAAGGCGATCGAGCTGGCCGAGCGGCTGGCGAACTACGCCCCGGGCGACCTGAACAAGGTCTTCTTCTCCACCGGTGGCGGCGAGGCGGTCGAGACCGCCTGGAAGCTGGCGAAGCAGTACTTCAAGCTGACCGGCAAGCCGACCAAGCACAAGGTCATCTCGCGCGCCGTCGCCTACCACGGCACCCCGCAGGGCGCCCTCTCCATCACCGGCCTGCCGGGCCTCAAGGCCCCGTTCGAGCCGCTGGTGCCGGGCACCCACAAGGCGCCGAACACCAACATCTACCGCGCCCCCGCCTTCCTGGAGCGCGACGGCAAGATCGACCCCGAGGCGTACGGCCGCTGGGCCGCCGACGAGATCGAGGTGGCGATCCTCAACGAGGGCGCCGACACCGTCGCCGCCGTCTTCGTCGAGCCGGTGCAGAACGCCGGTGGCTGCTTCCCGCCGCCGCCCGGGTACTTCCAGCGCCTGCGCGAGATCTGCGACCGGCACGACGTGCTGCTCGTCTCGGACGAGGTCATCTGCGCCTTCGGCCGGCTGGGCACCATGTTCGGCGCCGACAAGTTCGGCTACCAGCCCGACATGATCACCTGCGCCAAGGGCATGACCTCGGGCTACAGCCCGATCGGCGCCACGATCATCTCGGACCGCCTGGCCGAGCCGTTCTACAAGGGTGACAACACCTTCCTGCACGGCTACACCTTCGGCGGCCACCCGGTCTCCTCCGCGGTGGCGCTGGCCAACCTCGACATCTTCGAGCGCGAGGGCCTGAACCAGCACGTCCTGGACAACGAGGCGAACTTCCTCGGCACCCTGGACAAGCTGCGCGACCTCCCGATCGTCGGCGACGTGCGCGGCAACGGGTTCTTCTACGGCATCGAGCTCGTGAAGGACAAGGTCACCAAGGAGTCGTTCAACGACGACGAGGTCGAGCGCGTGCTCTACGGCTTCCTGTCGAAGGCGCTCTACGACAACGGCCTGTACTGCCGCGCCGACGACCGTGGCGACCCGGTCATCCAGCTGGCCCCGCCGCTGATCTCGGACCAGTCGACCTTCGACGAGATCGAGCAGATCCTGCGGGTCAGCCTCACCGACGCGTGGGCCAAGATCTGACTCAGGCCGACCGGCCGCAGGCTTTCCGTCCCACCCTCCGCCGAAGGCGGCCCCGCTCCCCGGGGCCGCCTTCGGGCGTTCCCGGCCGTACCGGAGGGGTTTTCTTGCCGCCAACACGCCGGATTCGCCGGTATTTGAACCTGATTGGGTCAGTGTGCCGCATCCTCGACCCGCCCCGGTCGTTCTAATCTGACGACTGTCATATCCCCGTCGGCACCAGGATGGACCTCATGTCAGCGGCCCCGCCCGACAACGACGTGCTGTGGGCCCGAGGGATCGTCAAGTCCCACCACGGCACCCCCGCCCTGCGCGGGATCTCGATCGGCGTCCGGGAGGGCGAGGTCCTCGCCGTCACCGGCCCCCGCGGCTCCGGCAAGAGCACCCTGCTCGGCTGCCTCTCCGCGCTGCTCCCGGTGGACGAGGGCGAGGTCTGGTTCAACAGCGCCCCCGTGCACACCCTGAGCCGGACCGGCCGGGAGCGCCTGCGCCGGGACCGCTTCGGCTTCGTCGGCTCCGAGCCGCACCTGGTCCCGGAGCTGACGGCCCGGGAGAACGTCGCGCTGCCCCTGCTGCTCTCCGGCGCCGGCCACAAGGCCGCGTACACCGCCGCCGCCGAGTGGTTGGAGCGCCTCGACGTGGCCGACCAGGCCAAGTGCCGCCCCGCCGAACTGATCCAGAGTCAGCGCCAGCGGATCGCGGTCGCCCGCGCGCTCGCCCCGCTGCCCGCGGTGGTGTTCGCCGACGACCCGACCGCCCCGCTGCACCGCGAGGCCAAGGACCAGGTGCTGCGGATACTGGCCAGCGCCGCCCGCTCCCACCAGCTCACCCTGGTGCTCGCCACCCACGACCCGGAACTGGCCAGGTACGCGGACCGCACCGTCGCCCTGCTGGACGGGCGGCTGACCGGCCCGGTCACCCCCGTCCCGCGCGGCGCGGCCGCCCTCACCGCGGGGCGCTGACCGTGCTGTACTTCCGCCTGGCCCGCGGCTACCGGCCCGCCGACCTCGGCCGCTGGCTGCTCACCGCGACCGCCGCCGCCCTGGTCGCCGCCCTGCTGCTGCGCGCGCTCGGCCGCGCCCTCGGCGAACCGGCCGTCGACTCGCTGCCCCGGCTGCTCTGGTGCCTGCCTCCGCTGGCGGCGGTCGGCTGGTTCGCCGCCGTCGCGGCCCGCGCCGTGCCCGCCGCCCGCCCCGAACGGATCAACGGCCTGACCGCCGCCGGGGCCGGCCCGGTCCGGATCCGACTGCTGATCGCCGGGGAGATCGCGCTGGCCTGCGCCCTCGGCAGCGCCCTCGCCCTGGTGCTCTTCCTGGTCCTGCGCAACGACATCGCCGACCCGGCACTGGCGGCCGACCTCGGCATGGGCAGCCCGCTGCCCGCCGCCGCCCCCGTCACCCTGCTGGCGATGGTGCCGCTGGTGGCCGGGGTCTCGGCCGGCTGCGCCGTGCCGCTCGCCGACCCGCTGCCGACCGGCCGCGAGCAGACCGGCCCGACCGGCTTCGGCCCGCTCCGGCTCGCCCTGCCCGTCGGCCTGCTGCTGACCGGCCTCGCCCTGGAGCTGTACGGCCTGCGGCCGGGCGGCTCGGTGGACGGCCGCCCGGTCGGCCTGCCCGGTGGCCTCGGCGACACCGGCGTGGCGGCCCTGGCCGGCTGGAGCCTCGCCGCGCTCGGCCTCGCCCTGCTCACCGCCCCGCTGCTGGCGCTGGCCGGCCGGCTGCTGGCCCTCGGCCGGCCCGCCCCGCTCCGGCTGCTGGCCGGCCGCGGCCTGACCGCCGAGGCTCGGCGGATCGGCACCCCACTGGCCGTCCTGGGGCTGGCCGGGGCCGCCGTGCTGGCGGCGTTCCGGTACTGGATCGGACGCCCCGGCAGCTCCGAGACGCTGACCGGCCTCGAGGGCCTGCTGGTGGTCGGCTGCGCCCTGGCTGCCCTGGTCGCCCGGGCAGCCGAGGTGCGCAGCGCCCGACGGGACGTCAGCGCCGCGCTGCTCCGGCTGGGCGCCGCCCCCGGGCTGCTGATCGGCGCGGCCGCCCTGCGGGTGCTCACGGCCGGCACGGTGCTGCTGCTCACCGGTGGGCTGACCGCGGTGCTCGCGGCGGGCGCGCTCGGCTGACGGTATGACAGTGGGGCCCGGACATCGTCCGGGCCCCACTGTCATACCGTCAGTTCACCCTGCGGCGGCCAGCTGGCCGCAGGCGCCGTCGATCTCCTGGCCCCGGGTGTCCCGGACCGTGGTCGGCACCCCGTGCGACTGCAGCCGCCGGACGAACTCCCGCTCGTCCTCGGGGCGCGAGGCGGTCCACTTCGAGCCGGGCGTCGGGTTCAGCGGGATCAGGTTGACGTGCACCCGGTGGTTCTTGATCAACCGGCCGAGCAGGTCGGCCCGCCACGCCTGGTCGTTGATGTCCTTGATCAGCGCGTACTCGATGGAGATCCGCCGGCCGGACTGCTCGGCGTAGTTCCACGCGGCGTCCAGCACCTCGGCGACCTTCCACCGGGTGTTCACCGGCACCAGCTCGTCGCGGAGCTCGTCGTCCGGGGCGTGCAGGGAGAGCGCCAGGCGGCAGGACAGGCCCTCGTCCGCGAGCCGGTTCATCGCCGGGACCAAGCCGACGGTGGAGACCGTGATGCCGCGCTGGGAGAGGCCGAAGCCGTCGGGCGCCGGGTCGGTCAGGCGCCGGATCGAGGCCAGCACCCGGTTGTAGTTGGCCAGCGGCTCGCCCATGCCCATGAAGACCACGTTGGACAGCCGCGCCTCGCCGCCGGGGATCTCGCCGGCCTTCAGCGAGCGCATCCCGGCCGCGATCTGCTCGACGATCTCGGCGGTGGAGAGGTTCCGGGTCAGCCCGGCCTGACCGGTGGCGCAGAACGGGCAGTTCATCCCGCAGCCGGCCTGCGAGCTGATGCACATGGTGACCCGGTCCGGGTAGCGCATCAGCACCGACTCGACCAGCGTGCCGTCGAACAGCTTCCACAGCGTCTTGCGGGTGGTGTCGTCGTCGCAGGAGACGTGCCGGACCACCGACATCAGCTCGGGCAGCAGCGCGTCCGTCAGCTTCTCCCGACTCGCCGCGGGGATGTCCGTCCACGCACCCGGGTCGTTCGAGAGCCGCCCGAAGTAGTGGTTCGACAGCTGCTTGGCGCGGAACGGCTGCTCGCCCAGCTCGGCGACGGCCGCCTTGCGGTCGGCGGGGGCGAGGTCGGCAAGGTGTCGCGGGGGCTTGGCGCCACGCGGCGCGACAAAGGTCAGTTCTCCGGGCTTAGGCATGGTTCAACAAGTGTCGCAGATCGACAAAGCCCCGGATGCCGTGGCATCCGGGGCTCCGGGACCGACCGGGTGGCAGCTGCCGGCCGGTCGTCAGCCGCCGACGAAGGCGGCCAGCAGCAGCCAGACCACCGGGGCGGTCGGCAGCAGCGAGTCGAGCCGGTCCATGATGCCGCCGTGACCGGGCAGCAGCGTCCCCATGTCCTTGATGCCCAGGTCGCGCTTGATCATCGACTCGGCCAGGTCGCCCAGCGTCGCGGTGACCGCCGCGCAGCCGCCGAGGATCAGGCCCTGCCACCAGGTGCCGTCGTCGATCACGTACTGCATCAGCAGCGCGCCCGCGATCATCGACAGCCCGATGCCGCCGGCCAGGCCCTCCCGGGTCTTGCCGGGGCTGATGGTCGGGGCCAGCTTGTTCTTCCCGAACTTGTAGCCGACCGCGTAGGCGCCGGTGTCACTGCAGATGGTGACGATCAGGAACAGCAGGATCCGCCGCGGGCCGTCGTCCGCCGCCAGCATCATCACCACGAAGGTGGCCAGGAACGGCACGTAGAACGCGGTGAAGATGCCTGCCGTTATGTCGCGCAGGTAGTTCTCCGGCGGCTCGCTCATCCGCCGGACCATCACCGCGAGACCGGTCAGCGCCAGCGCCGCGGCCGCCCACTGCGGACCGGCCCAGTAGCCGGCGCCAAGCATCGCCAGGCTGCCCGCCAGCAGCGGGACCAGCGGCGTGCTGATCTCCTTGCGCTCGGCCAGCCGGCTGGTCAGCTCCCACACGCCGACCAGGACCGCGGCGGCCACCACGAAGAGGAAGAGCACCTTGACCACGAACAACGAGGCGACGATCACCGCGCCGAGACCGAGCCCCACCCCTATCGCGGCCTGCAGATTGCGGCCACCGCGCTGCTTGCGGGGCTGCTGGTCGGGCTGGGCCACGGCTGTCTCCTGCCCTGGGGCGGACGTCGGTGTCGGGTGGTGCGGCATGACAGGAGTCTGTGCCGAGGGGCCGGGTCGGTACACCGGCAGCTGCTGCGAGTGACCCGTTTGGGGTCCAAGGTCACCCGCAGCAGAGGAGTCGGGCGCCGGGGACCGGCGCCCGGAAGCGTCGTGCATCAGACCTCGAGCAGCTCGGCTTCCTTGTGCTTCAGCAGCTCGTCGATCTGCGTCACGTACTTCGCCGTGGTGTCGTCGAGCTCCTTCTCGGCACGACGGCCGTCGTCCTCGCCGATCTCGCTGTCCTTGACCAGCTTGTCGATCGCGTCCTTGGCCTTGCGGCGGATCGCCCGGATCGAGATCTTGGCGTCCTCGCCCTTGCCACGGGCCTGCTTGATGTACTCGCGGCGGCGCTCCTCGGTGAGGACCGGCAGCACCACGCGGATGATCGAGCCGTCGTTGGACGGGTTGACGCCCAGGTCGGAGTCGCGGATCGCGGTCTCGATGGTCTTCAGCGCGGTCTTGTCGAACGGCGAGACCACCGCCATCCGGGGCTCCGGCACCGAGAACGAGGCGAGCTGGTTGATCGGCGTCAGCGCACCGTAGTAGTCCGCGAAGATCTTGGCGAACATGGCCGGGTGCGCCCGGCCGGTGCGGATCGCCGCGAAGTCGTCCTTGGCGACCGCGACGGCCTTCTCCATCTTCTCCTCGGCCTCGAGGAGGATCTCGTCGGTCACTGTCTGCTCCCTGTCCCGTTCATCTGCTGTGGTCCCGGCCGGCGCATTGCCCCGGTCGGCTGATTGCTGCTCAGGTGACGACTGCTCAGGCCCGGGCGGAGTCCTGGCTGATGAGTGTGCCGATCTTCTCACTGTTCACCGCGCGGGCGATATTGCCCTCCGCCAGCAGTTCGAAGACCAGCATCGGCAGGTCGTTGTCCTTGCACAGCGTGATCGCGGTCAGGTCGGCCACCTTGAGGTCGCGCGCGATGACCTCGTTGTAGTCGAGGGAGTCGAACTTGACCGCCTCGGGGTTGGTGCGCGGGTCCGAGTCGTACACCCCGTCGACGCCGTTCTTGCCCATCAGCAGCACCTCGGCGTGGATCTCCAGGGCGCGCTGCACGGCGGTGGTGTCGGTGGAGAAGTAGGGCATGCCCATACCGGCGCCGAAGATGACCACGCGCCCCTTCTCCAGGTGCCGGACGGCCCGCAGCGGCAGGTACGGCTCGGCGACCTGGCCCATCGTGATGGCGGTCTGGACCCGGGTCTCGATGCCTTCCTTGATCAGGAAGTCCTGCAGCGCCAGGCAGTTCATCACGGTGCCGAGCATGCCCATGTAGTCGGAACGGGCCCGGTCCATGCCGCGGACCTGCAGCTCGGCGCCGCGGAAGAAGTTGCCGCCGCCGATGACCACGGCCACCTCGGTACCGCCGCGGACCACCGTGGCGATCTCCCGCGCGATCTTGTGCACGACGTCCGGGTCGACGCCGAGGCCGCCACCGCCGGCGAACGCCTCACCGGACAGCTTGAGCAGAACCCGCCGACGGTTGCTCTCCTGCACGGTCTCCTGCGTCTCCGTCATGGACTTCTCCTTCTCCACCTACTGGTTCACAGACGGGGCCTCCGGCGGGCACTGCCGGGCCCCTGACCTGCGCGTACACGCAAGGAGGCCACTGCCGCGGGAACCGGTACGGTGTCCTGCACGGCAATGGCCTCCTCGTCGTTCATGGTGCCGACGTGGCCCGCCCGTTGACTTCCTGGCGCTGGTCGAGCCCGATCGGCGCGTTCCTGGCCGCCCTGATGAGCGGCCGGGCGCTTCCTACCTTAGGCGGGAAGCACGGTGGAACGTGGGTCAGGCGCCGACGCGGAAGCGGGCGAAACGCTTGAGCGCGACGCCGTTCTCCTCGAGCACCTTGGCGACGGACTTCTTGTTGTCCTTCGCGAAGGCCTGCTCCAGGACGGAGTTCTCCTTGACGAAGCCGGTGACGCGACCCTCGACGATCTTCGGCAGGGCAGCCTCGGGCTTGCCCTCCTCGCGCGCGGTGGCCTCGGCGACGCGACGCTCGTTCTCGATGTCCTCGGCCGGGATGTCCTCGCGGGACAGGTACTTCGGCGCGAAGGCGGCGATGTGCTGCGCGACGTCCTTGGCGACCTCGGCGTTCTCCTTGTCGAGCTCGACGAGGACACCGATGGTCGGCGGGAGGTCCGGGTCCGACTTGTGCATGTAGACGCCGACGTAGCCGTCACCGTCGAACTGCGCGAAGCGGCGGAACACGATCTTCTCGCCCAGGGTCGCGTTGGCCTCGTCCACGAACTGCTGGACGGTCTGGCCGGCGGCGATCTCGGAGGCCAGCGCGGCCTCCAGGTCGGCCGGGGAGGTGGCGGCCACGTGGGCGGCGATCGCGTTGGCGACCTCGACGAACTTGCCGCCCTTGGCGACGAAGTCGGTCTCGCAGTTCAGCTCGACCAGGACGCCGGACTTGGCACCCTCGGCGATGAGCGCGGCGACGGCGCCGTTGGAGGCGTCACGGCCCTCGCGCTTGGCAACGCCCTTCTGGCCCTTGATACGAAGCAGCTCGACGGCCTTCTGGACGTCGCCCTCGGCCTCGTCCAGCGCCTTCTTGCAGTCCATCATGCCGGCGCCGGTGAGCTCACGGAGCTTCTTGACGTCCGCGGCGGAGATGTTCGCCATGGTGTGAATCTCTTCTCGCGTCTCGCGTGTCTGCGTGGGGAGGTGCCTGGCGGGCTGGGTTCAGCCCCCGGCACGGGAGAGAGGGGCACTTACCGGTGTCGTACCGGCGAGTGCCCCTCACCCTTGGTACGTCAGGCCTGCTCGGCCTCGACGGCCGGAGCCTCGGCCTCGGCGGCGGGGGCCTCGACCTCGGCGGCCGGGGCCTCGACGGTCTCGGCAGCAGCCTCGGTGGCCTCGGCGGCGGCGGGGGCCTCGACGGTCTCGTCGGCCTTCGGCTCGCCCTCGAGGATGTCCTTCTCCCAGTCGGCCAGCGGCTGGTCGGCACCCGGCTCGGCCTTGACGTCACCCTTGGCGACACCGGCACGGGCCTTCAGGCCCTCGGCGACGGCGTCGGCGATGACGCGGGTCAGCAGCGTGACGGAGCGGATCGCGTCGTCGTTGCCGGGGATCTTGTAGTCGACCTCGTCGGGGTCGCAGTTGGTGTCCAGGATCGCGACGACCGGGATGTGAAGCTTGCGTGCCTCACCAACCGCGATGTGCTCCTTCTTGGTGTCGACGATCCAGACGGCGCTGGGAACGCGCTGCATGTCACGGATACCACCGAGGGTCTTCTCGAGCTTGGTGTGCTCGCGCTCGAGGACCAGGAGCTCCTTCTTGGTGAGACCGGAACCGGCCACATCCGAGAAGTCGATCTCGCCGAGCTCCTTCATCCGCTGAAGGCGCTTGTAGACGGTCTGGAAGTTGGTCAGCATGCCGCCGAGCCAGCGCTGGTTCACGTAGGGCATGCCCACGCGGGTGGCCTGCTCGGCGATGGCCTCCTGGGCCTGCTTCTTGGTGCCGACGAAGAGGACGCTGCCGCCGTGGGCAACCGTCTCCTTGACGAACTCGAAGGCGCGGTCGATGTAGTTCAGCGACTGCAGGAGGTCGATGATGTAGATGCCGTTGCGCTCCGTGAAGATGAAACGCTTCATCTTCGGGTTCCAACGACGGGTCTGGTGACCGAAGTGGACGCCGCTCTCCAGCAGCTCCCGCATCGTGACGACGGCCATGGCCGTGCTCCTCGGTGTTCTGCCCGGCGCGCCTGGTCCTCACGGACCCGGGGTGCCAGGTGTTCTCGGTTGTCCCGTGCCGGTCGGGCGACCGCCACGCCTGACGCCCCGACGTGCCGAGCCACCTGCGCCTGTGCGGTGACTTGACCGCGCCAGGCTCGGCGGACCGAGCGGCACTCGCACCGAGCGGGCCTCGGCTCCCCTTGCGGGTGGCCTCTGCCGCCGGTGGCGGGGCGTGCGAAGTCGACCCGGGCATACCGGGTCGCGTGTGAAGTGTACGGGAAGCCCCGAGCCGGGAGCGACTCCGGCTTTTCGGGGTCGGGTGGGCGTCGTCAGCGGTGCTGGGGGTGGGCTTCCCGGTGGGCTCCGGTGGGCTCCGGCGGGCTTGGAGCTGGGCTTGGAGGTGGGCTTCGGGGGCTGCGGTTGGCGGTTCGTCCGCTGACCGGTGGGCGGACGGCCTCCGGCGGATTCACCCCTGTGAGGGAATGTCGATGTCCCCAGGGCCGGGTTGTCCACAGGGTGGGTGCGGGTGCTGGTCGCTGACGGCAGCGGTCGGGAGCCTGCTCGGCATGGGCACTCCTCTCTTCCGTCCGCTCGCTCCGCTGCCACTGGCCGCCGCCGCTCCGGGCGCGGGCCCGCTGCCGCAACCTCCGCATCCGCCGGACCGGCGGGTGGTCGTGCTGCTGGTCGCGCTGCTCACCGCACTGCTGTTCGTCGGGCTGCCGCCCCGTCCGGCGTCCGGGGTGGTGGGGGTGGGGATGGCCGGGGCTCCGGCGGTTGGCCCGGGGCCCGGGCGGGCCTGGCCGGTGGGCGGGCCGGGCAGTCTGCTCCAGCGGTTCGACCCGCCGCCGGTGCGGTGGGCGGCGGGGCACCGGGGTGTCGACCTGGCGGCCTCGGTGGGGGCGACGGTCCGGGCCGCCGCGCCCGGGGTGATCTCGTTCTCCGGGATGGTCGCGGGCCGGCCGGTGGTGACGGTGACTCACCCCGCCTCGGGGAGCCCTCCGTTGCGCACCACCTATCTGCCCGTCACCGGCAGCGTGCCGGTCGGCACGGCCGTCGCGGGCGGCGAACCGATCGGTGTGCTGGCGACCGGCGTCGGACACTGCGCCACGGGGTGTCTGCACTGGGGGCTGCTGCGAGGCAAGCGCTACCTGGATCCGCTGGCCCTGCTGGGGACCGGCCAGGCGAGGCTGCTGCCGTTCGACGGCCCGGTGACTCAGGCTCAGGCCCGACTCAGGTAGTGGCGCCCTTCGGGGTCGTCGCGTCCGCGCCGAGTTGGTGGGCGGGGCAGAGGCCGTGCAGCACCATCGAGACGGCGGAGTCGGAGACCGAACCGCTCCCGTCCTCACCGGCCCGCTCGACCTGGCGCACGGCCGCCTCGACCACTCCTTGGAGCAGGGCGGCCGCCACCCGGGGCTGCTCGTGCCCGATCTCCTGCAGGGCCTGGACCACCAGGTCGACCAAGGCGTGGTGCGCCGCCCTGATCCGGCCGCGCGCGGCCTCGTCGAGTTCCAGCGCCGAGATCGCGACCACGGCGCGGTGCCGAGGGTCGGCGGCCAGTACGAGCTGGCCGCGCACATAGGCCTCGACCTTGGCGTGCGGGGTGTCGCAGGCGGCCATGCCGGCCTCGATCTCCGCCGCCCAGAGCGGGAAGTCGACCGCGCACAGCTCCTCGATGACGGCCGCGCGCGAACGGAAGTACTCGTACACCGAGGAGCGCGCGAGGCCGGCCCGCGCAGCCAGCGCGGGGAAGGTCATCGCCTCCGTGCCCCCCTCGGTGAGCAGCGTACGGGCAGCGTCGAGGAGCGCTGCGCGCTGCAGCTGACGATGCTCGGCCACGGTGGCCGCCCGGATTTTCGGCACGCCCCTACTGTACGGAGGCCGACGAAGTTCCGGGACCGCGCCATGGGGATCGCCGGGCGTGTGATGCAGCACCCCGGCGCACTCGCCTCGCCGTACGCTCTGGTCCGGCCACCTGGTACTGCGACTTGGTGTGCCGGCCAGGGCTCAGCAGACCTCGGAGAGTTTTGCGCGCAGCTGGATCACCGACTTGGTGTGGATCTGACTGACCCTGCTCTCGGTCACACCGAGCACCTGGCCGATCTCGGCGAGCGTGAGGCCCTCGTAGTAGTAGAGGGTGACCACGGTCTTCTCGCGCTCCGGCAGGGTGTTGACCGCGGTGGCGAGCAGCCGGCGGAGCTCCCGGTCCTCCGCGACCTCGACCGGGTTGTCCGCGCCGGTGTCCTCCAGGGTGTCCATCAGACTGAGCCGGTCGCCGCTCTCCCCGGCCGGGTGCAGCAACTCGTCCAGGGCCACCACGTTGGCGAGCGAGAGCTGACTGAAGATCGCGTGCAGCTCCTCGATCGCGATGCCCATCTCGGCCGCCACCTCGGGCTCGTGCGGTGTCCGGCGCAGCCGGGCCTCGAGGGTGGCGTAGGTGCGCTCCACCGCCTTGGCCTTCTGCCGGACGGAGCGCGGGATCCAGTCCAGCGCCCGGAGCTCGTCGATGATCGCGCCACGGATCCGGCTGATGGCGTAGGTCTCGAACTTGATCGCGCGCTCGATGTCGAACTTCTCGATCGCGTCAATCAGACCGAACACACCGGAGGAGACGAAGTCGGCCTGCTCCACGTTGGCCGGCAGACCGACTCCGACCCGGCCGGCCACATATTTGACCAACGGCGAGTAGTGCAGGATCAGTTGCTCCCGCAGTCTGGCGTCTCCGGTCTCCTTGTACGACCGCCATAGCAGCTCCAGAGCTGATCGGTCGTCACCTGCGGGCCTTACCGCGCTTGACGCCGACGGCTTGGCGGCTTCGCCCTCGCGACGGGCGGCCGGGGGCCGGGACGGCGCTTGGACCGGAGCCTCCTCCGTCGTACTGCGGGGTCGCACCCGACCGGCTTGCCTGGTCACACCCATCGCGCCTGGCGCTCTGCTCTGCGCCTCGGCGGCGGGTCGTGCCTCGGCCCCCGGCCCTGGCCCTCCCGAGGACCGGAGGGCGCCGGTAACCCTGTGTCCGGGAATGTGTGTGGGCATACGTTGGTCTGCGCCGTTCTGCCGAGTCATGTGCTGATAGGGAAGCCACTGCGAGCGTAGCGTGACCGAGTCGCTGCACAGTGCTACCGCCACTCGGTCGTCGCTCGAACCGGTGGTGCACCCGGCGTGGCGTGCCCCTCGCCGACCCCCGGCGTCACTCCTTCCTGGCGCGGCCACTGCGCACCAACCGCCAGTGCGCACCGCATCTCTCGACGAACCCGAGCGAGCCCAACTCGTAGAGCCGTTGCAGGACTTCGTCCGGCGAGAGCCCCGCCTCCCGGGCCAGTCGGTCCACCGGCGCCCCCTCCGCCGAGGCGGGGACGGCCTCCAGCACCCGGGCCACCGGCGGGGGCAACAGGTCCCTGGGGAGTACCGGGCCGGACCGGCGTGGCGCCAGGTCGTCCCCGATCGCGCCGACCAGCTCACCGATCTCCGCCGCGTCCGTCACCAGCGTCGCGCCGCCGCTGCGGATCAGCGCGTGGACCCCGGCCGACAGCTCGGAGGTCACCGGGCCGGCCACCCCCATGGTGTGGCGGTTCAGGTCGCGGGCCCGCCGGGCGGTGCTCAGCGCCCCGCTGCGCATGGCGGCCTCGACCACCACGGTGCCCCGGGTCAGTGCGGCTATCACCCGGTTGCGGAGCACGAACCGGAACCTGTTCGGGTGCTCGCCCGGAGGTAGCTCGCTGAGCAGCAGACCCTGGGCGGCGATCCGGGCGATCAGCTCCGAATTCCCCGCCGGGTAGGCCACGTCCACGCCGCAGGCGAGTACGCCGAGGGTGACGCCGCCGACCGCGAGCGCACCCCGGTGCGCGGCCGCGTCGATGCCGTAGGCAGCACCTGAGACCACCACCCATCCTCGCTCGGCGAGTTGGGCCGCGAGCTCACCCGCGACGTGCGCGCCGTACGCGGTGCAGGCTCGGGCGCCCACCATGGCCACCGACCGCAGGGCGAGCATCCGCAGTGATCCGGTGCCACGGATCCAGAGGCCGACCGGTCGGCCGTCACCCAGGTCGTCGAGCTGGGACGGCCACTCGATGTCGCCCGGAATGATGAACCGGCCACCGGCGGCTTCCACTCGTCCCAGGTCCGCGTCGACGTCGACCAGTGGGAGCCTGGCGCGGTAGGCGCCGAGACGGTCGGCGTCCAGGTCGAGGTAGCCGGGGACGGTGCGGCGGTGGATGGCCTCGATCAGGGTGGATGCGCCGACCTGGCCCAGCCACCGGCCGATCACCGCGTCGCCGGGCTCGATCAGACGGGTCAGCGCGGCCCGGGCACGGCGCTCGGCATCGACGGCCGGGCGGGGCGTCGGCTCCGCCTCCGATGGCGTGGACGGGCGCATCCTCGGTGCCGCCCGGGAGTTGACGGGGGCTGTCGGGGACTGGTTGCTACGGTTCACCTGCACCTCCACGGTGACGGCGGGTCGGCCGAGTCGGACGGATCTCGTGGCCGGTGCCTCCTGCTCGGCCGTCCGATCGCGCGGTCAGGACTCACCGCCGATGTCCGCGTCCGGCTCCTCGTCGGAGTGGACAGCCGGGTCCCGGACGGGCAGCCCCCGCTGCACGCCGGTGCGAAGCACCAGGGCCGTCCGGACGTCGATGCGGGTGGGTTGCTCGCGCCCGGCCAGGTCAGCCACCGTCCAGGCCACCCGGAGCACCCGGTCCAGGCCACGCGCGGTCAACAGGCCGCGCTCCAGGTCCCGTTCCGCGTCGGCCAAGGCGCCCGGGGCCAGTCGCCAGCGGGTACGGAGGGTGTGGCCCGGGACCTCCGCGTTGGTCCGCCAGGGTGTGTCGTCGAGCCGCTTGGCAGCTCGCTCACGGGCCGCCAGCACTCTGGCGCCGACCTCCCGGGTGCCCTCGGCCCGGCTCGCCTGCCCCATCAGCTCCGCCCTGGTCACCGGATCCACCTGGACCTGGAGGTCGACCCGGTCCAGCAGGGGCCCGGAGAGCCGGCTCTGATACCGGCTCACCATGGTCGGCGTGCACTCGCAGCCCTCGCCCCGGCGGGAATGGCGTCCGCAGGGGCACGGATTGGCCGCCAGGCAGAGCTGGAAGCGGGCGGGCAACCGCACGGAACCCGCCGAGCGCGCGATGGTCACCTCGCCTGACTCCAGGGGCTGGCGGAGGGCATCGAGGACCCGTACCGGGAATTCGGGTGCCTCGTCGAGGAACAGGATGCCCCGGTGCGCCAGCGACACCGCTCCCGGACGGGGCAGACCGCTGCCGCCTCCGACGATCGCGGGCATCGTGGTCGAGTGGTGCGGCGCGTAGTACGGCGGACTGTCGATCAGCGGCCGGTCGGCCGGCAACAGCCCCGCGACCGAGTGAACGGCCGTCACTTCCAGGGCCTCGGCCTGGGTCAGCGGTGGAAGCAGCCCCGGAAGTCGCTCGGCCAGCATCGTCTTCCCTGCGCCGGGCGGGCCCTTCAGGAACAGGTGATGGCCACCTGCGGCCGCGATCTCCAGCGCACGGCGGGCCTGGTGCTGGCCTGCCACATCGGCCAGGTCGAGTTCGGCGGCGCGTTCTGCGGAGAGCCCCCGGACTCCGGCGCCGGGCAGCACCAACCCGGCCAGTGCCGGATCCCTGCGGCCGACACCGTGGCCGGCCTCCTCCTCGGGCTCCGGAGCGCCGGTGAGGATCGCGATCAGTTGGCGCAGGCTGCGGACGCCCCGCACCGAGACGTGCGGGACCAACGCGGCCTCTGGCGCCGTCTGCTCGGCGACGATGACCTGCCGATAGCCGGCGTCGGCCGCCGCCAGCACTGAGGGCAGTACGCCCCGGACCGGCCGGACCCTGCCGTCGAGACCCAGCTCCCCGATGATCAGCAGGTCCGCGATCGCGGCCGGATCAAGCCGCTCGGCGGCCGCCAGGACGGCACAGGCAACCGCGAGGTCAAAGCCGCTGCCACTCTTGGGGACCGAAGCCGGACTCAGACCGACCGTCAGCTTCCGCTGGGGCCAGGGCTCCCCGCTGTTGACGACAGCGGCCCGGACGCGGTCCTTGGCCTCGGACAGCGCCTTGTCGGGAAGGCCGACCAGGGCAAAGGTCGCGAGGCCAGGCTCAAGATCGGCCTGCACCTCCACCACGACTCCGTCCACCCCGACCAGGGCGACCGAGCAGGTACGGGCGAATGCCATCTCAGACCGCCCCGCGCAGGTGTTCCACCAGGGCAGCGCCCTTGAGGCGGTTGACCACGGCGACCAGGTCGATCCGCACGCCGCCGGGCGGCAGGGGTACCGGGAGGACCGGCGGGACCGGCTCAGCGGTCTGTCTGCCCCCTCGGCTGCCCCTGCCCGAACGTGCCTTCTTCGGGCCGGCCTCGGCGGCCTGTTCCGGCGGCATCGGCACGGGGAGCCCGGCCGACGACTGGACCGCGTCGGCGAGGCGGGCGAAGTGCTCGGGCCAACGCTCACCGAGCCAGCGTTCGGCCAGCTGGCGCAGTCGAACGGCCTTGGTCTGGTCGATGCCCTCGCTCGGCTGCTGGAACCCCCGCTCGGAGCGGGTCTTCACCTCGCAGACGGCGATCGTGTCCCCGTCCAGCGCGATGATGTCCAGCTCTCCTTCGGCGCAACGCCAGTTGCGCTCCAGGATTCGCAGCCCGCCCTCGGTGAGCCAGCGGGCCGCGACTTCTTCGCCGTAGCGGCCGAGACCGTTGTTGGAACTCTGCACGGCAATCACCTCCGTGCCAGGAGGCTGTCGTATCAGTCCGAAAACGGTCCAGAGTTGATGATTTCTGTGGATAACTCAGGGGTTGTGGAAAACCGAATCACCCCTGAGGGAAGTTTTTTCGGTGACCTCTGGACATCGCGGCACCAGCTGGTAGAGCGTCTCCTCGCAAGGCCGACCTCGTCGCCGTCCCGCAGACTCAGCTGCCGAAGGAGGCATCGTCCGAGGGCAGCTCCAGATCGCTCTTGGCCAGTTCCTCGATGTTGACGTCCTTGAAGGTCAGCACCCGCACCTTGCGGACGAACCGGGCCGGCCGGTACATGTCCCAGACCCACGCATCCGCCATCGACACCTCGAAGAAGACCTCACCCTGCACCGAGTGCACCTGGAGCTCGTAGTCGTTCGTGAGGTAGAAACGCCGCTCGGTCTCGATCACGTATTTGAACAGGCCGACGACATCCCGGTACTCCCGATAGAGCTTGAGCTCCATCTCGGTCTCGTACTTCTCGAGGTCTTCGGCACTCATCCAGGTGTCCCCTCAACTCGATACGTCCACCCCATTGTGGACCACCCGGCCCTTCCGCAGAGCCGTACCGGTCGGACTGGCGGGCCGTCCGTCAGCAACCGCTCGACCAGGTCGGCCAGCTCGACCGGGTAGACCGTCTCCTCGGTCGCCCGGAGCT
The DNA here is from genome assembly GCF_044766665.1 of Kitasatospora sp. NPDC101801. NCBI lineage: Bacteria > Bacillati > Actinomycetota > Actinomycetes > Kitasatosporales > Streptomycetaceae > Kitasatospora > Kitasatospora sp. NPDC101801. The sequence goes on from NZ_JBIWML010000027.1 coordinate 34,085, forward strand.
CCGCCACCGTCCACCACCGTGCCGTCAGCAGCTGGGCGTGCTCCTCGGCCGCTGCGGCCGCCGGCACGCTCAGCCCGGTCTCACGCGTACGAGCCAGATGGAACCACTGGTCCTGCTCGTACTGCCGTTCCAGATAGGAGAAGGACACCGTGTCGTACGCCACCACTGGTCCGAGCTCCACCCCGGTCAGGCCGGTCTCCTCGGCCAGCTCACGCAACGCGGCAGCACACAGTTCCTCACCCGGTTCCACTCCCCCACCGGGGGTGAACCACCAGAACACCCCCGGCACCGCCGGATCAGTGCCCCGGAAGAGCAGCAACCGGTCCGCATCGTCCAACAGCAGGACCCGTGCCGCCCGGCGCCGCTCCGCCGCCATCGCCGACTCCTCCGCCCAGCCGCCCGGGCCACCTCGATGTTCCTGCTGCGCCTGTTGTCGCTGTTGCGGGTCAGGCCCGGCGAAACCGTCGCACCAGCGAGGCAAGTCCACCCACCAGCGAGGCCAACACGATCATCGCCGCACCCGCCACCATCGCGAGCGTGGCGGGCCCCAGCGGCCCGGGCTTGGCGGCCACCGGGCCGGCCAGCCCGTCGAAGGCCACCGTACGCTTGCTCACCCCGGCCCGGTCGGCAGGCCAAGCCGTCCCCTCGACCCGGCCGAGCACCTCGTCGGTCGCCACCGTGCCGCCCGCCAGGTCGAGGTGGCTCCGGGAGTCGAGCGAGGAATCCCGGTTGTCCCCCATCAGGAAGAGCCGCCCCGGCGGCACGACAGTGCTGAACAGCTTGTCGTCGAGCTGCTGCTTTGCCAGGTACGGCTCGTCGATCGGGTGGTCGTTCACCGTCAGCCGGTGCTGCGCGTCGCAGCACACCACGGTGTCGCTGCCGACCGCGACCACTCTCTTGACCATCGGAACATTGCCCCAGAGCTGGTCCTGGAAGACCACGATGTCCCCTCGGCCCACCGACTCTCCACCAACCGACCGGGCCAGCACCGTGTCGCCCATGGTGAGGGTCGGAGTCATCGACTGGGTCGGGATCCGGTAGGGGCGGTACTGCATCGCAAGCACGCCGAAGGCACCGACCAGGAGGACGAAGCCGAGCCCGATCACCAGCCCCTGGGCCAGCGACCCGGCACTTCGCCGAGCCTTCACCGGGCGCGGCGGGGCAGCCGTCGGGGTCTTCACGTCGCTCATCGCCGCCACCTCCAGGTCGACCCGCAACCCACACGGGTGGGCCACGGCGGGTCCGGGAAAGCCGGCGGGCCGTGGCACCTGCGAGCAGATTACTCGCCAGTACCACGGCCCGCGCAAGACCCTGCTCCACCTCGAGGGGAGCAGCCCGAGAGGTCAGCGGCGGTATCGCCGCAGCCACCAGACCGCAGGCAGTGCGATCGCCGCACCGGCCGCGGGCGGCGCGTAGGGCAGTGCAGCGGCCGCGAGCCCCTTCTGGTCGAAGGTGTCAGGCACCGGCAGCGTCGCCCAGTTGCCGATCGGCCAGGCCACCACGAAGGCCCGTCCCACCACGTTGTCCACGGGGACGGTGCCGCCACCGGGCTGGTCCTGGTGGAACCGCGAGTCGAGCGAGTCGGCCCGGTGGTCGCCCATGACCCAGATCCGGTTGTCCGGCACCTGGACCGGCCCGAACGGCTTGTCACCGCACGGGGTGTTGCCGGGGAAGATGTAGGGCTCGTCGAGCGCGATCCCGTTCACCTTGACCGGCCCGGTGCCCTGGCATTCGACCGTGTCCCCGCCGACCGCGATGACCCGCTTGATCAGGTCCTTCTCGTTCGCCGAAGGCATCAGCCCGACAAAGCTGAGTACGTCCTGCACACCACGGACGAAGGCGTTGTCGCTCTGCTGGGCCGGCTCGTCGCTCAGCCAGCCGCCCGGGTCGTGGAAGACCACGACCTCGCCGCGCTCCGGCTCGGCGCCGAACCACGGTGTCAGCTTGTCGACCAGCACCCGGTCGCCGATCTGCAGGGTGTTCTGCATCGACCCGGAGGGGATGGAGAACGCCTGGACGAAGAAGGTCTTGATCACCAGAGCCAGAATCAACGCGATTCCGACCAGGATCGGAAGTTCCTTCCAGAAGGAACGCTGCTTCGGCTGCTTCTTCTTGGAGCTCCCTGCCTCGTCGTCGGCCGGAGCAGCCGACGCGGTCTCCGCGGACCGGTCGGAGCCGTCCAACTGCTCAGCGCCTTCGCCCTCGGGCTCAGGGCCCCCGGAACGGGCACCGATCACCAGATCCCCCACAACATCTCCTCCCTGCTGTGCGGACGCCCGCGCGTCCGCGCTCACAGTGCCGCACAGCGGGCACCACGTTGTGTGACCGGCCGTCAGGCCGCGTCAGCTCCGCCCGTCACAGGGCGATCCGACATCGGCGCACCAGCACAGCCGCCGGAGGCGATCGGACCGTACACCGAGCACTCCAGCACTTCTCTACCACTCCAGGCCAGGACGTCCGTGCTCCCACACGGCAAGACGGACGAATCAGCCGACGGGCGGCGCGCGACGCACCCGCGCGCGCCTGGGCCGCACGAGGATCGGGGTGACGCCCAACACACCCATAACGAGCGGAGGTTCCGCAAGATCCGGTTGAGTTCGAGGCAATTTAGCCCGATCAGGCTCGCTCGGGTACCGACGCGCTCCGGGAACGCTACGCCCGAACGCCTCGGTCCGCACGGGAAGCCCCGACAGGGAGGCCGGGACACCGAGTTGGCCCATCCGCTGAACCGGCCAGGCGATCACGAAGGCCCGGCCGATCACGTTGTCGATCGGGATCGTGCCCTGGCCGGCCTCGTTCAGGTGGTAACGGGAGTCTGCGGAGAGATCCCGATGATCCCCCATCACCCACAACCGCCCTGCCGGGACAGTGATTTTGAACGGCTGCTTCGACGGTACGTTCCCCGCTGCGAGGTAAGGCTCGTCCACCGGTGTGCCGTTGACGATCAGTCGGCCACTGGCGTCACAGCACTCGACGGTGTCACCGGGCACGCCGATCACACGCTTGATCAGGTCCTGCTCGTTGTCCGACGGCAACAACCCGACGTAGGAGAGTGCCTGCTTGGCCCCGCGCAGCGCGAAGTTCTCCTGCTCCGGCTGGGGAACGGGCTCGAGCCAGCCGCCCGGGTCCTTGAAGACCACGATCTCGCCCCGGCTCGGCAGGTTGCCGAACCACGGTGTCATCTTGTCGACCAGCACCCGGTCGCCGATCAGGATGGTCTGCTCCATCGAACCCGAGGGAATCACGAAGACCTGGACCGCGAAGGTCTTGAGTCCCAGGGCGATCAGCAGCGCGGCCACGGCGATCAGCGGTATCTCGCGCAGCAGCGACCGGCGCCTGCTCCGAGCGGCCCGACGAGCGGACCTGCGGCGCTCCGCCCTGCCGCGCGTGGAGGGAGCCGTCGCGCCTGGCCCCGCCGCTGCGACCGGTGCTGCCTGGGGGGCGGACCGGTCATCGACCGACACCTGGGCGGTGGCGGTCCTGACCCTACTTCTGGCCCCCATGGCCACCCGTCCCCTCCACCGGAGCGAAGCTCGCGGGCCGGTCCAACGACGTCCAGCGACCGATCGGGAAGACGATCCAGTCGGCTCGACCGATCACCCGCTTCTCGGGGACGAAACCGCCACCCGGCTCCCCCAGGTGATCGCGCGAGTCCCGGGAGTCGCTCCGGTGATCCCCCATCACCCAGAGCTTCCCAGCCGGGACCACCACGTCGAACCGCACCGACGAGGGAGCATCACCGGGATAGAGGTAGGCCGACTCGTCCAACGGCACCCCGTTGACCCTGAGCCGCCCGTCCGCCTCACAGCACGTCACCCGGTCACCCCCGACGCCGACCACACGCTTTACGTATACGGAACCGTTCCCGGAGCCCAGCCCCACGGCTGACAGGAAGCGTCGCACAGCCGGCGTCTCCTCCGCGTAAGGCAGGAAGGAGCCCGTTCCGTCGAAGACCACGACGTCGCCCCGGCGGACGTGACCGCCGAACGAGTAGGCCAGCTCGTTCACCACCAGCCGGTCTTCCGGCCGCAGCGTGTTCTCCATCGAGGCGGACGGCACCGCGAACGGCCGGGCGACGAACGCGTTGACCAACATCAGCGTCAGGACGCAGACCGCGACGATCCGTAGGAGGTCACGTGCCGACCACCGTCTCGGAAGATCGGAGTCGCTCTCGTCGGTCTCCGCGGCTTCGCCGGCCCCCTCGGCGACCAGCCCTGGGCTGCCGAGCTCAGCAGATGCCGCACCATCACCGCCTGGAGCCACGCCGCTGCCCACCCCCGCACCCACACCTGCACCCGCGGCCCCGACGCCAGCTCCCGGGGCTACGTCCGCGCCGAGGTGCACCCCACCGACACCCGGACCGGAAACGACCGCGGACCGCGACGGCGAGTCCGCACCCGGAGGTGCGGCACTGCCGTCGCGGTCCGCGACTGGTTCTTGCGTGCTCATCGGGGCAGAGCCTATCCCGAAGGGACTCCACCCAACCCGAGCGTACTGATCCCCTGGCCGGAGCCGGGGTCAGCGGATCAGCGGTCGCGCTTCTCCTTGATCTTCGCGGCCTTGCCGCGGAGGTCACGCAGGTAGTACAGCTTGGCGCGGCGAACCGCACCGCGGGTCACGACCTCGATCTTCTCGACGACCGGGGTGTGCACCGGGAAGGTGCGCTCCACACCGACGTTGAACGACACCTTGCGAACGGTGAAGGTCTCACCGATGCCGGCGCCGTGGCGACGGATGACGACGCCCTGGAAGACCTGGACACGAGAGCGGGTGCCCTCGATGACCCGGACGTGAACCTTCAGGGTGTCGCCGGCGCGGAAGGCCGGGATGTCGTCGCGCAGCGAAGCCACGTCGACAGCAGCGAGCTTGTTGCTCATGTTGCTCTCCATCGCAGGCGCCACGGGCCGCCCACGGAAGTTCGTCACAATGGGGTGTGTTGCGGGCCGCTTCGGTTCGCGATGGTCCCCCCGTGGCGGGGGCAACGCTCCACCGACCTCCACGAGGGAAGCCCGACGGCAGACAACAGTCGCCTATTCTTCCACAGCTTCCGCCAGAGACCGAAATCGGCCGAGCTCCTGGTCCCAGGCGAGCCCCAGGATGCTGAGCGCCTCGCGCTCCTTCTTGTCGAAGGCGCCGAGCTCCCAGCGCTCGACCAGATCCGGCCGGTTAGCCAGGGTCCGAGCGAACGCCTGCTCCCGCCGCCAACGGGCGATCTTGCCGTGGTGGCCGCTCAGCAGCACGTCCGGCACCTCGCGCCCGCGCCACTCGGCCGGCTTGGTGTAGACGGGCCCCTCCAGCAGGTCCGCCATGGCGCCAGGAGCGAAGGAGTCGTCCCGGTGCGACTCGGCATTGCCGAGCACCCCGGGCAGCAGGCGGGCGATCGCCTCGACCATCACCAGCACCGCGACCTCGCCACCCGCCAGCACGTAGTCACCGATCGAGGCCTCGACCACCGGCATCCGGGTGGCGGCCTCCTCGATCACCCGACGGTCGATCCCCTCGTACCGGGCCGGCGCGAACGCCAGCCACGGCCGCCCGGCGAGCTCCTGGGCCAGCTCCTGCGTGAACGGCCGTCCGCTCGGCGTCGGCACCACCAGGGTCGGGACCTCGCCCTCCGGCCCCTCGGCGAGCACCGCGTCCAGCGCCGCGCCCCACGGCTCCGGCTTCATCACCATGCCGGGCCCCCCGCCGTACGGGGTGTCGTCGACCGTGCGGTGAATGTCCGTGGTCCACGAGCGCAGGTCGTGGAGGTGCACGTCGAGCTGACCGCGGGCCCGGGCCTTGCCGACCAGCGAGACGTTCAGCGGCTCCAGGTACTCCGGAAAGATCGTGACGACGTCGATCCGCATCTCACTCACCCCGCGCACCACTGTCGCCCGCACCCTCGGAACCGCCGCCTACGGAACGGTCTTCCTCAGAACCGTCCTCCTCGGACACCTCCTCCGCCCCGGAGGCGCCGTCCGAACGAACCACCACCGCCTCCGCCGGGTCGATCAGCCCGGGGGGCGGGTCGATGACGGCCCGCTGGTTCTCCAGGTCGATGGTCGGCACGATCCGGGTGACGAACGGCACGAGCACCTCGGTCCCGTCCGGCCGGGTGACGGTCAGCAGGTCCTGGTACGGCAGGTGGACGACCTCGCTCAGCTCGCCGACCAGCGTCCCGTCGAGCAGCACCACGTCCAGCCCGATCAGCTGGTGGTCGTAGAACTCCTCAGGGTCCTCCGGCCGGTCCTCCGGGTCGATCTCCGCGATCAGCATGGTGCCGCGCAGCGCCTCGGCGGCGTTGCGGTCGTTCACCCCCGCGAAGCGCAGCAGCAGTCGGCCGCTGTGCACCTTGCCCGACTCGATGGTCAGCGGGCCGACCGTGGCCGGGTCGGTGGACAGGACCGCGCCGGGCCCGAGCCGCAGCTCGGGCTCGTCGGTACGGACCTCGACGCTGACGTCCCCCCTGATGCCGTGGGCACGGCCGATCTTGCCGACGACGAGCTGCACGGTGATCGTTCTCCTGAATCTGTACCGGCGGTCCGCTGGGTCCGGTGGGCCTGAGGACGGAGTGCCGAATGACGGTGAGCCGAAAAGCAGTGGCTGGTGGGAAAGCTGAGCCGGACGGGACGACGAACCGCAGGCAACGCCCCGGCGAGCCCAAGGAAACCCACAGAACCGCAGATCCCACAGAACATCAGATCCCGCAGTCCCGCAGTCCCGCAGTCCCGCAGAACCCGCGTCCCCCGGTCCGGCCCGGGAATGCAGAAGGACCGGCCAGGACGCCATGCGTCCCGGCCGGTCCCACAAACCTGACGGTCGAACGTCAGCGAATGCTGTCCACGTCGACCAGGTCGACCCGGACGTTGCGACCGCCGAGGGCGCCGACCACGGTGCGCAGCGCGCGGGCCGTGCGGCCGCCCCGGCCGATCACCTTGCCGAGGTCATCGGGGTGCACGCGCACCTCGATGGTGTTGCCCCGACGCAGGTTGCGCGAACGCACCTGCACCTCGTCGGGGTGCTCGACGATGCCCTTGACCAAGTGGTCGAGGGCGTCCTCGATCACGCTCAGGCCTCGGTGGAAGCGGCGTCGGCCTCAGCCTCGGCCTTGTCCGCCTTCTTGGCCTTCGGGGTGATGGCAACACCGGTGGTGCTGTCCTCGAAGCCGGCGACGGCCTTCGCGAAGAGGTGCGAGAAGTCCTCGACCTTGGGCTCGGCCACCAGCAGCGGGGCCGGGGCGGGCAGGCCCTTGAACTTCTGCCAGTCGCCGGTGAGCTTCAGGATGGCGAGGACGGGCTCGGTCGGCTGGGCGCCGACGGACAGCCAGTACTGCGCGCGGTCGGTGTCGACCTCGATCTTCGAGGGGTTGTAGGTCGGCTGGTAGATGCCGATCTCCTCGATGGCGCGACCGTCACGCTTGGTGCGCGAGTCCGCGACGACGATGCGGTAGTGCGGGGCGCGAATCTTGCCGAGACGCTTGAGCTTGATCTTGACTGCCACGGGAGTGGGTTCTCCTGGTGTTGACGTGGGTGAACAGCCGCTGCCACCGCGTGGGGTTGCGAGGGCGGCCGTTCAAGGGACACGCCAGCCGTAGGAGAGAGGGGTCCTGCTCGGCTGCCGAGTACTCAGCTGTCCATTCTGCCACACCGCGCCGGTCGGCCCGACCGAGGGCCCCCGCCCCCGGTTGAGCCGAGTCTCAGCACTACAGGTGTTGCAGAACGTGCGACACAGCCCGCTGGCAACGGACGGCAGGAACAGGACGGGACACTGACACGAACACCGAACGGAACGCGGGACGGACCTGGGATCACGCGATCCGGAACGGCTGCTGGCAGGCACCGCAGACGATCGACGCCTGGGCCAGCACCGACGGCACCACCCGGACGTTGCGGCCGCAGCCGCAGATCGCCTTGACCCGGACCCCGCCACCGGAGGAACCGTGCCGGGCCGCCGGGCCGCGGAACGCGCGGTGCCCACCCTCGCCGTTGACGGCGAGCTGGTGTGCGCCGAGCGCGCGGTCGAGCCGCTCGATCGTTCCCGAGTACCGCTCCTGAGTCTCCGTCAGCATGGTCACCTGGGAGAAGCCGCTACTGGCGTGCGGTTCGACCGGGTGGGCAAGCCCGAGCTCGGAGGCGAGCAGCAGGAAGCGCCGGTTGTGGTAGCGCCCCGCCCGTGAGGTGTCACGGATGTCGCGGGCCGCCGCCAGGCCGTGGGCGGCTTCGTGCAGCAGTCGCTCGAAGCCGAGCTGGCTGCCGCAGGCGGAGGAGGACTCACCGATCAGGGCCTCTGGCGAGGCGAGGTCGGGGAGGTCCTGGTGGTGGGCCTGGATGTCACTCCAGGCGGCGGCCAGTTCGGCCGCGAGGACGAGAGGCTGTGTCGTGCTCACGCTAGACCAACGATGCAGTGAGCGCCGATGTTCCGCGAGTTCCCGCTCTCGGGAAATTCCCAGCGAACTCCCAGGAATGCGCTGTCGCGCGTGAATTGCGCTGCCCGTATCTGACGCAAGACCAACCCCCTGCAACTTTGGGCCCGGCGAACCTCGCCAGGCTCTCGGCTATCGCCTCGGGGGACGGTTGCCCCCCTATGGCGAACGGCCCGTGGCGGTGTCGAAATTGACAGGGCCACGGGCCGTACACCGTACCGCTAGTTCAGCACGACCGGGAGTTGACCGGTCAGTAGTCTCACCAGACAGTCAGTCAGCGGTACAACAATCACACCGCATTAGTCGTACCCGATGACGCACAAAGACCGGACCGATCGCAATCGGTAAGCAAAGGGCCCGATTCATACGTCCGATCAGTAGGCGCGCGCCACGATCGCGACGTTGCCTTCCTGATCGTCCGTCAGCGGCACCGAGCCGTCGGCGGCGACGATGCAGCGGACCGACACGCCCTGCTCGGCCAGCTTGGCCTCGCCGGCCGGGCCGAGCTCGGCCCAGGAGATCCGGCCCCAGCCGGTGGCGGCGGCCTCGACGGCCTCCTCCAGGTTCGCGACCTCGACGGTGCGGGAGATCCGGCGCTCGCGGGACTGACGGAGCAGCAGGTCCTGGTCCTCCTCGAGGATGCCGGGCAGCAGCGCGGCCAGGCCGTCGATCGAGACCGGCTCCTTGCCACCGGGGATCCGGCGGGCCAGCATCGCGGTGCCGTTCTCCAGGTCGCGCGGACCGACCTCGATCCGCAGCGGGACGCCCTTGAGCTCCCAGTCCACCGCGCGGCGGCCGAACGGGGTGTCGGTCTTGTCGTCGACCACGACCCGGATGCCGGCCGCCTCCAGCTGGGCACCGATCTCGCGGACCTTGGCCAGCACCGCGTCGTCACCCTTGATGGCGAGCACCACGGCCTGCACGGCGGCCAGTCGCGGCGGCACCCGCAGACCGTTGTCGTCGCCGTGCGACATGATCAGGCCGCCGACCATCCGGGTGGAGACGCCCCAGGAGGTCTGCCAGACGTACTCGCGCTCGGCGCCCTGCAGCTGGTACGTGGTGTTGAACGCCTTGGCGAAGTTCTGGCCCAGCTCGTGGCTGGTGCCCATCTGCAGCGCCTTGCCGTCACCCATCATGCCCTCAAGGGTGAGGGTGTTGATGGCGCCCGCGAAGCGCTCCTTCGCGGTCTTCCGGCCGAGCACCACGTCGATGCCGAGCACGTTGGTCATGAAGTCGCCGTACACGGCGGTGTGGATCATCGAGGCGTACGCCCGGGCGTCCTCGTAGGTGGCGTGGGCCGTGTGGCCCTCCTGCCAGAGGAACTCGGTGGTGCGGAGGAAGATCCGGGGACGCAGCTCCCAGCGGACCACGTTGGCCCACTGGTTGATCAGCAGCGGCAGGTCGCGGTGGCTCTGCACCCACTTGGAGAAGTACTCGTTGATGATCGTCTCGGAGGTCGGCCGGACCACGACCGGCTCGTCGAGCTCCTTGCCGCCGCCGTGGGTGACCACGGCGAGTTCGGGGGCGAAGCCCTCGACGTGCTCCGCCTCCTTGGTCAGGTAGGACTGCGGGATGAACATCGGGAAGTAGGCGTTCTGCGCGCCCGCCTTCTTGATGCGCGCGTCCATCTCCTGCTGCATCCGCTCCCACAGGCCGTAGCCGTACGGTCGGATGACCATGGTGCCGCGCACCGGACCGTTGTCGGCCAGCTCGGCCTTGTTGATGAGGTCCTGGTACCAGCGCGGGAAGTCGTCCGCCTGAGGAGTGAGAACGGGTGCCTTAGCCATGGGGCAGATCGTACGGGGCCGAGGGCCCTGACTGTGAATCGGATTCGGTGGGGGAGCGCCGGGGGCGCACCCGCCCGGCGCGCGGACAGCACCCGGTACACCTCTGGACGCCGGAGCCCGGGGGCTGTTCGCTGGTCTCGGGGCGGGACTCCGGGGGGCACATTGGCAACGAGCACCCAAGGACCGGATGGAGGCCGTGATGGCTTCGGCGCAGGTGACCGGCACGATCTCGGAGCGATCCCGCACACCCGGGTGCACCGGCCCGCACAGTCGGGCCAGGGACTGGGCGGAGATCCAGGAGCGGATGCTCGTCCCGCTCTACCAGGCCGTCCACGAGCGGCTGGAGGTCGGCCCGGCGACCTCCGTACTGGGCCTCGGCTGCCGGTCGGGGCTGGCACTGCTGCTGGCCGCCGAACGCGGTGCCCAGGTGTCCGGCCTGGAGTCCGACACCGAGCTGCGGGAGCTGGCGCAGGGCCGCCGGCTCCAGGTGCAGGAGGCTCCCCTGACGGCGGAGTCCGTCGCCCACTCGGCCCACTCCCTGGTCACAATTTTCGAGCAGTTGCAGACCACCCCCTCCCCCACCCGGCTGGTGGCCGCCGCCGCCCGGCGGACACTGACGGGCGGTCACCTGGTGCTGGCCTCCTGGGGGCCGCCCGAGCGGTGCGAGAGCGCCGCCGTGCTGGAGGTCGCCCAGCGGCAGGCGGGGCGCACGCCGGGTCGTGACCCGTTCGCGCTCGGCGCGCCCGGGCGGCTGGAGGAGCTGCTCTGCTCCGCCGGTCTGCGGCCGGCCGGTGGCGGGCGGGTGAGCTGCCCGTTCGCCTACGCCGATCTGGACAGCGCGGTCCGCGGGATGCTCTCCACCGGGCTGTTCGACCTGGCCCTGGCGGCGGCCGGTCCGGCCCTGGTGGCGAAGGAGCTGGAGGAGGCGCTGCACCCGTTCGTCCGTCCGGACGCCTCCGTCCGGATGGTCAACGTGTTCCGCTACGTGGTCGGTGAACGGGTGAACTGAGCGCACCCGACACCGTAGGGGCGCGCCCGGCAGTCGGCGCGCCCCACGGTCCCTCAGATCGGGTCCGGCCAACCCGGACCAGGCGGACCCGGACCAGGCCACCCCAGGCCAGGTCCGGTCAGGCCAGGTCGAGCGCCTTCCGGTCGACCCCCGCCGCACGGTAGGCCGCCTCCTCGTCCAGCGTCTCCGCCTCCAGCAGCGCGGCGGCCAGCTCGTCCAGCTGCGGCCGGTGCTCCGTCAGCAGCCGGACGGCGTCGTCGTAGCACTCGGCGACGATCCGCCGGGCCTCCTCGTCCACCGCGTCCAGCGTGGTCGGGGCGGCCGACAGTCCGTACGCGCCCTGGGTGTCGTTGGGTACGGCGGTGAGCCGGCCGACCCGTTCGCTCATGCCCCAGCGGCCGGCCATGCCGCGGGCGATGTTGGTGACCTGCTCCAGGTCGCTCTCCGCGCCGGTGGTGATCACGCCGTAGACCACCTGCTCGGCGGCCATCCCGCCCAGCGCGCCGATGATCCGGCCGCGCAGGTAGGGCTCGGTGTAGGAGTACCGGTCGGTGTCGGGGGTGGAGAGCGTGACGCCGAGGGCCCGGCCGCGCGGCACGATGGTGATCTTGCGGACCGGGTCGGCGCCCGGCTGCAGCATGCCCAGCAGCGCGTGCCCGCTCTCGTGGTACGCGGTCCGCTCGCGCTCCTCCTGCGGCATCACCAGCGGGCGGACGGCCCCCAGTTGGACCTTCTCCAGGGCGTCCGAGAGGTCGGCCGGCTCGACCGCGTCCTGCTTGCGCTTGACCGCCAGCAGGGCGGCCTCGTTGACCAGGTTGGCCAGGTCGGCGCCGGTCATCCCGGGGGTGACCCTGGCGACCTGGCGCAGGTCCACCGCCGGGGTGAGCGGGACGGACCGGCTGTGGATCGCCAGGATGGCGGCCCGGCCCTCCCGGTCCGGCGGGCTGACGGTGATCCGGCGGTCGAAGCGGCCCGGGCGCAGCAGCGCCTGGTCGAGCACCTCGGCCCGGTTGGTGGCCGCGATCACGATCACGCCCTCGGAGCCGGAGAAGCCGTCCATCTCGGTGAGGATCTGATTGAGCGTCTGCTCCCGCTCGTCGTGCCCGCCCATCCCGCCGCCGCCCCCGCGCTGGCGGCCGATGGTGTCGATCTCGTCGATGAAGATGATCGCGGGCGCCACCTTCCGCGCCTCGGCGAAGAGTTCGCGGACCCGGCTGGCGCCGACGCCGACGATCATCTCGATGAACTCGGAGGCGGAGGCGGAGAAGAACGGCACGTTCGCCTCGCCCGCCACGGCGCGGGCCAGCAGCGTCTTGCCGGTGCCCGGCGGTCCGGACAGCAGCACGCCGCGCGGCATCTTGGCGCCGAGCTTCCGGTACTCCCCCGGGTTCTTCAGGAAGTCGACCACCTCGGTGAGTTCCGCCTCCACCTCGTCGATGCCGGCCACGTCGGCGAAGGTGGTGCGCTTGCCGTCCTCGGGGGTGACCGGTTTCGGCGGGGCCTTCCGGCCGAAGCCCGCCCCGCCCATCCCGCCGGCCATCTTCCGGGCCACCAGCACCCAGATCAGCACCAGCAGCAGCATCGGGGCGAGCGAGAGCAGCAGGTTGGCCAGGAAGCTGCGCTGCTGGACCACCGGCTCGGCGGTGACGGTGACGTTCTGCTGCTGGAGGGTGGTCCAGAGCTGGTCGTCGGCGAAGGCCGGGCGCTGGGTGGTGAACTCGGTGTAGTTCCCGCGGGCGCCGTCCGGTTTGGGGGCGGCGGCCTTCAGGGTGCCCTCGATCGCGTCGCCCTTGGAGTAGATCTTGGTGACGTTGCCCTTGCCGAGCTGGCTGTTGAACTCGGTGTAGGAGACCGTCGTACTGGCCCCGCCGCCGAAGTAGTTCAGCAGCGCCTCGGCAACCAGGAACACGGCCAGTGCGGTCAGCACCAGCCCGATCCAGCCGCCGGGCATCTTCCGGCGCGGCGGCGGCGGCGGCGGTGGCGCCCCCTCGGACCGCCAGGGCTGGTCGGGGGTCTGACGAGGCGGTACGGGATTACTCACCCATCGGACGATACGGACGTATGCCCAGGTCGGCCAACCCGCAACGCCGCCCGGCCGGCGCCGGCGGACCGCCGCCGGCCGCACTGCTCAACGGCCCGTCGTGACCCCCGGCCACTCCTCCGCCGTCAGGGCGAACCGCTCGTGGTCACGCCAGGCGCCGTCCAGGAACAGCATCCGGGGGGTGAAGCCCTCGTGCCGGAAGCCGAGCCGGCGGGCCAGCGCGATCGAGCGCTCGTTGGAGGGCTGGACGTTGATCTCCAGCCGGTGCAGCCCGAGCCCGCCGGCGGTCTGCGGCCCGAAGCAGCGGTCCACCACCAGTCGCATGCCCTCGGTCATCCGCCCGGTGCCCGCGTACGGCAGGTAGGAGTCGTAGCCGAGGGCGGCGTTGCAGAACCGGCCCATCACGATGTTGGCCACGTTGCACTTGCCGACCAGGTCGCCGGAGGCCAGGTCGGTGATCAGGAAGGTGCGCAGCCCGGGGCCCTGACGCTCCAGCAGTTCGGGCAGGCCGTCCGGTTCGACGGGGTTCCACCGCCCGACGTGGTCGGCGGAGCGGCGCACCGCCTCGGCGTACGGACCGGCGTCGGCTGTCATCGGGGGTCGAATCGTCACTCGCACCCCTCCATCATCGAACATGCCGGGAACAGCGCGAGGACCCGCCACCCCGAACGGCACGACGGCCCGCCACCCCGAACGGCACGACGGCCCGCCACCCCGAACGGGGTGACGGGCCGTCGGCCGTGGACCGCTCAGAGCAGGTCCTTGAACTCCTTGGGCAGCTGGAAGTCGGCCGGGCCCTTGCCCGCGCCGAGACCGAACGCGCCGCCCTCGGCGGGCGCGGCCGGGGCACCGGGGCCGAGCGCCTTGCGCTCGGCGGCGGCCGCCTCCTCCTGGGCCCGCTTCAGCGGGTTGCCGGACTTCTTCCGACCCTTGGCGGGCTGGGCCTTCTTCAGCGCCTTCTTGCCGCCGCCCCCCATACCGGGGATGCCCGGCATCCCGGGGATGCCCTTGCCGGAGGCCATCGCGGACATCATCTTGCGGGCCTCGAAGAACCGCTCGACCAGGTTGCTGACCTCGCCGACCTGGACACCCGAACCCTTGGCGATCCGCAGCCGGCGCGAGCCGTTGATGATCTTCGGCTCGGTCCGCTCGGCGGGCGTCATCGACTTGATGATCGCGCCGACCCGGTTGACGTCCTTGTCGTCGATGTTGTTGATCTGCTCCCGGATCTGCCCCATCCCGGGCAGCATGCCGAGCAGCTTGGAGATCGAGCCCATCTTCTGGACCTGCTCCAGCTGGGACAGGAAGTCGTCCAGCGTGAAGTCCTTGCCGCCGCCCTGAAGCTTGGAGGCCATCTTCTCGGCCTCGGCCTGCGAGAAGGTCTGCTCGGCCTTCTCGATCAGCGACAGCATGTCGCCCATGCCGAGGATCCGGGAGGCCATCCGGTCCGGGTGGAAGGCGTCGAAGTCGTCGACCTTCTCACCGTTGGAGGCGAACATGATCTGACGGCCGGTCACGTGCGCGACCGACAGCGCGGCACCACCTCGGGCGTCACCGTCCAGCTTGGACAGCACCACACCGGTGAAGTCGACGCCCTCGAGGAACGCCTGCGCGGTGACCACCGCGTCCTGGCCGACCATCGCGTCGACCACGAACAGGACCTCGTCCGGGTCGACCGCGGCGCGGATGTCCGCGGCCTGCTGCATCAGCTCCGCGTCGATGCCCAGGCGGCCGGCGGTGTCGACGATCACCACGTCGTACTGCTTCTGCTTGGCGTACTCGATCGAGTCACGGGCGACCTGCACCGGGTCGCCGACGCCGTTGCCCGGCTGCGGACCGTAGAACGCGACGCCCGCGCGCTCGGCCACCACGCCGAGCTGGGTCACCGCGTTCGGGCGCTGGAGGTCGCAGGCGACCAGCAGCGGGGTGTGCTTCTGGCTCTTCAGCCAGTGGCCGAGCTTGCCCGCCAGGGTGGTCTTGCCCGCACCCTGCAGACCGGCCAGCATGATGACGGTCGGGCCGGTCTTGGCGTAGCGGAGGCGTCGGGTCTCGCCACCGAGGATGTTGATGAGCTCCTCGTTGACGATCTTGACGACCTGCTGGGCCGGGTTCAGCGCGCCGGTGACCTCGACGCCGAGCGCACGGTCCTTGACCTGCTTGATGAAGGCCCGGACCACCGGGAGGGCGACATCCGCCTCCAGCAGCGCGATCCGGATCTCACGGGCGGTGGCGTCGATGTCCGCCTCACTGAGGCGGCCCTTGCCCCGGAGGTTCTTGAACGTCGCTGCGAGGCGATCGGAAAGAGTGTCGAACACGTCGGTCGCGGGTCCCTTGCGGCATCGGTACGGGTACGGTCGTCGCCCCCAGGGTATCGGGCCGCTCCGGGAACGTTCCCCACCGCGGTCGAATCCCCGGTCAGCCCAGCGCCGCCTGCACCGCCGCAGCCACCTCGCGGGCCCGCGCGGCGGTCAGCGGACGGCCCGCCGGATCGGTCACGTAGAAGGCGTCCACCGCGTCCGCGCCCAGCGTGGAGACGTGCGCGGTACGGACCCGGACGCCCGCCGCGTCCAGCGCCCGGCCGATCCGGTGCAGCAGGCCGGGGGCGTCGTGCGCCCGGACCTCCAGCACGGTGGCGGTGCTGGACGCGCCGCCCGGCGCGACCGAGACCACCGGCGGCGGGGTGGCGATCCCCCGGCGGCGGGGTGCGGCGGCGTCCCGCTCGGCCAGCTTGCGGGCCACGTCCAGCGAGCCGTCCAGCGCCCGGCGCAGGTCGGCCCGCAGCCTGGCCCCCTCGGGGAGTTCGCCGTACTCCGCCGCCACCGTCCAGGACAGCAGCTGCACCGGCCCCGCCCCGACCGGGTCGAGCTCGCGCAGCCCGGCCGAACGGACCGTCAGGCGGTGCAGTGCCAGCACCCCGGCCACCGTGCCGAGCAGGCCGGGCTGGTCGGGCAGCGCCAGGGTCAGTTCCACGCCCATCGGCTCGGTGGCGAACGAGTCCTGCTGGGTCTGCGCGAGCAGGGTCAGCGCCGGTCCGCCGGTGCGGCCGGCCTCCACCGCGAGCCGCTCCTCCTCCGCGGTCGGCTCGGCGTCCGCCGGGTACCAGCTGCCGCCCGCCAGCTGCTCGGCCGCCCGCTCGGCCAGCCCGCGCACCAGCGAGGCCCGCCAGCCGCTCCAGGCGGCCGGGCCGGTGGCCGTGGCGTCCGCCTCGGTCAGCGCGTGCAGCAGCTCCAGGTGCGGCAGGGTGCCGACCACCTTGGTGATCAGGTCGACGGTGGCCGGGTCGTCCGGGTCCCGCCGGGTCGCGGTGTCCACCAGGGTCAGGTGGTGCCGGACCAGCAGCGCCAGGGTGTCGGTGTCGGCCTTGTCGAAACCCATCCGGGCCGCCACGTCGCGGACGATCACCTCGCCCGCCTCGGAGTGGTCGCCCGGCCAGCCCTTGCCGATGTCGTGCAGCAGCGCGGCCACCAGCAGCAGGTCGGGCCTGGCCACCCGGCGGGTCATCGCGGCCGCCTTCACCGCCGTCTCGATCAGGTGCCGGTCCACCGTCCAGCGGTGCACCGCGTTGCGCTGCGGACGGCAGCGGACCCGCTCCCAGTCCGGCAGCAGACGGGTGATCAGCCCCTCCGCCTCGTACGCCTCCCAGACCGGGATGGCCGCCTCGCCCGCGCCCAGCAGGGTGATCAGCTGCTCGCGCGCCTCGTCCGGCCAGGGCACCGGCAGCGGCCTGGTCTCGGTGGCCAGCCGGCGCACGGTGGCGTAACCGACCGTCAGACCGGCCTGCGCGGCGGCGGCGGCCGCGCGCAGCGCCAGCACCGGGTCCTGCCCGGGCCTGGCGCCCTGGGCCAGCACCGCCTCGCCGTCCTGCTCGACCACGCCCTCGGCCAGCGGGCGCCGCTCCACCGCGCCGCGCGCCACCGCACCGCTGCCCCGGCCGGCGCCGGTGAACGGGAAGGCCAGCCGGGAGACCCGGCGGCCCCGGCCGGTGCGGGCGGCCAGTATCCGCTCGACGGAGCGCCAGGTGACGTCCCCGGCGTAGCTGATGGTGCGGGCCGCCTCGTAGACCTGCCGGAGCAGGATGTCGGCGTCCAGCACGCCGAGCCGGGCGGCCACCTGGTCCTGCTCCTGCAGGGCGAGCCGTTCGGTGGCCCGCCCGGTGGTCAGGTGCAGCGCGTCCCGGACGTCGGCCAGCCGGGCGGCGGCCGCGTCCAGACCGTCCCGGGGGGCGTCGGCCAGCCAGCTCGCGGCGATCGCGTTCAGCGCCACCACGTCCCGCAGGCCGCCCCTGGCCTCCTTCAGGTCCGGCTCCAGCAGGAACGACAACTCGCCGTGCCGCTCCGCCCGTTCGAGGCAGGACTGGCGCAGTTCGGGGAGCCTCTTCGGTGCGGTGGCCCGCCAGTCCGCCAGCACGTCGGAGCGCAGCCCGGCGGTGAGCTCCGGGTCCCCGGCCAGGTGCCGGGCGTCCAGCAGGCCCAGCTGGGCCTTGAGGTCCTCGGCCGCCACCGCGCGGGCCTCGGCCGGGGTGCGGACGGCGTGGTCCAGCGCGGCGCCGCCGTCCCAGACGGGGTACCAGATCCGCTCCGGCAGCGTCGGGTCGATCGGGCCGGTGTGCAGCAGCAGCACGTCCAGGTCGCTGCGCGGGGAGAGCTCGCCGCGGCCGTAGCCGCCGACCGCCACCAGGGCGGTGCCGGCCGGGGCGCCGGCCGCCGCGTACAGGCCCGCGAGCCAGCCGTCGGCCAGCCGGGCGAGTGCGGTGCGGCGGGTCACCCCGCCCAGGCCCGGTTCGGCCAGCAGCCGGGTCCGGGCGGCGGCGTAGTCGGAGGGCTGGTCGGTGCTGGTCACGGCGAGTTCCCCGTCCGTCGGTGCTGCGGGACATACGCGTCCGGCGGACCGGCCGCCCCGAGGGGAGACCGGCCCGCCAAGGACCTCGATTCGAATGCTAGATCGCGTCCGGGCCGCGCTCGCCGGTCCGCACCCGGACGGCGGTGTCGACCGGGACGCTCCAGACCTTGCCGTCACCGATCTTGCCGGTGCGGGCGGCCTTCACCAGGACCTCGATGACCTCGTCGGCCGCCTCGTCCTCGACCAGGACCTCGATCCGGACCTTGGGCACCAGGTCGACGGTGTACTCCGCGCCCCGGTAGACCTCGGTGTGGCCGCGCTGCCGGCCGTAGCCGCTGGCCTCGGTGACGGTCAGTCCGTGCACCCCGTGCGCCTGCAGCGCGTTCTTGACCTCGTCCAGACGGTGCGGCTTGATGACTGCGGTGATGAGCTTCATCAGGCGTCGACCTCGGCCTTCTTCTCAGCGGTGACGGCGGAGCCGACGGCGGCGGGAGCGGCGACCGAGGCACGGCCCAGGCTGGCCCCGACGGCGCTGAAGTCGTAGGCGGACTCGGCGTGTTCGGCCTGGTCGATGCCGGCCACCTCGACGTCCTCGGAGACCCGGAAGCCGATCGTCTTGTCGATCGCCTGGCCCAGCAGCCAGGACAGGACGAAGGAGTAGACGCCGACCACGGCGACACCCAGCGCCTGCTTGCCGAGCTGCCCGACCCCGCCGCCGTAGAACAGGCCCTGCGCGGTCTGGCCGACCTTGCCGGTGGCGAACAGGCCGATCAGCAGCGAGCCGATCACCCCGCCGACCAGGTGCACGCCGACCACGTCGAGCGAGTCGTCGAAGCCCCAGCGGTACTTCAGGCTGATCGCCGCGGCGCAGGCCGCACCGGCGATCAGGCCGATCGCAATGGCGCCGAGCGGGCTGACCGAACCGCAGGCCGGGGTGATCGCGACCAGACCGGCCACCGCGCCGGAGGCGGCGCCCAGCGTGGTGAACGCGCCGTGCCTGATCTTCTCGTAGGCGAGCCAGCCGAGCACGGCGGCGGCGGTGGCCACCTGGGTGTTGACGAAGGCC
This sequence comes from Kitasatospora sp. NPDC101801, assembly GCF_044766665.1. NCBI lineage: Bacteria > Bacillati > Actinomycetota > Actinomycetes > Kitasatosporales > Streptomycetaceae > Kitasatospora > Kitasatospora sp. NPDC101801. The sequence continues at coordinate 53,231 of NZ_JBIWML010000027.1, forward strand.
ATCCCCGCGACCCCGTTGGCGGCCAGCGCCGAGCCGGCGTTGAAGCCGAACCAGCCGAACCAGAGCAGACCGGAGCCGAGCATCACCAGCGGGAGGCTGTGCGGACGCATCGGGTCCTTCTTGAAGCCGATCCGCTTGCCGAGCACCAGGCAGAGCGCCAGGCCCGCCGCACCGGCGTTGATGTGCACCGCGGTACCGCCGGCGAAGTCGATCACGCCGTTCCGGTCCCCGAGCCAGCCGCCGTTGCCGCCGTCGAAGAAGAACACCCAGTGCGCGACCGGGAAGTAGACCACCGTCACCCAGAGCGCGATGAACAGGCCCCAGGCGGCGAACTTGGCCCGGTCCGCGACCGCACCGCTGATCAGCGCCGGGGTGATGATGGCGAACATCAGCTGGAAGGCGGAGAACGCGGTGACCGGGATGGTGCCGGTGATGTCGTTCAGGCCGATGCCGTGCATGCCCAGGTAGTCGAGGTTGCCGATCAGACCGGCACCCGCGTCGGGGCCGAAGGCGAGCGAGTAGCCGTAGAGCACCCAGAGCACGCTGACGATCGCGAGCGAGATGAAGCTCATGGCCAGCATGTTGAGCGTGCTCTTGACCCTGACCATTCCGCCGTAGAAGAAGGCCAGGCCAGGCGTCATCACCATGACCAGGGCCGCACAGATGAATACAAAGGCGGTATCGCCCGCGCTGAAGCCGTCCGGCATCGGCGTCTCCTCGTGAATGAATGCCGCTCCACCCGCAGGATCCCTGTCCCGTGCCACCCGGGGTGTCGGCGATGAAGAGGAGAGTGTCGAAGGCTGATTTCGGCCGATGCGGCCAGGTGTTTCGCAGCCGTGACGGGGCGGACGGCGGCGTTACGAGGAGATGAACTCCGGCCGTGCCATGACAGAACTGGGTTACCGTACGGCCCCGTCGGATGCCGGGGCCCGGACGGTCACCGGCCGTGGGGCCACCGGGGCTGCGGGGCCGGGGGAGCCCAATCGCGTGCGAACCTGTGGTGGCCCCACGGCCGGGGTACGGGGGCGGAGTTGGCCGGAACCGGACGGTGCCGGGGCCGGCCCGGCGCTCAGCCGGTCGGGACGAACTCCGGGATGTCCTGCACCACCAGGTCGGCCAGCTGGCCCACCTCGGCGACGTCCTTGAAGTTCCGGGTGGCGGCGGCGGAGGTCTTCCTGATCCGGGTGTTCAGCCGCTCGGAGCGGACCCGGGTGGCGATGTCCACGGCCCTCTTGGCCATCACCACGGCCTGCTCCGGCTCGTTCTGCAGCAGGTGCACGCTGGACATGCCGATCAGGTTGAAGGCGTAGCTGCGGACGTGGTCCGGGTCCTCCCGGAACAGGTCCACCGCCCGCTCCATCACCGGCGCGGACATCGAGGCGTACAGCGGGCTGCGGGTGGTGTGGTAGGCCAAGTCCCGGTAGGAGTGGGCGTTCTCCGCGTTCAGCTCGGCCAGCGAGAAGAACTTCAGCCAATCCGGGTCGTTGTCGCCCCGGCCGCAGTCACTGAAGGTGTCCTCGGCCAGCCGGGCCGCCCGGGCGCAGCGGTTGACCTCGCCGATGGTGGAGTAGGCCCGGGCCTCCATCGCGAACAGCAGCGACTGCTGGCGCGGGCTGGCGCTGTCCCGGCTGCCGTACTGGGCCAGGTGGATCAGCTCCAGGGCGTCCTCGCCCCGGTTCAGGTGGATCATCTGGCGGCTCATGTCGGTCAGGATCTGCGCGCCGAACGGCCGGTCCCCCGCCTCCTTGGCCGCGTGCAGCGCCAGCACGTAGTACTTCTGCGCGCTCGGGTGCATGCCGACGTCGTACGACATCCAGCCCGCCAGGTGGGCGAGTTCGGCGGTGAGCCGGAACAGCCGCTTGGTGGTCTGCTCGGGGTAGCTCTCCTGCAGCAGGTCGGTGACCTCGTGCAGCTGGCCGACCACGGCCTTGCGGCGCAGGCCGCCGCCGTTCTGCGCGTCCCACTGGCGGAACATCACCGTGGTCTGCTCCAGCAGTTGGAGCTCGGGCTCGGAGAGCCGACCGCTGAACTGCTCGCCGCCGCCGGCCGCCGCCAGGATCGGGGTCGGGGTGCCGGCCTGGTTCGGGGCCAGCCAGCGCTGCATCGGCTCGATCAGCGCGGTGCCCGCCGTCAGCGCCAGCGAAGTGCCGAGGAAACCCCGGCGGTTGAGCATCAGGTCGCTGCGCGAGTACTCGCTGATCAGCTGCACCGTCTGCGGCGCGCTCCACGGCAGGTCGACGCCGCTCTCCACGGTGCTCACCGGGACGGCGGTGCGCAGCCCGAGGTCCTCGATCGAGACCACCGAGCCGAACCGCTCGGAGAACAGCTGGGACATGATCTTCGGAATCGGCTCCCTGGGCTGCTCACCGTCCAGCCAGCGGCGCACCCGGGAGGTGTCGGTGCTGACGTGGTGCGCCCCGATCTGCCGGGCCCGGCGGTTCACCTGACGCGCCAACTCACCCTTGGACCAGCCGCTTCGGCCGAACCACGAGGTCAGCTTCTCGTTCGGTTGCTTCTCTGCCATGGGAACGTCCCCATCCCGCCCGGCCCCCGCACAGAGGCCCCGCTCGTCTCGCCCGCTCTTGACCGCCTCATACCCGCCCGATGTGGACGGTCCGCTGCGCTCCGTGTGCTGAACGTAACGCGACAACCGCCATCCGGGGGAGCGTCACCCGAGAATCGCCACCTTTCGCCACCCCCACGAGTGAACTACGCAAGGGCACCGCGCGCTTCACTGGTAGTCGACGAAGCAGTCGCCCAACTCACGCGTACCACAGGGATCTTGACGGCCCGACAGGCCGGTTGGCCAGGAAGGGAACTCCCGTGCAGCACCGACGATCCGGTATCCGCGACACCGACGCAAGGAGCCTCCTGGCCCGCACCGCGCGAATCGGAGCACTTCGGCTGCTGCGCGCCGCCGACGCGCGACCCACTTCACGCCGGACAATCGACGGACCGTCACATTCCCGTAACCACCGGCAATCCGAACCTGTTGGGGGAGGCATGGACAACCTCTTCGGCGAGCTGCGCTTCGGCTCCCGCCGCCGGCTGCGCGGCACCGCATTCGAGGCGGCCGCGGAGTACACCGGCCGCTGGGGCTGGGCGGTGACCGTCGGCACCGGCACCACCCGCGCCGACGGCCGGTGCACCTGCCAGGCCACCCACTGCGCCGCACCCGGCCTGCACCAGGGGCTCGGCCCCGCCCACACCGTCGACCCGGCCACCGGCGCGGGCGCCGCCGACCTGAACCGGCTGCGCGGCGGCGAGACCGCCCTGCTGCTGCCGACCGGCCGCGCGTTCGACGTCCTGGACGTCCCGGCCCAGCCCGGTCTGCAGGCTCTGGTCCGGCTGGAACGGATGGGCACCCAGGTGGGCCCCGTGCTCGGCCTGCCGACCGGTCGGCTGCTCTTCTTCGTCGCCCCCGGCGCAGCCCAGCGGCTGCCCGAACTCCTGTACCGGATGGGCTGGGACGACACCACCCTCGACCTGGCCTGCCACGGCGAGGGCGACTACGTGGCCGCCCCGCCCACCACCCTCGGCCCCCTCGGCCCCACCCGCTGGCTCCGCCGCCCCTGTCGCGACAGCGCCGCCTGCCCCCCCGAGGCCCGCCTCCTCCTCGGCACCATCGCCTACGCCTGCCACCGCACCCGCGAACGCACCGCCGAACCGGCCTGGACGGCCTGAACGTACGGCTCCGCCGCATGGGCGCACGTGGTGCACCACCAGGGGCTCGGGGAACTGCGACGCCGACCCTTGCAAGGTGATCGTCGCGTAGATGGTCAGGCACTTTCGCAGTGACCCGCACGCCAGATCTCCTCGCAGTTCCCCGAGCCCCTGGGTAGTCGACCGCTGGGCGCCTGCCTACAGTGCAGCCCTGAGCCCCTGGGTGGTCGACGGCTGAACGCCTGCCTAGAGCGCAGCCCCGAGCCCCTGCGAAAGTGAGGCCCGGCGTTACTCGCCGATGAGCGCGTCCACGAACGCCGCCGCCTCGAACGGCGCCAGGTCGTCCGCACCTTCACCGAGCCCGATCAACTTGACCGGCACGCCCAGCTCCCGCTGCACCGCGATCACGATCCCGCCCTTCGCGGTCCCGTCCAGCTTGGTGAGCACGATCCCGGTGATGTCCACCACCTCGGCGAACACCCGCGCCTGCACCAGCCCGTTCTGACCGGTGGTGGCGTCCAGCACCAGCAGCACCTCGTCCACCGGACCGTGCTTCTCGACCACCCGCTTGACCTTGCCGAGCTCGTCCATCAGACCGGTCTTGGTGTGCAGCCGGCCCGCGGTGTCGATCAGCACGGTGTCCGCGCCCTCGGCGATGCCCTCCTTGACCGCGTCGAACGCGACCGAGGCGGGGTCACCGCCCTCGGGCCCGCGGACGGTCCGGGCGCCGACCCGCTCGCCCCAGGTCTGCAACTGGTCGGCGGCCGCCGCGCGGAAGGTGTCGGCCGCGCCGAGCACCACCTTGCGTCCGTCCGCGACCAGCACCCGGCCGAGCTTGCCCGAGGTGGTGGTCTTGCCCACACCGTTCACGCCGACCACCAGCACCACGGCCGGACGGCCGTCCTCGTGCTTGGCGGTCCGCAGCGAACGGTCCGCCCCGGTCTCGATCAGGCCGACCAGTTCCTCGTGCAGCAGGGACCGCAGCTGGTCGGGCGTGCGGGTGCCGAGCACCTTGACCCGGGTCCGCAGGTTGTCCACCAGCTCCTGGGTGGGCGCCACGCCGACGTCGGCGGTGAGCAGGATCTCCTCGATCTCCTCCCAGGTGTCCTCGTCCAGCCGCTCGCGCGAGAGCAGCGTGAGCAGCCCCTTGCCGAGCGAGTTCTGCGAGCGGGACAGTCGGCCGCGCAGCCTGACCAGTCGTCCGGCGGTGGGCTCCGGTACGTCGAGGGCGGGTGCAGCGGGTACCTCGGGCGGGAGCGTCACCTCCTCGACGGTCTTGACCGGCTCGGGCGTCGGGACCGCCGACTCCTCGCCGACCCCGGGCTCGCGCGGGGGCGTGATGACGGGCGCCTCGGCCTTGGGAGGCAGTTGCTTACGTCGTCTGCCGCTGACGACGAGGCCCGCGATCGCACCGACGGCGACCACGGCGATGACTACGGCAAGGATCAGATATTCCATAACGGACCCAGTATCCGCGACAGACCCGCCCCCGAGAACGGGGACATTCGTCCCTTATGACGTATCAGCTGGAATTTGCACCATTTCGCCCTATGCCCACGGCCCCCGGCGGGCTCACTCCGGGCCGGGCTCCGCACCGACCGGGACCTCCTGCTGTCGGGGCACCGCGCGAACCGGACGCTCGCGGTGCTCCTCGCGCAGCCGCTGGCTGATCACCTGGGAGATCCCGTCGCCCTTCATGGTGACGCCGTAGAGCGCGTCGGCCGACTCCATGGTGAGCTTCTGATGGGTGATCACGATCAGCTGCGAACTCTCCCGCAGCTCCTCCATGATCGCGATCAGCCGCCGCAGGTTGGTCTCGTCCAGCGCCGCCTCCACCTCGTCCATCACGTAGAACGGGCTGGGGCGGGCCTTGAAGATCGACACCAGCAGCGCCACCGCCGTCAGCGATCGCTCACCCCCGGAGAGCAGCGAGAGCCGCTTCACCTTCTTCCCCGGCGGCCTGGCCTCCACCTCCACCCCGGTGGTCAGCATGCTCGAAGGATCGGTCAGCACCAGCCGCCCCTCCCCGCCGGGGAACAACCGGGAGAACACGCCCTCGAACTGCGCCGCCGTGTCGTGGTAAGCGGCGGCGAACAGCTGCTCCACCCGGACGTCCACGTCCCTGACGATCTCCAGCAGGTCCCGTCGGCTCCGCTTCAGGTCGTCCAGCTGTTCGCCGAGGAACTGGTGCCGCTCCTCCAGCGCCGCGAACTCCTCCAGCGCCAGCGGATTGACCTTGCCGAGCTGCTGGTACGCCCGCTCGGCGGCCCGCAGCCGCTTCTCCTGCTCGGCCCGGACGTAGGGACGTGGCTCGCCCGCCTCCTGCCCCTCCTCCGGCAGCGGCGGCGGCACCGGCTGGGCCGGGCCGTACGCGGCCAGCAGCTCCTCGCCCTCGATGCCGAACTCCTCCAGCGCCTTGGCCTCCAACTGCTCGATCCGCAACCGCTTCTCCGCCCGGAGCACCTCGTCCCGGTGCCCCGCGTCGACCAGCTTGTCCAGCTCGCCCTTGAGTTCCCGGCCGTGCTCGCGGCCGCTGCGCAGCTCGGACTCCCGCTCGGCCCTGGCCTGCTCCACCTCGGCCCGCTCGGCCTCGGCCCGGGTCAGCGAGACCTCAAGCCGGGCCAGCAGCTGCCGTGCCCCGGCCGCCACCGCGCCCGCCACCGCGGCCTCGTACCGGGCCCGCTCGCGCCGCTCGGCCGCCCTGGCCCTGGTCTCCCGCTCGGCCCGGGCCGCCCGGTCCAGCTGGTCGGCCCGACCGGTCAGGCCCCGGACCCGCTCCTCGTGGGTGCGGACCGCGAGCCTGGCCTCCAGCTCGGCCTGCCGGGCCTCGGCGGCGCCCCCGGCCAGCTCGTCCCGGCGGGCGCCGTCCGGCTCGTCCTCCCCCGAGTCGGCCGACTCCTCGGCGGCCGCCAGGCGTTCGGCCGACTCCTCGGCCGCCGCCAGGGCCTGGGCCAGTCCCTCCTCGGCGCGGTGCACCGAGGCGGCCAGCCGTTCGGCCTCCCCCGCTGCGGCCCTGGCCTGCCCGCCGAGCCGGCCGAGTGCCCCGGCGACCCCGGCCCGCTCCTTCTCGGCGGCCCGCCGACGGGCCGCCAACTCCTCCACCTCGGTCGCCAGTTCGCGCTTCTCGGCGGTCACCGAGGCCAGCTCGCCGGCCAGCCGCTCGCACCGCTCGGCCAGCTGCTCGATCCGCCCGGCCGTCTCGGCCACCGCGGCCCGGGTCTCCAGCAGGCTCGGCGCCCCGGCCGCCCCGCCCTGCGCGTACCCGGCGGCCAGCACGTCGCCGTCCCGGGTGACGGCGGTCAGCTCGGGCCGAGACTCGACCAGTCGGCGCGCCTCGTCCAGCCCTTCCACCACCACGGTGCGGGCCAGCAGCGCGGCCACCGCCGGCATCAGCTCGGCGGGGCCGGTCACCAACTCGGCTGCCCCACCTCGCTCACCGTCCGCTGCCCCCGCTCCGGCGATCAGCAGCGCCGCCCGACCGGCGTCCTCGCCGCGCAGCAGCCGCAGCGCGGCCACCGCCGCGGCCAGCCCGTCCACCGCGACGGCCTCCGCCGCCGCGCCGAGCGCCGCCGCCACCGCCGTCTCGTACCCGGGCTCGACCTCGAGCAGCTCGGCGGCCGGGCCGAGCACCCCCGTCAGCCGCTCCCCCGCCGCCAGCAGTGCCCCGCTGCCGTCCTTGCGGCGCAGCCCGAGCGAGAGCGCCTCGTGCCTGGCCAACAGCCCGGCCCGCTCCCGCTCGGCCAGCCCGAGCGCGTCCCGTACGGCGGCCACCCCGGCCTCCGCCCCCGCCACCGAGGCCCGGGCCCGCTCGTACGCCGCGTCCAACTCCTCGTCCCCGGTGATCTGTTCGTCCACCTGTCGCTGCAACTCGTCGAACTCCGCCTGCGCCGCCTCGGCCCGCAGCACCGCCTCCGCGCCGGCCTCGGCCAGCCGACCGATCTCGGCCTGCGCCCCGGCCGCCCTGGAGCGGGCGGCGGCGGCCTGGCCCTGCATCCTGGCCAGGCCCTCCCTGCGGTCCGCGATGGCCCGCGCCGCGACCTTCAACCGGCCTTCCTCGGACGCCAGTTCACGCTCCAGCTCGCCCCTCCGCTCGACCGCCTCGGCCAGCGCGTACCGTGCCTCCTCCAGCGCCTCGGTCAGCGCGGCCTCCTCCTCCCGGACCCGCTCGGCCTCCCGCTCCAGCTCCTCCGGGTCCCGCCCGCGCCGCTCCTCGCCCTGCGCGCTGCCGGCCGCGTGCCGCACCCGGGCCTCGGCCAGCCCGACCGTCCCCCTGGTCCGCTCGGCCAGTGCGGAGAGCCGGTACCAGGTCTGCCTGGCCTCCTCCAACTGTGGCCCGAGCTGCTGGACCTGGGCCTCCAGGACGGCCTCGCGCTGCTGCGCCCGGCTCAGCTCCTGCTCGACGGTGGACCGGCGGAGCCGGAGTGCCAGCTCGTCCGCGATCTCCGCCTCGACCGCCCTGCGCAGGGTGAGCAGGTCGTCGGCGAGCAGCCGCAGCCGGGCGTCCCGCAGCTCGGCCTGGATCCCGGCGGCCCGCCGGGCGATCTTCGCCTGCCGGCCCAACGGGCCCAGCTGGCGGCGCAGTTCGGCCACCAGGTCCTGCACCCGGTTGAGGTTGGCGGCCATCGAGTCCAGCTTCCGGAGCGCCTTCTCCTTGCGCTTGCGGTGCTTGAGCACCCCGGCCGCCTCCTCGATGAAGGCCCGGCGGCCCATCGGGTCGGCGTGCAGCACGGAGTCGAGCTGGCCCTGCCCGACGATCACGTGCATCTCCCGGCCGATGCCGGAGTCGGAGAGCAGCTCCTGGATGTCGAGCAGCCGGCAGGTGTCGCCGTTCAGCGCGTACTCGCTGCCGCCGTTGCGGAACATCGTCCGGGTGATGGTCACCTCGGCGTAGTCGATCGGCAGCGCGCCGTCGGAGTTGTCGATGGTGAGGCTGACCTCGGCCCGGCCGAGCGGCTGGCGGCCGCTGGTCCCGGCGAAGATGACGTCCTCCATCTTGCCGCCGCGCAGCGACTTGGCCCCCTGCTCGCCCATCACCCAGCTGAGCGCGTCCACCACGTTCGACTTGCCGGAGCCGTTCGGCCCGACCACACAGGTGATGCCGGGCTCGAAGCGCAGCGTGGTGGCGGAGGCGAAGGACTTGAACCCGCGCAGCGTCAGACTCTTCAGGTGCACGCGCCCGCTCTCCTCACCTCGGCTTCTTCCTCCGTTTGCCGACTGTATCCGGCAGTGCGGACGATGAGCGGGCAGGCGGCGGTTTGGCCACGCCGGGGCTGGGCACTCTCCCTGGCAAAAGGTTCCGCGCACGACGAAGGGACGCCACGCGGGCGTCCCTCGAAAGCTGCGACCCGTACGGGAAGCTCAGTGCGCAGCAGCGTCGATCAGTGAAGACCGGGTCGTGATCAGGTGAGTGCCGGCTCCCGCTGATCCAACTCGATGCTGCTGAGCAGCGAGTGCTCGTCAGCGACAGCGATGAGTGCGTCGTTCTCGGCCTGCATCCGAGTGAGCTCGGATTCCAGGTCCTGGACGCGCTGCTGAAGCCGTCGCATCTCGGAAAGCATTCGCGGGTCGGGGCCGCCGACGTACCCGAGAAGCGCCTTTGCCATGATGAATGGTCCTCCACGCTGAGTGACCGAACCTGTGCGGTATGGGTCTAGGGGGAAGGGGAGTCACGCACCCGTCCGCGGGCCGGAAGTGCTGGCTGGGCACTACGGGAGAGCCGTGTGAGCTGGGCTCACGACGGCATGACCCTGCCGGGAGAACGCATATTGGTGCGCGGGCTTTCAGCGTCTCACCAAAGACGGTACGGGTCAACACGATCACCGCACGCTACCGCGACCCTGTCACCTGCATGGCGGGGAACAACACGCCGTGCGGCCGGGCGGGGGCCCATCCGACCTCAGATGGATCACTGCTCGCTGCGGAGTCAACCACGAGTCTGCCCAGAAGGCAACCGCCTGACACCGTCACTTGCCGGGGGCCTCAGGCGTACGGCTGGTCTCAGCGGATCGCGAAGCTGTCGTACCCCTCGCCGGTCGCGGTCCAGATCTCGGTCACCCCGGTGACGGCGCCCGGGGTGCCGGGCCCGCGGAGCAGGGCCAGCAGGTGCTCGCAGCCGGCGTGGCTGCCCTCCGCCACCACCTGCACCCGGCCGTCCCCGAGGTTGCTCGCGTAGCCGGTCAGTCCGATCTCCAGGGCCCGGGCCCTGGTCCACCACCGGAAGCCGACCTCCTGGACCTTGCCGCGCACCCAGGCGGTGCAGCGGACCGGATCATCGCTGTGCATGGGCACGACCCTAACCCGGGGTCAGCGGGCCGTACCGGCCAGCACCCGGGCCTGCTCGGCGTCCATCTCGATCGCGGCCAACGAGCCGTCCGCGAAGTGCAGGTCGACCCGGTCGGACATCGCGGTGTGTCGCAGCTCGACCTTGCGCAGCTGTCCGTGCGGGAGCTCGCCGAGCACGGTGACGCCGACGGTGTGCGAGGCCTTGAAGATCACCGTGCGGCCGCCGGCGAGTACCAGCTGCGCGCCGTCGTTGTCGGGCAGGCCCACGCCGGAGCCGTGCCGGACCGCGAGCACGAACTGCCCGGCCTGGCTGGTCCAGCCGCCCCGCAGGCCACGCCCGCGGAACAGCCGGCGGAGGTTGCGGACGAAGCCGAAGATGCTCTCGTAGACCGCCTCGACGACGACCGCGACCAGGTCAAGCAGCACCATCAGCCCGAGCAGGGCGGCCGGCCCTGGCTTGCCCCGCTGGTGCTTGCGCGGCACCCGGCGGATCAGGTCGCTGAGCTTGAGCTCCAGCACGGCGTGGACCTGTTCGTTCGGCCGCAGGTACGGCGCGACCAGCGGCCGGTACGAGTCGCCGCCGAGCGGACGGGGCTCGGCGAAGCCCTGGGGTGCGCCGTACTGACCCGCTGTCATCCGAATGCCTCCTCGAGCCGGGCCCGGTCGACCCGGTACGGCGCTCCCTTGGGGCCGCCGTCCAGCTCGCCGGTGACGGCGTCCACGGTGGCGTCGTCCTTGGCCGCGTCCAGCAGCGAGCCGCCGTAGTCGCCCGCGCCGATGACGGTGCCGACGCCGGTGGCGATGCCGCCCTTGACCGCTCCGAACACCATCTTGGTGCCCTGGGCGGCGGCGAACTCGCCGGCGGTGACCGCCGACGGGGCGGCGAGCAGGTTCCGGCCGGTCGCGAGCCGCTCGCCGAGGCTGCCGACCTTGCGGACCGCCTTGGCCGCGTTCAGGCCTTCCTTGATGGTCCGGAACGACTTGCCCGCGCTCTGGATCGTGCGGACCGCCTTCATCAGCTCGGTCAGCGTGTCGGCCAGCTTCTGGGAGACCCGGGCGACCCGGGCGATGAAGATGGTCACCTCGGCCTCGACCACCAGCGCGTTGGTCACCGCAGCCAGGCCCAGGGTGACGATGTCGACCAGGATCATCGCTGCCAGGGTGGCGATCAGGACCTCGATCGCCTCCCGGATCAGCTCGATCACCAGGTTCTCGGCCAGCTGACAGGCGGCGGCCGCCTGGCTGATGATCTGCGCCACCTGATTCATGTCGGCGGCGGTGGCGTCGATCGCCTCCACCACCTTGCCCATGTGGTTGCCGAACGCGGTCGCGGCCTCGCCCTCCCACTGCCCGGCCAGGGTCGCGCCGCCCGCGCGCAGCTCGGCGGCGACCTGCTGCATCGCCAGGGCCTGGGCCTGCCACTCGTCGGCGGCACGGGTGAGGGTCTCCAGCTCGCCGGTGACCTCCTCCAGCATGCCCATCAGACCGGTGAACTCCAGGGCCCCCCGGACGGCGTCGTCCAGGCCCGCGTCCAGCCCGTCGGCCACCGGGTTGCTGAAGCTCGGCAGCGGCAGCAGCGGCTCGCTGACGAAGTCCCGGGTCCACTTGAAGCCGGCGCCCAGGTCACCGAACGAGACATCGGTACCGGCGATCACCGGCCACCCCCGTAGACCGAGGCGATCGCACCGTCCTGGCCCGCGTAGTTGTCCGCCGAGTGCTGGAGCCCCTCGGCGGTGCCGGTGAGGACCTCCTGCAGGTCGACGAGGTTCTGCTGCTCGGCCTCGGCGTGCTCCTGGTACGCCTCGAACAGGTTCTGCGCGTCCGGCAGCTTGCCGAAGTCGTTGGAGTTCAGCGTCACCGCCGCCAGCCGGGCCTGGATCTGGGCGATCCGTTCCGCCTGCGCATCGACCAGTTCCGCATACGTCCTGAGTGCGCCCGGTTCGACCCGGAAGCCTTGCTCCCCCATGAAACTGCCCCTTACTGCTATGCCTGGCTGATCATCGTACTGTCAGCCTCTCGGCGATCAGCAGGCAAGGGGCTTCACACCATCCGCCGCAGAGGGCCTCAGAAGCCCCCGAAGTCCCCTCCGCCTCCGAAGTCACCGCCGCCGCCACCGTCGAAGCCACCGAAGTCCGACGGGTTGAAGTCGGCGCCGGAGTCGTCCCCGCCCTGGTAGCCCTCTCCGCCGGCCGCCCAGGCGGTACCGGGCGAGGCCACCATCGAGCCCAGCATGGTGCCCACCAGCAGCCCCGGCAGGATCCCGCCGCCGAAGTAGCCGCCGGCCCACGGGCTGTACGCCGGGCCCGCGTTCCAGTACGGCTCCCGGCCGTGCTCGGTCTGCACCGTACGGATCTCCGGTTCCTGACCCGCCGCCAGCCGGGCCGCGTCCGCCGCGCAGACCGGGACGGTACGCCGGGCCGCACCCGCGGGCGCCCAGTCCGCGTCCTTCGCGGACGGGCCGTGCCGGGGGTCGAAGAAGCACGGCGGACGGCGGTCCGGCAGCGGCCGCCCCTCCCGACGGGCCGTCAGGGTGGCCAGCGCGAACCGGCCGTCGGCCAGCGCCTCGGCCACCGGACGGACCTGCTCGGGGGCGGTAGCCGCGTCCATCGCGCGCTTGGCGCCCTCGTAGCAGTCCAGCGCGTGCGCGTAGTCGGCCCGCTGGGTGTCGTCCGCCGCCGGGTCGCCCGGCGCGAAGTCCAGCCGGTCCAGCTCCTCGCCGAACGCGGTGATGTCCTCGTCCACCACCACCCGCAGCTGCTCCAGTTCGGCCCTGGCCTGCTCCTCCTTGCGCCGCTTCGAGCGGCGGAACAGCAGGAACACGCCGGTGCCGGCCAGCGCCAGCAGGGCCACCGGGATCACCACCGCCGCCACCCCGGCCCCGCCGCCGTCGGCGGCCGCCACGCCCTTGCCCTTCACCTGGCCGACCGCCTGGCCGACGAAGTCGGTCAACGTGCCGTTGATGTCACCGGGGTGGGCCCGCAGCGCCGCGCCGGCCAGGTTGTTCGCGGCCGCGGTGGAGATCGCCGCCGGGTCGGCGAAAGCCTTGAACTCCTCGCCCCGCCAGATCGCGTACAGGCCGGTCACCCCGACCCTGGTCCGCAGGTCACGGGCCACCGTCTGGGCCGGGTACTGCTCGTCCGCCGGGACCACCGCGACGAAGACCGGCTTGTCGGCCGCCCTGATCCGCTCGGTCAGCGCCGCCGCGTCGGCCGTGGAGAACCGCCCGGTCATCGCCGGGTCCACGTAGACCTGACCCTGTTTCAGTACCCGGGCCGCCTCCTCCACCCCACCGGTCGCCGCCGAGGCGGCGGTGGCGGGCAGCAGCAACAGGGCGGCCAGCACCAGTGCCAGGAGGACGGCGGCCTTCGAGCGGCTGAGCTGCGTGGTTCTCATGCCTTCGACGCTACTCGTACCGGTGGCCTTCGGCCCCATACCTCCGGTCGGCACCTCCCCCGCCTTCGGGACGACCCCCGGTCCTCCTGGTGGCTGACTCCGGTGCCGGTCCGAGCGGGCATAGTGGTGCCTGATCCACTACGCCTGCCACATCCAGATCGGAGCACCCGGTGATCCTGGGCCTCGTCACCGCCGTCGCGGCATCCGCCTGCTACGGCATCGGCTCGGTACTCCAGGCGGTCGGCTCACGCCGCTCCGCCCGCGAGGAGGCGGCCGCCAACGGCCGCTCCGCCGGGGTCACCGAACACGGCGGCCCGAACCTCTCCTCCACCGCCAAGGCCGCCGTCACCTGGGAGTTCATCCTCGGCACGGTGCTCGACCTGATCGGCTTCGGGCTCGGCGCGCTGGCCGCCCGGCTGCTCCCGCTCTTCCTCTCCCAGACCATCATCAGCGCCAACCTGGTGGTCACCGCCGTGCTCAGCATCAAGCTGCTCGGCATCCGGCTGAAGCGGCCCGAGTGGGCCTCGATCGCGATCCTGTGCGCCGCCCTGGTCCTGCTCGCGGTGGCGGCCGGGCCCGAGGGCGGGCACCACGCGGCGATGGCCGTGCACTGGTGGCTGCTGGGTGCCTCGATCGCGATCATCGGGGGCGGTGCGCTGATCGTCCGACTCCTCGGGGCGAGCGGGGCGATCGTGGCCGGTCTGCTCTCCGGACTCGGCTTCGGCGCGCTCGGGGTCGGCGTCCGGATCCTGAACGGCATCGAGCCCTTCGACCTCGGGAAGCTGGTCTCCGACCCGGCCCTGTACGCGATCCTGATCGGCGGGATCGGCGGGATGTACCTGCACACCATCGCGCTGCAGATCGGCTCGGTGAACGGAGCCACCGCCGCCCTGGTGGTCGGCGAGACCGTCATCCCCGGCGCGGTCGGCGTCATCTGGCTCGGCGACTCGTCCCGGGCCGGCCTCGGCTGGCTGGCCGCCGTCGGCTTCGTCCTCGCCGTCGTCAGCGCGGTCGGCGTCGCCTACTACGGCCAGGGCGAACAGGACCTCTCCGAGGAATCGGAACTCACCTCGGTCTCCTAGGCAGTTGTGCTCAGCCCGCTACGGGGCCAGGGGCCTCGGGGCTGCACCGTAGGCAGGCGCCCAGCCATCTACTACCCAGGGGCTCGGGGCTGCACCGTAGGCAGGCGCTCAACGGTCGACTACCCAGGAGCTCGGGCCTGCGCCCTAGGCAGGCGCTCCACTTGCACTACCCAGGGGCTCGGGGAACTGCGAGGAGATCTGGCGCTCGGGTCACTGCGAAAGTGCCTGACCACCTACGCGACGATCACCTTGCAAGGGCCGGCGTCGCAGTTCCCCGAGCCCCTGGACCGTAGATGCCGAGCCACCTGCAAAAAGCCGGAGCCGCACAACAGCAGAGCCCCGAGCCTCTGACCGTAGCCGGTTACCCTCGCGGGGGCCGCTGGCAGCGGGGGCAGAAGTAGCTGGAGCGGTTCATCCAGGGCTCGCGCCGAACGGCGGTGCCGCAGCGGCGGCAGGCTTCGCCCTCCCGGCCGTAGGCGTCGAGGTCGCGGGAGAAGTAGCCGCTCTCGCCGTTCACGTTGACGTAGAGGCTGTCGAAGCTGGTGCCGCCGACCGCGAGGGCGGCGTTCATCACGTCGCGGGCGTGGCCGAGCAGGGTGGCGGCCTCGGGACGGGTCAGGGTGGCGGTGGGGCGCTCGTAGTGCAGCTTGGCGCGCCAGAGCGACTCGTCGGCGTAGATGTTGCCGACCCCGCTGATCAGCGTCTGGTCGAGCAGGGCCCGCTTCACGGTGGTCCGCTTGGCGCGCAGGGCGGCGACGAAGGCGCCGTCGTCGAAGCGGGCGTCGAGCGGGTCGCGGGCGATGTGGGCGATCGAGAGCGGGGTGGACTCGGGGTCGCCGGGCTCGGCCTCCTCGACCGCGAGGCCGCCGAAGGTGCGCTGGTCGACGAAGCGCAGTTCACGCCCGCCGTCGGTGAACCGGAGCCGGACCCGGAGGTGCGTCTCGTCCGGCACCGCGGCGTCCTGGACCAGGAGCTGACCGCTCATGCCGAGGTGGCCGATCAGCGCTTGGTCGCCGCCGAGCGGCACCCAGAGGTACTTGCCGCGGCGCTGCGCCTCCCCCAGGGTCGTCCCGGTCAGCCGGGCGGCGAACTCGTCCGCACCGCCCGGCTGACGCCGGACCGACCGTGGGTGCAGCACCTGGGCCTCGGCCACGGTACGGCCGGCGGCCCAGCGGGCCAGGCCACGCCTGACCACCTCGACCTCGGGGAGTTCGGGCACGCCTGCCGCCTCAACTCTGGTGTCAGCTGGTGGGGTTGAGCTGTTCCGCGTACTTGGCGCGGATCGCCCGCCAGGCGCTCTCGGCGGCCTTCTGCTCGGCTTCCTTCTTCGACCTGCCGCTGCCGTGCCCGAAGTCCTCGCCGGCCACCCGGGCGGCGGCGTCGAAGGTCTTCTCGTGGTCGGGGCCGGATTCGGCCACCACGTACTCGGGCACACCGATGCCCACCGAGGCGGTGAGCTCCTGGAGGCTGGTCTTCCAGTCCAGGCCCGCGCCCAGCTGAGAGGACTCCTCGATCAGCGGGTCGAACAGGCGGTGGACGAAGTCCGTCGCGGCGTCCAGCCCCAGGTCCAGGTAGATGGCGCCGATCACGGCCTCGACGGTGTCGGCGAGGATCGACGACTTGTCACGGCCACCGGTCCCCTCCTCGCCCTTGCCGAGCCTGATGAAGGTACCGAGTTCGAGCCCACGGCCGACCTCGGCCAGCGCGCGCGAGTTGACCACTGCGGCACGCAGTTTGGCGAGCGTTCCCTCGGCGACCTCCGGGTGGAGGCGGTAGAGGGTGTCCGTCACGACCAGGCCCAGCACCGAGTCGCCCAGGAACTCCAGGCGCTCGTTGGTGGGCAGCCCGCCGTTCTCGTAGGCGAAGCTACGGTGCGTCAGGGCACGCACCAGAAGGGCGCGCTCGAGTACGAACCCGAGGCGCCCTTCCAGAACGTCGTATTCGGTCGAAGCCGGACCGCCGGCCTTGCTCCCGTTGGCAGGAGCCGACTTGCGGGGTGAGTTACTGTCCGACATCGCCCTTACACCCCGCCGATCAGACCGAGAGGACCTGGCGACGGTTGTACGTGCCGCAGCTCGGGCACGCGATGTGACCCAGCTTCGGCTCGTGGCAGCGGTCACACGCCACCAGGGCCGGAACAACGGCCTTCCAGTTGGACCGACGGTGGCGCGTGTTGCTGCGCGACATCTTCCGCTTCGGAACAGCCACGGCTACTTCTCCTGGTTCTCGGCTCCACCCTCACGGGTGTCGCTGTTCTTGATTCCGTCACCCTCGTCGCCGGGGGCGGCGGAGAGTCCCTGCAGAGCCGCCCACCGGGGGTCGGCGGCATCGTGGTGGTGGTCCGGGTCGTCGCTCAGGCGCGCTCCGCATTCGGAGCACAGGCCCAGGCAGTCTTCCTGGCACACCGGCTGCAGCGGCAGTGCGAGCACCACCGCGTCACGCAGCACCGGCCGGAGGTCGAAGAAATCGCCCTCCAGACGGTAAGTCTCGTCGTCCGACTCCTCGTCGAGGTCGTCGGCCCCGGTGGTCCGGGCGCGGGTGCGCTCGTCGGACTCCGGGTAGTAGTAGAGCTCCTGGAACTCGACCCGGAGGCGGTCCTCGACCGGCTCCAGGCAGCGCACGCACTCACCCTCGACCGCGGCCCGGGCGCGACCGGTCACCAGCACGCCCTCGACCACGGACTCCTGCCGGAGCTCGATCTCGATCTCGCTCTTCACCGGGACGGCGATGACATCGATGATGCCCAGGCCCTCCGGGGCCTCCACGGTCCGGACGATCTTGCGCAACGATCCCGGGCGACGGCCGAGCTCATGCGTGTCGAACACGAGCGGGTCGCGGTGGTCGAGGCGGTTCAAGGTGTCCTGACTTCCTGGAGGCGGCACGCATCCCTGCATGGCGCGGATTTGGTTCGATCCGGCTGCGTCGAGGCAGCAGAACAGCCCAGCAACGGACAGGCCGGAGTGGTCAGACTACCGGACACTCCGGCCTGGCCCAACTTCGGCCGGTCTCACCGGCCGCCGAGCTCCCGCAGCCGGGTCATGTCGATCATGCTGGTGTCGAAGAAGCTGGTCTCGTCCAGTGCGGCCTGCTGCGGCACCTGGGCGGCCTGCTGCGGGTAGCCGTAGGCGTCGTACGCCTGCTGCTCCTGCGGCTGCTGCTGCTCCTGGTAGACCGGCTGCTGCTGCTGGTAGCCGTAGGCGTCGAAGCCCTGGGTGTCGAAGCCCTGGCCGCCGTAGCTGGGCTGTGGCTGCTGCGGGTAGCCGTACGGGTCGGTCTGCGGCTGGCCGGCCGGGTCGTAGCCGCCGCCGTAGACCTCGGTGTACTGCGGGGCGGCGTACTGGTCGGCCTCCGGGGCCTGCCAGCCGGCCGCCGCCGGGGTGGGCTCGGGCCAGCTCTGCTGCTGCGGGACCTCGGCCCGGTACCAGGGCTGCTCCTCGCCGTTGGCGTCGAAGCCGCCGCCACCGCTCGGGTCGAAGCCGCCGTCCGAGAAGCCGGCTGCGACCGCCTCGGCCCGGTCCTTGAGCTGCTGGGCCTCGTCGGCGGCGGCCAGGTAGGCACCCAGCTCGTCGATCGAGGCCTTGCCGAGCAGCTTGTCCCGGCCCTTGCCGACCGCCTCCAGCGTCTTGCTGAGCACCGTCTCCAGGGTGGCGAGCTTCACATCGACGTACTCGTCGACCTCGGGGCTCGGGCTGACCCGGGAGCGGAACTCCTCGCCGTCGGTCGCGTCCTCGTCGTAGGGCTGCTCGAAGACGCTGGCGTCGCCGCGCAGCTTGGTCCGGCCGCGGCCGACCGCGCCGAGCGTCTTGGTGAGCACCACCTCGAAGTTGGCCAGCTTCGAGTCGACGTAGTCGTCCGCCTCGGCCAGCTTGGTCTGCACCTCGGCCTTGGCCTCGCCGAGGATCCGGTCGGCCTCGGCCTGGGCGCGCAGCACCACCTCGGTGTCGGAGATCAGCGAGCCGCGCTCGCTGTGCGCACCCTGGATGATCTGGTCCGCCTGGGCCTGGGCGTCCGCGACCACCTGCTCGTGGTCGGCCATCACCGACTGGGCCTGGGCGAGTTCGGCGGGCAGCGCCTCACGGAGCTGCTGGAGCAGGCCGACCAGCTCGGCCCGGTTCACCACGCAGGACGCCGACATGGGCATCGAGCGGGCGTTCTCCACCGCCGTGACGATCGCGTCAAGTCTGTTCTGCACGTCCACGGGGGCTTCTGTCTTTCCGTGTGCCGCCGAGCTGCGGCGGAGGCAGTGCCCTTCGGCGTGGCGCCTGCGGGCAGGAGTACAGACTGTACGTCCAGAGCGGGGGGAGCTCACAACGCCCGAGGCCAGCCGCTCGGCCGGGCGGGGGACGCTATGTGACGCTTCGCCAGCCCTGATCCGATTTGTTCGGGTGCTACTGCGCGGACCGCTCGGCGATCCGCTCGACCAGCCGGCGGTTCACCGTCTCCGGCAGCAGGTGCGAGACGTCGCCCCCGTACGAGGCGACCTCCTTGACCAGGGTGGAGGAGAGGAAGCTGTAGGTCGGCGAGGTCGGCACGAAGAGCGTCTCGACGCCGCTCAGGCCGCGGTTCATCTGGGCCATCTGCAGCTCGTAGTCGAAGTCGCTGACCGCCCGCAGGCCCTTGATGATCGCCGGGATGCCGCGCTCCCGGCAGAAGTCCACCAGCAGGCCGTAGTGCGACTCGACCACGATGTTGCCGTACTGGGCGGTGGTCTCCTCGATCAGCGCGATCCGCTCCTCGACGGTGAACATGCCCTGCTTGTTCTTGTTGATCGCCACCGCGACATGGACCACGTCGTACAGCTTGGAGGCACGCTCGATGATGTCGAGGTGTCCGTTGGTGATCGGGTCGAAGGAACCCGGGCAGACGGCGCGGCGCATGACATGGACTCCCTTGTGGGGCCTGATGGGTGGGCTGCTACGAGTCTTCGGCAGGTCCGTTGGCGGCGCGACCGTACCAGAGGGTGCCCTCGCCGTACCGCCGGGAGCGCTCGGCCTCGAAGCCCTCGGGCCAGCCGAACTCGCCGCCCCTGGTGCTGCGTTCCACGGTGACGAGTGCGTCCACCGTGAGCCAGCCCCCGGCCAGGAGTGTGACCAGCATCTCCCGCACCTCGTCGTCGGTGACCGAGTACGGCGGGTCCAGGAAGACCAGGTCGTACGGGGTCTCCGGGGCCCGTCCCGCGATCACCCGTTCGGCCCGGTCGGCCCGCACCTCGGCACCCGGCAGGGCGACGATCCTGACGTTCTCCCGGATCACCTTCGCGGCGCCGGCGTCGGCCTCGACCAGCAGGACGTGCGCGGCGCCCCGGGACAGCGCCTCCAGGCCGACCGCTCCCGATCCGCCGAACAGGTCGAGCATCCGGGCCCCGTGCAGGGTGCCGCGCAGCGAGGCCAGTGTGGAGAACATCGCCTCCCGCGCCTTGTCGGAGGTCGGGCGGGTGGTCCGGCCGGGCAGCACGGAGAGACGGCGGCCACCGGCCACCCCGGCGATCACGCGGGTCATGAGAAGTGCGGTCCCTTCCTGGATACAGCTGCCTGGGCGCACCTGCCTGGATGCACCCGACACACGCTATCCGCTGGTCGGCCGCCGGGCGCACGCACAGCGGCGCGGGCGCCCACCGACCGCCGTCGGTGAACGCCCGCGCCGCTGGCTCCGGGGCTTCCTACTCGACCGCGCCCACGATGCTCGGCGAGGCGTAGCGGGACCAGGACAGGCAGCCGTCGGGCGGGCAGTACTCGGGCTTGCGCGGGTCGTGGCCGAGCTCGCGCAGCTTGGTGCGGACGGAGTCCGGCGTCCGGCCGAAGCGGGCGGCGATCCGGGCCACCGTGTCGGCGTCGTGGAACCGGCGGGTCAGCTCCTCCTCGTGCTGGGGCACCCAGGGGGCGCCGTGTCCGGGGTAGAGCTCGCGCAGCACGTCGCGGTCGGGGATGGGTTCGGAGACGTCGGCGACGATGGCCATCGCCCGCAGCGCGCGGTTCAGCGCGATCCGCAGGTTGGCCACGTCCTCCACCGGCAGCCGGAGCTTGCCGGTGGCCAGCGGGGTGGCGGCGGCGCCCTCGCGCCAGCCGGTCAGGGTGAGGGTGACCTCACGGTCGTCCTCGCTGGCCAGCTCGATCCGGAAGACCTTGTCGCCCAGCGGAAGCTCGTTGAGATGACGGAAAGCCAAGGCGGAACCCCCAGGTGTCGTGCCGGGAGCGCACCTTGGGGGTGCGTCCCGAACAACTACATTCTCTCCTCCGCCACTGACAATTCCGTGGCCCAACGGCCCTTGGCAGAAGGGGAATTACCCCTTCTCCAGGTACTCCGCGCGGTCCTCGTCGAGCAGGCTCTCCAGGGCCGTCCGCAGCTCCGGGTGGGCGGCCAGCGTCGGGTCCTCGGCGACCAGCCGGGCGGCCTCCTCGCGGGCGGTCGCGATGACCTCCTCGTCGTCCAGCACCGAGAGCACCTTGAGCGAGGACTTCACCCCGGACTGGGCCTGGCCGAGCACGTCGCCCTCCCGGCGCTGCTCCAGGTCGATCCGGGACAGCTCGAAGCCGTCCAGGGTGCCGGCCACCGCGTCCAGCCGGGCCCAGGCCGCGCCGGCCGCGGGCATGTCGCTGACCAGCAGGCAGAGCCCGGGGGCCGAGCCGCGGCCGACCCGGCCGCGCAGCTGGTGCAGCTGGGAGACGCCGAACCGGTCGGCATCCATGATCACCATCGCGGTCGAGTTGGGGACGTTCACGCCGACCTCGATCACCGTGGTGGCGACCAGCACGTCCACCTGCCCGGCCGCGAACCGCCGCATCACGTCGTCCTTGGCCTCCGGCGTCAGCCGCCCGTGCAGGATCTCCACCCGCAGCCCGGCCAGCGGGCCCTTGGTGAGCATCTCGGCGGTATCCACCACCGACAGCGGCGGGCGCTTCTCGTCGCTCGCGGCACCGAGGTCCTCCGGGTCGTCCGCCGCCTTGCGCTTCTTCTTCCCCGGCGCGTCAGGCGGCTCGTCGCCGATCCGGGGGCAGACCACGTACGCCTGGTGGCCCTTGCCGACCTCCTCGCGGACCCGCTCCCAGGCCCGGGCCAGGAAGTTGGGCTTCTCCAGGGCGGGCACCACGTGGGTGGAGATCGGCGAACGCCCGGCCGGCAGCTGGTCCAGCACCGAGGTCTCCAGGTCGCCGAAGACCGTCATCGCGACCGTGCGCGGGATCGGCGTGGCCGTCATCACCAGCAGGTGCGGCGGCTGCTCGCCCTTGGCCCGCAGCGCGTCCCGCTGCTCGACGCCGAACCGGTGCTGCTCGTCCACCACCACCAGGCCGAGGTCCTGGAACTGCACCTTGTCCTCGATCAGCGCGTGCGTCCCGATCGCGATCCCGGCGTCCCCGCAGGCCATGTCGAGCATCGCCTGCCGCCGCGCGGCCGTCCCCATCGAGCCGGTCAGCAGCGCGACCTTCGTCCCCAGGTCGGAGCCGCCCAGCATGCCGCCCTCGGCCAGGTCGCCCATCATCTCGACGATCGACCGGTGGTGCTGCTGCGCGAGCACCTCGGTCGGCGCCAGCAGCACCGCCTGCCCGCCCGCGTCCACCACGGCCAGCATCGCCCGCAGCGCCACCAGGGTCTTGCCCGAGCCGACCTCGCCCTGGAGCAGGCGGTGCATCGGGTGCTCGGTGGCCAGGTCGGTGAAGATCTCGGCGGAGACGGTCTTCTGCCCGTCCGTCAGCTCGAACGGGAGGCGGGCGTCGAAGGCGTCCAGCAGGCCGTCCGGCACGGGCTTGCGGGCGACGGCGGGCAGGGCGGAGTCGGCGGCCCGGCGCTGGGCCAGCGCGACCTGGAGGACGAACGCCTCGTCCCAGCGCAGGCGGTCCTGGGCGCGCTCCTTGTCGGCCTGGTTGCGCGGGCGGTGGATCAGCTCCAGGGCCTCGGGGAGCGGGATCAGCTCGTGCTTCCCGCGCAGCTCGGCGGGGAGCGGCTCGCCGACGTCGGCGAGGTGCTTGTCGAGGGCCACCTCGACGCAGAGCGAGAGCTTCCAGCTGGGCATCTGGGCGCTCGCGGGGTAGACCGGGATCAGCCGGCCGGCGAACTTGTCCGCCTCCGGGGTGCCGTCCTCGGCGTCGATCAACTGGTAGTCCGGGGAAGCGAGTTGGCGCTTGCCGTTGAAGACGCCGACCTTTCCGGCGAACAGGCCCTGGGAGCCGGTGCGGAGGTCCTTCTGCCGCCAGCCCTGGTTGAAGAAGACCAGGCTGAGCCGCCCGCGCCCGTCGGTGACCACCACTTCGAGGCGGTCGCCCTTGCGGGCCTTGAACGGGATCAGGGTGACCTTCTCGATCCGGGCCAGCACGGTGACGTGCTCGTCCACCTCGAGGTCGTCCAGGCTGGTGAGCTGGCCGCGTTCCACGTACCGCCGGGGGTAGTGGTGCAGCAGGTCGCCGACCGTGCGCAGCTTGAGGCTGTCGGCCAGCACCTTGGCGGTGCGGTCGCCGACCAGCTTGGTCAGAGATTCATCGAGAGCGCCCATCAGGACCTATTGGACACCACGAGGGCGACAGTCCGGGTCACTCGACCCCGATCAGCAGGGTGGCCGACTCCTGGCGGCCGTCGTAGACCACGGTGTCCACCTCGGGGCGCTGCCGGCGGGCGTGCGCCACCAGCCGGTCGGCCAGCTCGGCGGGGGCGCCCTCGCCGAGCACCAGGGTGACCAGTTCACCGCCGGCCGCCAGCATCCGGCCGAGCAGCTCCTCGCCGATGGCGACCAGGTCGGCGCCGATCACCACCACGTCGCCGTCGATCAGGCCGAGCACGTCGCCGGCCTGGCAGACCCCGGCCATGGTCCAGGACTCGCCCTCGGCGACGGCGAGTTCGGCGTACCGGGTGGCCCCGGCGGCGGAGGTCATCGCCACCACGTCCTCGTCGAACCGGCGGGCGGGCTCGTGCACGGCGAGCGCGGCCAGGCCCTGCACCGGCGAGCGGGTGGGCAGCACCGCGATCCGTACGCCGTCCTGCCGGAGCTGGTCGGCGGCGGCTCCGGCGGCGGCCCGCAGCTCGGGGTCGTTGAGCAGCAGGACCACCTCGTGCGCGGCGCAGCGGCGGACGGCGGTGACCAGTTCGGCGCTGGCCGGCGGCCGGTCCGGGTCGGCGTGCAGGACCTGGGCGCCGGCCCGTTGGCAGAGCTCGGCCAGGCCGGCGCCGGTCACCACGCTGAGCACGGCCCGGCCGACGGTGGTCTCCCGCCGCTCGCCGGCCCGGGCGGCGGCCTCGGCGAAGTGGGTGATCCGGATCTGGAACGGCCGGCCGGCCCGCACCCCGGCCTCGACGGCGGCGCCCGCGTCGTCCACGTGCACGTGCACGTTCCACAGGCCGTCGCCGCCGCCGACCACCAGCGAGTCGCCGAGCCCGGCCAGTTCGGCGCGGAGCCTCGGCAGGCTCCGGTCGGGGGCTTCCAGCAGGTAGATCACCTCGAAGGCGGGGTGGCCGGGGCCGGGCGGGCGTTCGTGCCCCTCGCAGCCGGCCGGGCGGACCTCACGGACGAACTCCTGCCGGAGCGGCCCCATCGGGGTCTTGCCGGTGACGGCGTCCGAGAGGGTGCCGAGGATGGCGACCAGTCCGCGCCCGCCGGCGTCCACCACCCCGGCCTCGGCGAGGACGGCGAGCTGGGAGGGGGTGCGCAGCAGCGCCTCCCGGGCGGCCCGGTAGGCGGCGTCGGTGGCCTCGGCCAGCGAGCCCGCGCCCTGGGCGGCGGCCCGGGCGGCGGCGGCCGCGACGGTGAGCAGGGTGCCCTCGACCGGTTCGGCGACCGCCTGGTAGGCGGACTCGGCGGCCCGCAGCAGCCCCTTCCGCAGGTCGGCGGGCTCGCCGCCGAGCGCGAGCGCCTCGGCCAGGCCGCGCAGCCACTGGGCCAGGATCACCCCGGAGTTGCCCTGGGCACCGACCAGCGCACCCCGGGCGCCCGCGCTCATCGCGGCGCCGAGTCCGGGGTCGCCCTGCTCCGCGAAGCACTGCTCGACCGCCTCGGCGGCCGACTCCACGGTGAGGTAGAGGTTGGTGCCGGTGTCACCGTCCGGCACGGGGTAGACGTTGAGGGCGTCGATCTCCTCGCGGGCCTGGCCGAGCGCGGTCAGGGCGAGGCGGCACCAGGTGCGGACGGTGGTGGCGTCGAGCGTGTCCAGCACCAGGTCTCTCCTCCGGGTGAACGCGACCCGAACCCCGGGCGGGGACACGGGTGAACGCGGTGGCAAGGGGCGATGCTGGCAGGTTATCCGGACCGGGTCGGGATCGGTGCTGGCCGGAGGGCCGCAGGGGATGATCAAGGGCCGGGCCGTGGTAGTTTCGTTGAACGGGATTCGGCGTTGTATGCTCTCCCGGTTGCCCGGAACAGTCCGGGCTCACCCCTTGAAGCGGTCCGGTCCACGCGAGTGGCCCGAGTTGGTTCAGCCGGGGTTTTCGAACGTAAATGATCTGAAGTCTTGGAGTGACTCCTGTGGCTGCCAACTGCGACGTCTGCGGCAAGGGGCCGGGCTTCGGCAACAGCATCTCCCACTCGCACCGCCGTACTCCCCGTCGTTGGAACCCCAACATTCAGACGGTGCGTGCGACGGTCGGTCGGACGCCGAAGCGGCTCAACGTCTGCACCTCGTGCATCAAGGCCGGTAAGGTCTCGCGCTGACGCGCAGACCGGTTAGCCGGTCCTCCAGATCGCCGATTCACCCTCGGGTGGGTCGGCTTTCTGTCTTACTGCCTTGCCGTGTACCGGTTGAAGGGCGGGCCCCCGGGCCCGCCCTTCGGTCGTTTCCGGGACCGGGTCAGCGCCACTGCCAGGCGTGGTCCACCGGGCCGATGCCCGCGCCCAGCGCGAAGCCGCCCTCGATCGCGCCCGTGACGTACGCCTTCGCGGCCGCCACCGCCGCCGGCATCGCCGCACCCTTGGCGAGCTCGGACGCGATCGCGCTGGCCAGGGTGCAGCCGGTGCCGTGGGTGTGCCGGTTGTCGTGCCGGGGCGCCCGGTACCAGTGCGCCGAGCCGTCGGCGCCGACCAGCAGGTCGGCGGCCTCCCCTTCCAGGTGGCCGCCCTTGATCAGCACCCAGGCCGGGCCGTGGCCGAGCAGCGCCTCGGCGGCCGCCGCCATGTCCCGTTCGCCGGTCACCTCGATGCCGGTGAGCTGGGTCACCTCGTGCAGGTTGGGCGTGGCGAGGGTGGCCACCGGCAGCAGCCGCTCCCGTACGGTGGCCACCGCCTCGGCGGCCAACAGCGCGTCGCCGTGCTTGGAGACGCCGACCGGGTCGACCACCACCGGCGCGTCCACCCCGGCGAGCAGCTCGGAGACGGTCTCCACCAGGGCGACCGAGGCGAGCATGCCGGTCTTCACGGCCTGCACGCCGATGTCGTCGACCACGCTGCGGAACTGGGCCCGGACCGCCTCGGCCGGGAGTTCCCAGTAGCCCTGGACCCCGACCGAGTTCTGCGCGGTGACGGCGGTGAGCACGCTCATGCCGTGCACACCGAGCGCGAGCATCGTCTTGAGATCGGCCTGGATGCCGGCGCCGCCCCCGGAGTCCGAACCGGCCACGGTGAGGACTGCGGGAGGCGCCGTCGAGCCGGCCACCGTGCGTACGCGAGGAGGAGCAACCATGCCCGCCAACCTATCGAACATCCGTCAGAGGACGGCTTCGGACTCCGTCCAGCGGTCCTGCGGCACGGTCTTCAGCCGGGTGACCGCCTCGGCCACCGGGGCCAGCACGATCTCGGTGCCGCGCAACGCGGTGAAGTGCCCGAAGGCGCCCTTGTGCACGGCCTCCACGGCGTGCCAGCCGAACCGGGTGGCCAGCACCCGGTCCCGCGCGGTGGGCGTGCCGCCGCGCTGGGTGTGCCCGAGGATGACCGGCCTGGACTCCTTGCCGAGCAGGTCCTCCAGCTCGTGCGCGAGCCGGGTGCCGATCCCGCCGAAGGTCTGGTGACCGTACTGGTCGACCGCGCCGTGGTCGAAGCGGAGCGTGCCGGGCATCGGCCTGGCCCCCTCGGCGACCGCGATGATGGCGAACTTCTTGCCGCGCTGGAAGCGCTCCTCGATCATCCGGGCGACCGCCTCGATGTCGAACGGCTTCTCCGGGATCAGGATCCCGTGCGCGCCACCGGCCATCCCGGCGGTGAGCGTGATCCAGCCGGTGTGCCGTCCCATCAGCTCGACCACCATCACCCGCTGGTGCGACTCGGCGGTGGTCTTCAGCCGGTCGATCGCCTCGGTGGCCACGTGCACGGCGGTGTCGAAACCGAAGGTCACGTCGGTGGCGTCGATGTCGTTGTCGATCGTCTTCGGTACGCCGACCACCGGCAGCCCGGCGTCGCTGAACATCTTGGCGGCCGTCAGGGTGCCCTCGCCGCCGATCGCGATCAGCGCGTCGATGCCGATGTTCTTCGCCAGCAGGGCGGCGTTCTCCACCGCCCAGTCGATCCGCTCCCGCTGCACCCGGGCCGAGCCCAGGATGGTGCCGCCCAGGGTGAGCAGACCGGTCACGTCGTCGTGCGAGACGGGCCGGGTGCGGCCCTCGATCAGGCCGAGGAAGCCGTCCTCGATCCCGATGATCTCGTCGCCGTGCACGTCCGTGCCGCGATGGACCACCGAGCGGATCACCGCGTTGAGGCCGGGGCAGTCTCCACCGCTGGTCAGGACACCGATTCTCATGGGGGTGTGCTCTCCCGCTCCTGGGGCAGCGCAGGCCCCCGAGTTGATGGATTCTCATACGAACCGGACACCCCGGACAGACCGGACATGCCGACAGCGACAGGCTACCCGCCCGACCTGTCGTCAGCTCAAATCCTGCGCTCCGGCCTCACTGCTCCGCAGCACAGCGTTGAGGTCACTGCTCCGCAGCGAAGCGTTGATGTCACTGCTCCGCAGCGAAGTGATCCCAGCCGCCGGCCCGGTCCCACGGAGCGCCGTCCACGGTGACCTGTCCACCCCGGGCCGCGCTCGCCGTGCGCACCACCTCGCCGACCACACGCCATCGGGCGGGCAGCTGGACGGTGCTCGGGAAGGTGGCCACGATCGCGTGGTCCTCCCCACCGGACAGCACCCATACAAGCGGATCGACCCCGACCGCCTGGCCGATGTCCGCCATCTGGGCAGGCACGTCGAAGTCGGCCGCGCGCAGGTCGATGTCCACCCCGCTGGCCTTCGCGACATGGCCCAGGTCGGCCACCAGACCGTCGCTCACGTCGATCATCGAGGTGGCGCCGAGGTCGGCCCCGGCCGGGCCCGCGTGGTACGGCGGCTCCGGACGACGGTGTGCCTCGACGAAGGCCCGGGGCGAGCGGAAGCCCCGGGACAGCACGGTCAGCCCGGCGGCGGACCAGCCCAGCCAGCCGGTCACCGCGACCACGTCGCCGAGCTGGGCGCCGGAGCGCTTCACCGGGGCCCGGCCCTGCAGGTCGCCGAGCGCGGTGATGGCCAGCGTGATGGTCTCCCCGCGCACCACGTCGCCGCCGACCACGGTGGCCCCCGCCACCTGGCACTCGTCCCGCAGGCCGTCCATCAGCTCGGTGGCCCAGGTGGTCGGCAGGTCGCCCGGCGTGACCAGGCCGAGCAGGATCGCGGTCGGCACCGCCCCCATCGCGGCGATGTCGGCCAGGTTCTGCGCGGCGCACTTGCGGCCGACGTCGTACGCGGTGGACCAGTCCCGGCGGAAGTGCCGGCCCTCGATCAACACGTCGGTACTGGCCACCACCCGGCCGTCGGGCGTCTTCACCACGGCCGCGTCGTCACCCGGCCCGAGCTCCACGGCCGGGGTGAGCGGCAGCCGGGCGGTGAGCTCCCTGATGAGTCCGAACTCGCCGAGCTCGCCCACGGTCCCCTGCATCTGCCGTCCTCTCTCACTGACCTGACTCCAGGCCGCTCCTGCGCGCCCCCGCGCGCAGCGTACGCCCTCGGGCGGTACCGGGGTCTCCCGTACCCGGCCCACCGGGCGGTAGCGTGGTGATCAGACTGCCGATCAGCCCACCCCGCTGGAGGTCCCCCGTGGTACAGGCATACATCCTGATCCAGACCGAGGTGGGCAAGGCCACCGCGGTGGCCCAGTCGATCGCCAAGATCGACGGAGTGCTCACCGCCGAGGACGTCACCGGGCCGTACGACGTGATCGTGCGCGCCGAGGCCGAGACCATCGACGACCTCGGCCGCCTGGTGGTCGCCCAGGTCCAGCAGGTCGAGGGCATCACCCGGACGCTGACCTGCCCGGTGGTCCGCTTGTAGGGCCTGGCTACCATCGCGGGGTGACCCGTCTCCGGAGCCTGCCCGCCGCCGTCCGCTGGGGTGTCCCGCCCGCCGTCCTGCTGACCTGCACCGGTCTGCTCGGCTGGAGCTGGAGCCTGCCCGCCGACGTCACTCCCCCGACGCCCCGCGCGGCCGAGGCGGGCTTCTGCGAAGCACTCGACCGGGCCCTGCCCGGCTCGGTGCTCGGCCACCACCGTGACGACCCGTCACCCGCCTCGCCGTACACCGCCGGCTGGGACAGCTCGCCCCGGACGGTGCTCCGGTGCGGGCTGGCCCGGCCCGACTACCTGAACGACGACCCGCTGGCCTCCGCCCCCGAGGTCAACGACGTCCAGTGGGGCATGACCCGTGACCCCGACGGCGGCTACCGTTTCGTCACCACCCTGCGGAAGACCTACGTCGAGGTCACCGTCCCCCCGGGCGCCTACCCCAACTACATCGACCCGCTCAGCTCCCTGACCGACGCCATCAAGGCCACCGTCCCCGAGGGCCTCTAGGTCCAGGGGCTCGGGGCTGCGCTGTAGGCAGGCGCCCGAGCATCTACGGTCAGGGGCTCGGGGAACTGCGAGGAGATCTGGCGTTCGGGTCACTGCGAAAGTCCCTGACCACCTACGCGACGATCACCTTGCAAGGGCCGGCGTCGCAGTTCCCCGAGCCCCTGGACCGTAGACGGCTGAGGCAGTTCCCCGAGCCCCTGACTCCGTAGCCGGCTGAGGCAGTTCCCCGAGCCCCTGACTCCGTAGCCGGCTGAGCACCTGCCAAGAGCCGAGCCCGGAGGGCTAGCGCAGGCCCGTGGAGCGGGCGAGGGCCGCCGTGAGGAGGCGGTCGATCAGCTCCGGGTAGGGCAGGCCGGTGGCCTCCCACATCTTGGGGTAGGCCGAGATGGGGGTGAAGCCGGGCATGGTGTTGATCTCGTTGACCATCCAGCTGCCGTCGGGGAGCAGGAAGAAGTCGACCCGGGCCAGGCCCTCGCAGCCGAGCGCGTCGAAGGCGAGCACCGCCTGCCGGCGGATCTCGGCCGTCTCGGCCTCGGTCAGCCGGGCCGGGATCTGCACCTCGGAGGAGTCGATGTACTTCGCCTCGAAGTCGTAGAACTCGTAGTCCCCGTCGACCAGCACCTCGGCCGGCAGGCTGGCCCGCGGGCCGTCCTCGAACTCCAGCACGCCGCACTCGAGCTCGCGGCCCTCCACGCCCAGCTCGACGATCACCTTGGGGTCGTGCCGACGGGCCTCGTCGATCGCGGCGTCCAGGTCAACCAGGTCCTTGACCTTGGTGATGCCCATGCTGGAGCCGGCCCGGCAGGGCTTGACGAAGAGCGGCAGGCCGAGCGCGGCGATCCGCTCCCGGGCGGCGGTGCGGCCGGCCTCGGTCTCCCACTCGCGCGGGCGGACCACCGTGTAGTGGCCGACCCCGATGCCGTGCGACTCCAGGATCCGCTTGGTGAACTCCTTGTCCATGCCGGCCGCGCTGGCCAGCACGCCGGAGCCGACGTACGGGACGCCGGAGAGCTCCAGCAGGCCCTGGATGGTGCCGTCCTCGCCCCACGGGCCGTGCAGCAGCGGCAGCACCACGTCGACCTCGCCGAGCACCTTCGGCGTGGCGCCGGGCTCGCTCCAGACCACCTCGCGGCTGGCCGGGCTGCCGGGCAGCGTGACCTGGCCCTCGGTGGATTCGGAGACGGCGTCGACGTCGGGGAGCTTCCCCTCGGTGATGGCCATCCGGGACGGTTCGTCGCCGACCAGGGCCCAGCGGCCCTCATGGGTGATGCCGATCGGCAGCACCTCGTACTTGCTCCGGTCGATCGCCCTGAGCACACTGCCGGCCGTGACGACCGAGATGCCGTGCTCGGAGCTGCGGCCGCCGAAGACGATCGCAACGCGCGGCTTGGCCGCGTTGGGGGAGGTCTTTTCGATGCTCATATCGTGTTCGAGACTACCGTGCGGGTCTTTCGGCGAAAGTCACCCGCGCGGTGGTGAGTTCAGTGGCGTTCGGGCTTCGCCGACCTGGCCATCAGCCCGGCCAGCACTTCCTGGGTGGGCCGGCCGTGGTGCACCACGTCCACCACGGCCGCCACGATCGGCATGTCGACCCCGTGCCGGCGGGCCAGGTCGAGCACCGACTCGCAGGACTTGACGCCCTCGGCGGTCTGGCTGGTGGCGGCGACGGTCTCGGCGACCGTCATGCCGCGGCCGAGGTTGGTGCCGAAGGTGTGGTTGCGGGAGAGCGGCGAGGAGCAGGTGGCCACCAGGTCGCCCATCCCGGCCAGCCCGGCGAAGGTGTGCGGGTCGGCGCCCAGGGTCAGGCCGAGCCGGGTGATCTCGGCCAGCCCACGGGTCATCAGGGTGGCCTTGGTGTTGTCGCCCAGGCCCATCCCGTCGGCCATCCCGACCGCCAGGCCGATCACGTTCTTCACCGCGCCGCCGAGCTCGCAGCCGACCACGTCGGTGTTGGTGTACGGGCGGAAGTACGGCGTGTGACAGGCCGTCTGGAGCCGCTTGGCGACCAGCTCGTCGGTGCAGGCGACCACGCTCGCGGCGGGCTGCTTGTTGGCGATCTCCAGGGCCAGGTTGGGACCGCTGACCACGGCGACCCGCTCGGGGCCGACCTCGGCGATCTCCTGGATCACCTCGGACATCCGCTTGGCGGTGCCGAGTTCGATGCCCTTCATCAGCGAGACCAGCACCGTCTCGGGGCCCAGCAGCGGGGCCCAGGCGGCGAGGTTCTGACGGAGCGTCTGGGAGGGCACGGCGAGCACCGCGAACTCCGCCCCGGCCAGCGCCTCGGCGGGGCCGGTGGTGGCCCGGACGCTCTCCGCCAGCCGGGTGTCAGGCAGGTAGTCCGGGTTGACGTGGGTGGCGTTGATCGCGTCCACCAGCTCCTGGCGGCGGCCCCACAGGGTGACCTCGCAGCCGGCGTCGGCCAGGATCATCGCGAAGGCGGTCCCCCAGGACCCGGTCCCGAACACGGCGCAGCGGGTCACTTGGTGGTCTCCTCGTCGTTCCGGTGGCCCGCCGCGCGGTCCTTCTTGGCGGCGTGGTGGTCGGCCCGTTGCTGGGCCGCCTTCCGCATGTCGTAGCGCTCGGCCGGCGGCTGCTCGCCGCGGATGTCCGCGAGCACCCCGGTGATCGCGGTCATGATGTCCTCGGTGGCGTCCCGGAGCACCTCGGCGGTCAGCTCCTGCCCCTGGTACCGGGTCAGGTCCACCGGCGGCCCGGCGGCCACGGTCACCTTGTGCCGGGGGAACAGGTTCAACTTGCCCTTACCGCCCCGGCCGTACGGCGGGATGATCTCGTGGGCGCCCCAGTGCGCGACCGGGATGACCGGCGCGCCGGTCATCAGCGCGACCCGCGCCGCGCCGCTCTTGCCGGTCATCGGCCAGACGTCCGGGTCCCGGGTGAGGGTGCCCTCGGGGTAGAACTGCACGCACTGCCCCTGCTCGACGGCGGCGATCGCGGCACGGAACGCCTTGGCCGCGTCGGTGGACTCGCGGAACACCGGGATCTGGCCGGTCTTCTTCAGCATGAAGCCGATGAACGGCACCGAGAACAGCCCGGCCTTGCCGAGCATCCGGGGCGGCCGACCGCTGTTGTACTGCCAGTGCGCGTAGACCACCGGGTCGATCAGCGAGTTGTGGTTCACCACCACCAGGAAACCGCCGCGCTCGGGCAGATGCTCCCAACCGCGCCAGTCCGGCTTCACCAGGGCGGTGGTCACCGGCTTCACGAGTGCGGCCGCGAAGCGGTACCAGATCCCGTAGTCGGCGTTGCCGAACCTGGCGTACGAGCGGCGAGCCACTCCTGCTCCTCTTCCTCGGGCTGCGGCACGTGGGGTACCGCAGGTCGTTCGTCGCCCGTCGAGGCGCGGACCAGTCTCACCCCTGGCCCCGTCGCTGTCGAGCGGCTTACCGGGCCGCCCCGGCATCGGAGGCGTCACACCTCGCTCCGGCCGGGCCGCCTGGTCAGCGGTCCGCCACCGGCGCGAGAATGGCGCCGATGACCCAGGACACCGTACGCCCCGCAGTGCCGCCCGTGCCCACGCCCCACCCCGCGTGGTCGTTGGTGTTGCCGGTGAAGCCGCTCGCCCTGGCGAAGAGCCGGCTGGCGCCGTTCGCCGGTGCGCACCGGCCGGCGCTGGCGCTGGCGTTCGCGCTGGACACCGTGACGGCCGCGCTGGCCTGCCCGCTGGTGGCCCGGGTGCTGGTGGTCACCCAGGACGCGCTGGCCGGGGCGCAGCTGGCCCGGCTGGGGGCGCTGGTGGTGACGGACGAACCCGGCGGCGGCCTCAACCCCGCGCTCGACCACGGCGCCGCGCTGGCCCGGCGGCTGGCGCCGGACACCCCGCTGGCGGTGCTCTCGGCCGACCTGCCGGCCCTGCGCAGCGCCGAACTGGCCCGGGTGCTGGCCGCCGCCTCGGCGCACGGCGGGCGGTGCTTCCTGGCCGACTCCCCCGGGCTCGGCACCACCCTGCTGGCCTGCCCGCCCGGCAGTGCGCTGGCCCCCCGGTTCGGCGACGGCTCGCGGGCCCGGCACGCGGCCGGCGGCGCCGCCGAGCTCAGCCCGGACGACGTGGTGTCGGTGCGCCGGGACGTGGACACCGGGGCGGACCTGCTGGCCGCCCTGGCGCTCGGGGTCGGGCCGCACACCGCCGCCGTCGCCTGCGCGCCGGTCTGCTCCTGACGGCCGCGGGCCCGTCGCTATGCTGCTGCCATGCAGGCCACCTCGTACACCTTCGACCCAGCCACCCGCACCGGCTCGGTCCTCCTGGACGACGGCACCCCCGTCCCGTTCGACGCCCCGGCCTTCGACGCCGGCGGCCTGCGGCTGCTCCGCCCCGGCCAGCGGCTGCGGATCCGCACCGAGGGCAGCGGCGAGGCCCGCCGGGTGGTCTTCCTGACCCTGCAGACCTTCCCCGACCCGGCGGACCGGGCGAGCTGACGCCCCCCGCGCCGCCCGGCCGGACTCAGGCCCGGGTCACCTCGATCAGGTGGGACCGGCCGCCGATCGCGAAACTGAGCGTCAATTCGCCGTCGCGATCGAGGAATTCCGTGACCCGCTCGACCGCTCCGTCGCCGAGGAAGAACCGGTAGGCCTCGAACTGGTTCCAGCCCAGCGGCAGCACCCGGAGGGCCTCCCAGAGGGCGTTCAGCGCGTCCTGGAGGTGGGTGAAGGTCGCGGGGGCGGCGATGTCCTCGATGGAGACGGTGAAGGCTCCGGGGGTGTTCACAGCTGCGGCTCCTGCTCGTGGTCACGGTCGAAGTCGGCCCAGACCCGCTGCGCGGTGTCGGTCCGGTCGTGGCCGAAGCGGTCCGCCCCGGCCAGCAGATCCAGCACCGTGAGCTGCGCCTCAGCGCTCAGCCCGTCGGGCAGCACCAGGTACAGCCGCCAGCCGCCGTCCAGCCCGACGCGGATGCTGGGCCGCCCTCCGGTGGCCCTGGCCAGGCGGTTCGCCACGTCAAACACCCTGGTGGTTCGCACGCAACGACTCTCCCCGCGAGCAGCTGGTTACGGAACGTGAATCTAAGTAATTAGATTCCACCTGATGCATTAGATTGTCAACGCTGAATCACCCGCCCTGCCGAACTCGGTCGGGTCGTGCCTGCCGCCGGGAGAGCCAGATGTCACCTGCTGAGCGCCAGTACCAGCGCATCGCCGCCGATCTGCGCCGCCGCATCGACCTGGGCGAGTGGCAGATCGGCGACGTCCTGCCGTCCCGCGCCAAGCTGGCGATCGAGTACGACGTCGACCCGAACGTGCTGCAGCGCGCCCAGCAGCTGCTGATCACCGAGGGCCTGCTGGAGGGCCGCAGCGGCTCCGGCACCTACGTCCGCCGCCCGGTGCCACGGCGCGCGATGGTCCGCTCCAGGATCGGCACCCCGGCGTCCTTCCGGGCCGACCTGGGTGAGATCGACGGCACCGGCAGCTGGGAGTCCAGCACCGGGACCAACGTCCCCGCCCCGCCCGAGGCGGCCGCCCGGCTGGGCCTGGAGCCCGGGACGCCGACGGTGCACACGGTCTACGAGTTCCTGATCGACAGTCAGCCCGTCCTGCTCGCCAACAGCTGGGAACCGCTGGCGCTGACCGAGGGCTCGCCGGTGATCTGTCCCGAGTACGGCCCGCTGGCCGGCCAGGGCGTGGTGCGCCGGATGGCGGCGATCGGGGTGCGGGTGGAGCGCGCGCTGGAGCGGACCCGCCCCTCCCGCGCCACCGCGCAGCAGGCCAACCTGCTCGGGGTGTCGGCCGGCGACCTGGTGACGCTGATCGAGCGCACCTACTACGACGCGGACGGCCGGGCGGTGGAGACCGCCGAACTGGTGGTACCGGATTCGCGCTGGGACATCAGCTACGAACTCCCGGTCGGCCGTCAGGGGTCCTGACCGCAAAGAGCCGTGGCGGCCCGCTCCGGGAATGACCCGGATGCGAGCCGCCACGGCTCACGGCGGATTGACCCGCCGTCGGTTGACCGATCGCCAGAACTACTTGGCGGTGGACCGGCGCGCGGTGGTCTTGCGCGTGGCGGTCTTCTTCGCGGGGGCGGTCTTCTTCGCCACCGCCGTCGCCTTCTTGGCGGGAGCGGCCTTCTTGGCCGCCGCGGTGGTCTTGGCCGCCGTGGTCTTCTTGACCGCGGTGGTCTTCTTCGCGGCGGTGGTCTTGCTGGCCGCCGCCGTCTTCTTGACCGCCGTCGCCTTCTTGGCGGCGGTCGCCGTGGTCTTCTTCGCCGCGGTGGTCTTGGCCGCCGTGGTCTTCGCCGCGGTGGTGGCCTTCTTGGCCGCGGTGCGCTTGGCCGGAGCAGCGGCGGCGGCCGTGGCGGCACGCTTGGTCGCGGCGCGCTTGACGGCGGCGGTGGTGCCGCTCTTGCCCGGGGTGAGGGAGCCCTTGGGCGCCTTCTTGACCGACGGACCCTCCTTCGGCAGCTTCTTGCTGCCGCTGACCAGGTCCTTGAAGCCCTGGCCGGGACGGAAGCGCGGCACGGCGGTCTTCTTGACCTTGACCTTCTCGCCGGTCTGCGGGTTGCGGGCGAACCGCGCGGAGCGGTCGACCTTCTCGAAGGTGCCGAAGCCGGTGACCGACACCCGGTCACCGGCCACAACGGCACGCACCATGGTGTCGAGCACTGCGTCGACGGCCTCTGCGGCAGCCTTGCGACCGCCCAGCTGCTCGGCCACCGCTTCGACAAGCTGAGCCTTGTTCACGTCTTCCCCTTCGGAAACGGGCGCCGGATGATTCCATCCGTTCAATTCGCACGTTAGGTATGTATCTGCGGAGTTTCAATTACCAAACGCGCGAATCACCCTAGTGTCGCAATGGATTTGCGCGTCCGGGACCTCATCCGAGTGGCGGGCGCCCCTCGTCGAGGTCTTGCACAAAGCGCGCCAACCGCCTTGCCGCCCCCGGAAGATCGCGCTTGGCGGTCTCGGTGACGATCAACAGTTGGCGGGTGAGAGCGGTCTTTGCCTCGGTTGACACGTTCAGCGCATGAACGCGGGCATGTGCCTGCTTCAACCGCTCGGCCACCAGCGCGAAGAGCACGGTGACTTCCGGGTCGCCCATCCCCTCCGAGGACGCTGGTTCGCAGTCCCCGTACGGAGGTTCATGGTGCCGGTGCATGCAACGATTGTGCCATCTGTACGGAGTTGCGCTGCCCGGGGGTTTATCCGGAGCTCAACTCGGGCCCGGAACAGACCGATGGCCCACCCCTCGGGAGGGGTGGGCCATCCGGCGGACCGTCAGGAATCAGGGGCTCAGAGCACCGGCAGCGTACGCGGCTTGAAGCCCGGCCTGGTGGCCTCGAACTCGGCGATGTCGCCTTCGTTCCGGAGCGTGATGCTGATGTCGTCCAGACCGTTGAGCAGACGCCAGCGGACGTTGTCGTCCAACTCGAAAGAGGCGGTCACGCCGGGGGCGCGGACCTCCCTGGTCTCCAGGTCAACGGTGATCTCGACGGTCGGATCGGCCTCGGTCAGGGCCCACAGCTGATCCACCGTCTCCTGCGGCAGCAGCACGGTGAGCAGACCGTTCTTCAGCGAGTTACCGCGGAAGATGTCGGCGAATCGGGACGAGATGACGGCCTGGAAACCGTAGTTCTGAAGTGCCCAGACCGCATGTTCGCGCGAGGAACCGGTACCGAACTCGGGACCGGCCACCAGCACCGAGGCACCCTGTCGCTCGGGCTGGTTGAGGATGAACTCGGAATCCTTGCGCCAGGCCTCGAACAGCCCGTCCTCGAATCCCGTCCGGGTGACCTTCTTCAGCCAGTGCGCCGGGATGATCTGGTCGGTGTCGACATTGCTGCGGCGCAGCGGAACGGCCCGGCCGGTGTGCGTGGTGAACTTCTCCATGGCTGCTCAGACCTCCACAGCGACGTCGGACGACAGATCGGCGGGTGCGGCCAGCCGGCCCAGCAGGGCGGTGGCGGCGGCGACCTGAGGGGACACCAGGTGGGTACGGCCGCCCTTGCCCTGCCGCCCCTCGAAGTTGCGGTTGGAGGTCGAGGCGCAGCGCTCGCCCGGCGCCAGCTGGTCCGGGTTCATGCCCAGGCACATCGAGCAGCCCGCGTGCCGCCATTCGGCGCCGGCGGCGGTGAAGACCTTGTCCAGGCCCTCCTCGATCGCCTGCAGCGCGACCCGGACCGAACCGGGGACGACCAGCATCCGGACGCCCTCGGCGATGGTGCGGCCCTCGACGATGGCCGCGGCGGCCCGAAGGTCCTCGATCCGGCCGTTGGTGCAGGAGCCGACGAAGACCGCGTCGACCTTGACCTCGCGCAGCGGCGTACCGGCCTCCAGGCCCATGTACTTGAGCGCGTTCTCGGCCGCGACCCGCTCCGAGGGGTCGGCGAACGAGGCCGGGTCCGGCACGTTCGCGCCCAGCGGCGCGCCCTGGCCCGGGTTGGTGCCCCAGGTGACGAACGGGGTCAGCTCGGTGGCGTCGATGAACACCTCGGCGTCGAAGACCGCGTCCTCGTCGGTGGCCAGCGTGCGCCAGTACTCCACCGCCGCGTCCCACTCGGCGCCCTTGGGGGCGTGCGGGCGGCCCTCCAGGTAGTCGAAGGTGATCTGGTCCGGGGCGATCATGCCGGCCCGGGCACCCGCCTCGATCGACATGTTGCAGATCGTCATCCGGGCCTCCATGGAGAGGCCGCGGATCGCCGAACCGCGGTACTCCAGGACGTAGCCCTGGCCGCCGCCGGTGCCGATCCTGGTGATGATGGCCAGGATCAGGTCCTTGGCGGTGACGCCGTCGGGCAGCTCGCCCTCGACCGTGATCGCCATGGTCCTGAACGGGGCCAGCGGCAGCGTCTGGGTGGCCAGCACGTGCTCGACCTGGCTGGTGCCGATGCCGAACGCCAGCGCCCCGAAGGCGCCGTGGGTGGAGGTGTGCGAGTCGCCGCAGACCACCGTGGTGCCGGGCTGGGTCAGGCCGAGCTGCGGGCCGACCACGTGCACCACGCCCTGCTCGACGTCGCCGAGCGAGTGGATCCGGACCCCGAACTCGGCGGCGTTGGCGCGCAGCGTCTCCAGCTGGACCCGGGAGACCGGGTCCGCGATCGGCTTGTCGATGTCCAGCGTCGGGGTGTTGTGGTCCTCGGTCGCGATCGTCAGATCGGTCCGGCGGACCTTCCGGCCGGCCAGCCGGAGCCCGTCGAAGGCCTGCGGGCTGGTCACCTCGTGCAGCAGGTGCAGGTCGATGTAGAGCAGGTCGGGCTCGCCCTCGGCGCGCCGGACGACGTGGTCGTCCCAGACCTTCTCTGCGAGTGTCCGTCCCATCGCTTTCCCTCCAGCCGGCCGCTCTGCCGGCCTTCTCGTGTGATCGAGGTCGTGTGTCCGCCCGCCCTGGTGAGGCGCTGGTCCGGACGACCTGCACGCCGGATCGTGTCCAGCATGCGGACGTTGGATGATGGTCCGAAGCTGGGTGTCTCCCGGGCTGCTCCACCAAGAGTGGCGCTTTTCCCGGAGAATTGAACTTGCGTCTCGCGGAATGAGACTGCAGTATCAGGGCATGGACAACTCTAGCGGCGTCGGCGTTCTCGACAAGGCCGCTCTGGTGCTCAGCGCACTGGAGTCGGGCCCCGCCACGTTGGCGGGGCTGGTCGCCGCCACCGGTTTGGCGCGGCCCACCGCCCACCGACTCGCCGTCGCACTCGAACACCACCGCCTGGTCACCAGGGACATGCAGGGCCGGTTCATCCTCGGCCCCCGACTCTCCGAGCTCTCCGCCGCGGCGGGCGAGGACCGCCTGCTCGCCACCGCAGGGCCGGTGCTCACGCACCTGCGCGACGTCACCGGCGAGAGCGCCCAGCTCTACCGCCGGCAGGGCGAGATGCGGATCTGCGTGGCCGCCGCCGAGCGGCTCTCCGGTCTGCGCGACACCGTGCCGGTCGGCTCCACGCTGCCGATGAAGGCCGGCTCCGCCGCCCAGGTCCTGCTGGCCTGGGAGGAGCCCGAGCGGCTGCACCGCGGCCTCCAGGGCGCCCGCTTCACCGCGACCGCCCTGAGCGGCGTACGGCGGCGCGGCTGGGCCCAGTCGATCGGCGAGCGCGAGCCGGGCGTGGCGTCCGTCTCCGCACCCGTCCGGGGCCCCTCCAACCGGGTGGTGGCCGCCGTCTCGGTCTCGGGCCCGATCGAGCGCCTGACCCGCCACCCCGGCCGGATGCACGCCCAGGCCATCATCGAGTCCGCCAACCGCCTCACCGAGGCCCTGCGCCGCGGCTAGACCCCGTCCGTCCCGGAAACGCCGAACGGCCCCCTCGGGGGCCGTTCTTCCGCTCTCCCGCGCCCGTCCCGGAACGCAGAAAAGCCCCGGATCACCGGGGCCGTACTACTGGCTGGGGTACCAGGACTCGAACCTAGACTAAATGAACCAGAATCACTCGTGCTGCCAATTACACCATACCCCAACAAAGCATCGGGCCAGTGGGCTGCGAAGCCCACCGGCCGTTCCGCTCTGGTACCCCCGACCGGATTCGAACCGGCGCTACTGCCGTGAGAGGGCAGCGTGCTAGGCCGCTACACAACGGGGGCAAACTTGGTGATCCCATGCTTCGTCAGGACCGGGGTTGCGAACTCGTCCGGTGGTGACAGTGGAGAGGATCTGGTACCCCCGACCGGATTCGAACCGGCGCTACTGCCGTGAGAGGGCAGCGTGCTAGGCCGCTACACAACGGGGGCTTGATCTCGATTTGTTGCGTACCCCCGACCGGATTCGAACCGGCGCTACTGCCGTGAGAGGGCAGCGTGCTAGGCCGCTACACAACGGGGGCTTGTACTTCGATACTGCGCTGGGGTACCAGGACTCGAACCTAGACTAAATGAACCAGAATCACTCGTGCTGCCAATTACACCATACCCCACCAGAGTTCAACCCCTGACGGGGTTCATCTCGGCGTTGCGACCGCTGGTCTGTCCCTGACGAGGTTTCTGGTCCCTCGCCCTGTCCGTCCCGGGCGGCGCAGAAAGAACATTACCCGACACCCGGCCCCGCTCCAAAATCCATAACCGCAGGCAGTGCCCCGAGGGGCTGCGTCGCTGGTCAACGCAGCCCCTCGGAGCGGGCCGGATCACGCCTCCGGCGTCAGCTCCAGCGCCGCCGTCAGCCGGCGCAGCGTCTCGGCGCGGCCGAGCAGCTCCATCGACTCGAAGAGCGGCGGGGAGACCCGGCGGCCGGTGACGGCCACCCGGAGCGGGGTGAAGGCGAACTTGGGCTTGATGCCCAGGCCGTCCACCAGGGCCGCGCGCAGCGCCGCCTGGATCGGCTCGGGGGTGAAGTCGGCCAGCTCGGTCAGCGCCGCGACGCTGGCGGTCAGCACCGGGCGGGCGTCCGCCGTGAGCACCTTGGCGGCGTCCTCGGCGTCCACCGTGAAGTCGGCCGGGTCGACGAAGAGGAAGCCCGCCATGGTGACGATCTCGCTCAGCACGACCATCCGCTCCTGGGTGAGCGGCGCCACCGCGGCGAGCAGGTCGAGCTGCTCGGCGGTCGGCTCGGCCGGCAGCAGGCCCGGGGCCTGCAGGTACGGCACCAGGCGGCGGACGAACTCGTCCGGCGCGAGCAGCCGGAGGTGGTCGCCGTTGATCGACTCGCACTTCTTCAGGTCGAAGCGGGCCGGGTTGGCGTTCACCTTGGCGATGTCGAAGGCCGCGACGAACTCCTCCATGGAGAAGCGGTCCTGCGTCTCGGAGAACGACCAGCCCAGCAGCGCCAGGTAGTTGAGCAGGCCCTCGGGCAGGAAGCCGCGCTCGCGGTAGAGGTTGAGGCTGGCCTGCGGGTCGCGCTTGGACAGCTTCTTGTTGCCCTCGCCCATCACGTACGGCAGGTGGCCGAAGCGCGGGGTGGAGCCGTCGCCGACGCCGATCTCGGCCAGCGCGGCGTAGAGGGCG
The DNA here is from genome assembly GCF_044766665.1 of Kitasatospora sp. NPDC101801. Lineage (NCBI taxonomy): Bacteria > Bacillati > Actinomycetota > Actinomycetes > Kitasatosporales > Streptomycetaceae > Kitasatospora > Kitasatospora sp. NPDC101801. Next base: position 94,252 of record NZ_JBIWML010000027.1, read on the forward strand.
ATCTGACGCGGCGTCGAGGAGAGCAGGTCCTCACCGCGGAGCACGTGGGTGATGCCCATCAGGGCGTCGTCCACCGGGTTGACCAGCGTGTACAGCGGCGCGCCGTTGGCCCGGACGATGCCGTAGTCCGGCACGTTCTCCGGCTCGAAGCTGAGCTTCCCGCGGACCAGGTCGTCGAAGACGATGGTCGAGTCGGGCATCCTGAACCGCAGGATGGGCTGACGGCCCTCCTGCCGGTAGACCTCGACCTGATCGGCGCTCAGCTCACGGCAGTGGCCGTCGTAGCCGGAGGGCTTGCCGGCCGCCCGGGCCGCCTCGCGGCGGGCGTCCAGCTCCTCGGTGGAGCAGTAGCAGTGGTAGGCGTGGCCGCCCTCCTGCAGCTTGCGGGCGACGTCGGCGTAGATGTCCATCCGCTGCGACTGCCGGTACGGCTCGTGCGGGCCGCCGACCTCGGGGCCCTCGTCCCAGTCGAAGCCGAGCCAGCGCATCGCGTCCAGCAGCTGGTGGTACGAGTCCTCGGAGTCCCGGGCCGCGTCGGTGTCCTCGATCCGGAACACCAGCTTGCCGCCGTGGTGGCGGGCGAAGGCCCAGTTGAAGAGGGCGGTCCTGACCAGGCCCACGTGCGGGTTGCCGGTCGGGGAGGGACAGAAACGGACCCGGACGGTCGGGTCCAGGTCGGCGGTGTTAACCACGCTTACAGCTCTTTTCAGCGAGAGATGACCTTGTTGGCGAGAGTGCCGATGCCTTCGATGGAGACGGCGACCTCGTCGCCGACGTTGAGCGGGCCGACCCCGGCGGGGGTGCCGGTGAGGATGACGTCACCGGGCAGCAGGGTCATGGCCTCCGAGATGTGCACGATCAGCTCGGCGATCGAACGGACCATCAGGGAGGTCCGGCCGGTCTGCTTGAGCTCACCGTTGACGGTGCAGGTGATCGCCAGGTCGCTCGGGTCCAGCTCGGTCTCGATCCACGGGCCGAGCGGGCAGGAGGTGTCGAAGCCCTTGGCGCGGGCCCACTGGCCCTCGCGCTGCTGGACGTCGCGGGCGGTCACGTCGTTCGCACAGGTGTAGCCGAAGATGATCTCGGGCACCCGCTCCAGCGGCACCTCGCGGCCCATCCGGCCGATCACCACGGCGAGTTCGGCCTCGTGCTGGACGTCCGAGGAGAACGGCGGGTACGCGATCGCCTCGGTCGGGCCGATCACGGCGGTGGAGGGCTTGAAGAAGGTCAGCGGGACGTCCGGGACCTCGTTGCCGAGCTCCTTGGCGTGCGCCGCGTAGTTGCGGCCGACCGCGACCACCTTGTTGGGCAGGATCGGCGACAGCAGCCGGATGTCCTGCATCCGGTAGCTCTCGCCGCTGAGCTGCATCGAGACGATCGGGTGGCCGGCCAGGCCGTGCACCACCAGCGACTCGGGCTGGGTGGGGTCACCCTCCACCACGCCGAAGGAGACGCTGCCCGCGGCAGGACTCCCTTCCCGGACGGAGAACCTGGCAATGCGCACGGTGGGGAGCCTCTCGGTCTGTCGGGCGCCGGCCTGACCGGGCCCTGCTCGAACGGTCCCCAGGCTATCGCGAGAGGGGCGCCGACCCGGCGGTGTGCGGGTCGGCGCCCCTCGGGCGGTGCTCGAAAACCGAGCCGGGCGCGGGTCAGTCGCGCGGCCGGCGCGGGGCCGGGGCGACCGACAGCACGGTGCGGCGCGGGTTGGCGGTGACCATCGGCAGGTCGGTCGCGTACTCGCGCGGACCCTGCGAGGCGTGCAGGCCGGGCAGCTGCCCGAAGTCCTCGATCGAGGCCAGCGAAGTCCGGCGCGGATTGGCGGTCGAGCCGCTCGCGGACACGGACGTGGTGGCCTGGTTCGCCGGCTGGGACATTGCGTCACACCTCTGGGTTCGGGGCCGCTCGGAGGAGTCGGCGACGGTGATTCTGGGCAGGCTGACGCCTGGGCACAGCGCTCCAGGGTAGACGGTCCGGCGGCGGGGCAACGGATGCTCTTTCCACAGGCATCCTGATCACGGCTACATATTTCCGCTGTGATTTTGCTCACAAATTGCCGGACAATGCCGCCATCCCCGGCATTTCGCACCCCTGAGCCATGCCGACAATTCCGATATCTCGGACATTCAGGAACGTCTGCGACTCCGGGGGATCCGAGGTCCAGTTGGCATGTATCCGGCGAGTGTCCGAAAAGGGTGGTATTCCGGCCCGATTGCCGCACACTCAGTGAGACGGTGCGCGCAGTGGGTAGCCCAGGACACCGACAGGTAACGCCCCTTGTTGGACTTCTCCCGCTGTGCTGGAATGCGACGGAAAAACTCGACACCGCCCCATCCGCGCAAGCGGGGAGGGGCGCCCGGTCCAGAGGTTGCGACGCCAGTGCAGGGACGTTTCAAGAGGGGCAGCGGCGCCGCGGGAGACCCGGAGTCGCGTGAGCCCGTGGCAGGCCCCCACCAGGCAACGCCGCTCACCGGCCCCGGTGAGCAGATAGTCGGCGGCGGTGAGCCCGAGCCGCAGGACGGCCCGGAGGGCGCGGAGTCCGAGCAGCGCGGTCGCTCCCGGCTGCGCAACACGCTGACCCGGCGCCGGGCCACCGGTCTGCGCCGGTTCGCGATGCGCAACTGGCGGATCCGTACCCGTCTGATCGCCCTGCTGCTGCTCCCCGTGGTGGTCGCGCTGGTCCTGGGCGGCCTCCGGGTCGAGGCCTCGCTGCAGAACTCCAGCCAGCTCTCCCAGATGGCCAACCTCGCCGACCTGGCCAAGAAGGCCACCGCCCTGGCCAGCGCCCTGCAGACCGAGCGCGACATCAGTGCGGGCCCGATCACCAACGGCGGTCTCGAGCACGCGGCCGAGCGGGCCAAGGACGACGACATCGTCACCGCCCGGAAGAACTCCGACGCGCTGAGCAAGGCGTTCGCGGCCAGCTCGGACAACTTCGACGAGCTCGACCTGGCCGGTGGCAAGGCCCTGCTGCTGCAGGTCCGCCGCGACCTCAACCAGCTCGCCGAGGCCCGCAGCAACGCGTACCGGGACACCAACAACATCCAGGCGACGATCACCAACTACGACGTGATCATCAAGAACCTGCTGTCCATCACGCAGGACATCGCGATCGCCTCGAACTCGACCGAGCTGGTCAAGATCACCCGCGCCCTGCAGCAGTTCTCGCTGGCCAAGGAGAACACCTCCATGCAGCGCGCGCTGATCAGCGCCGCACTGGCCAACCCGCAGGGTCCGAACCTGAGCCCCTCGGACGAGACCTTCGGCATCCGGCTGCAGATCTCCGAGGGCAACGCGCTCACCAACTTCACCGCGATCTACGGTGACAGCGAGGCCCAGGCGCTGAACGCCGGGATGGCCCGCAACCAGCAGATCGCCGACTCGGACCGCTACACCAAGCGGGTCCTCACCGCGAACGGCATCAAGCAGACCGACTCGCTCTCGTACAAGCTCTGGTACGACCAGGCCAGCGTGAAGATCAACGCGCAGCAGAAGAGCGAGACCAAGCTGCTGGAGGCGCTGGACGGCAAGGCCGGCGAGCTCCAGGACGCGGCCGACACCGAGGCCCTGGTCAACGGTGCGCTGATCGCCCTGGTGCTGATCGTCGCCATCGCCGGCGCCGCCCTGGTGGCCCGCGGCATGGTGCGCTCGCTGACCCGGCTGCAGGTCGCGGCCGAGGACGTCGCCGAGCGGCGGCTGCCCGAGCTGGTCAAGACCCTCTCCGAGAGCGACCCGCACGACGTCGACGTCACCGTCGAACCGGTCGGTGTCGACTCGGCGGACGAGATCGGCCACGTGGCGCACGCCTTCGACATGGTGCACAAGCAGGCGGTCTCGCTGGCCGCCGAGCAGGCGCTGCTGCGAGGCAACATCAACGCGATGTTCACCAACCTCTCGCGCCGCAGCCAGGGCCTGATCCAGCGTCAGCTCTCGCTGATCTCCGAGCTGGAGAGCCGCGAGGCGGACCCGGACCAGCTGGCCAACCTGTTCAAGCTCGACCACCTCGCGACCCGTATGCGCCGTAACGGCGAGAACCTGCTCGTCCTCGCGGGCGAGGACCCGGGCCGCCGCTGGACCCGCCCCGTCCCGCTGGTCGACGTGCTCCGGGCCGCCGCCTCCGAGGTGGAGCAGTACGAGCGCATCGAGCTCGCCTCGGTGCCGTCGGCCGAGGTCGCGGGCCGGGTCGTCAACGACCTCGTCCACCTGCTCGCCGAGCTGCTGGAGAACGCCACCTCGTTCTCCAGCCCGCAGACCCGGGTCCGGGTCACCGGCCACGCGCTGCCGGACGGCCGGGTGCTGGTCGAGATCCACGACACCGGCATCGGCCTCTCCCCCGACGACCTGGCCGACATCAACGAGCGCCTGGCCAACCCGCCGGTGGTGGACGTCTCGGTCTCCCGCCGGATGGGCCTGTTCGTGGTCGGCCGGCTGTCGCTCCGTCACGGCATCCGGATCCAGCTCCGCCCGAGCGACTCCGGCGGCACCACCGCGCTGGTCATGCTCCCGCTCGACGTCACCACCTCCGGCGACCGGCGCGGCCCCGGCCGTCCCGGCTCCGCCCAGGGCAAGCAGCAGCGCGGCGTCGGTCCGACGCCGCGTCAGCAGGGCCGTCCGAACGTCGCCGAGGCGCTGGCCGGCCGTGGTGCCGCCGCGCTCGGGCAGGGTGGCCCCGGTGCCGCTCCGGGCGCTCGTCCGCAGCTCCAGGGCGGTCGCCCCGGCGGTCCCGGCGGCGCCCCCGGCGCCGGCGGTCTGTTCGGTGCCCCGGCCGGCGCGCTGCCGACCCGGGAGGCCGGGCAGGCACTGCGCGAGACCCCGGCCGAGGGCCTGCCGCCGCGGCGTGTCCCCGGTGCCTCCGGTGCGCCCGGCCTGCCGGGCCGGGCCGGCCCCGGTGCGGGCCAGCAGCGCCGTGCCCCGCAGGAGCAGGGCCCCGGTCAGGGCCGTCCCGGCCCCGGCCAGCAGCAGCGTCCTCCGGTCGGCGGGCCCACCGGGAACGCCGCCGACACCGCCTGGGCCGACCAGCCGCAGCACGGCCGGGCCACCCAGCCCGACCCCGCGCGGCGCCGTCCGCAGGAGCCGGCCCAGCGTCAGCCGTTCGAGCAGGGGGCCCCGCAGGCTCCCGTCCAGCAGCCGGCCCCGGCTCCGCAGCAGCAGCAGTTCCCGGCGCCGCTGGAGTCCGGTGCCCCGGACTCCACCGCGCAGTTCGCCCGGCCGCGCTTCGAGGCCAGCGAGATCGACCCGCGCGACCCGCTCGGACTCGGGCTGGTCGAGCCGGTGCTGCCCACCGTGCCCACCCCGGCACCGCAGCAGCACGCCCCGCAGCCGCTCCCCCAGCCGGTCCAGCAGCAGCCGATGGCGCTGCCGACCGGTCCCGGCGCGGAGGACACCCAGCAGTGGACGCGTCCGCAGGACGCGTCGGCGGGCCGGCTCCGGCCGGGCCAGGACCTCGGTCAGCGCCCGCAGGCCCAGAGCCAGCAGGCCCCGCGCGCGCAGGGTCAGGGCCAGCAGGGCCATGGCCCGCTCGGTCAGGGCGGCGGCCAGCCACTGCCCGGCCGGGCCAGGGGCACCGAGGGCCGGCCGGCCCCGCAGCAGGGTCCGGCCCAGCCCGGTGGCCCGGAGGACCGTCCGCGGTCCTACCAGCCCCGGCGGCCCGGCACCTCCGCCCCCGGCTTCACCGAGCCGGGCGCCGCCCCGCGTCCGCAGCAGCAGGCCGGTCCGGCCCAGGGCCCGCAGCAGCCGCAGGCGCCCCAGCAGGAGCAGGCCCAGCGGGCCCCCGGCTTCGGGGACGCGCCGTGGCGGCCGTCCGCCAACGACGAGCGCTGGCGCCGGGCCGAGCAGGTCCGGGAGCCGTCCTCCGACGGGCTGACCATGTCGGGCCTGCCCCGGCGGACCCCGCAGGCCAACCTGGTCTCCGGCACCGCCGAGGCGGCGCCGCTGACCGGTCCGCAGGTCTCCCGCGCCCCCGAGGAGGTGCGCGGCCGGCTCACCAACCTGCGCCGCGGCATCCAGCAGGGCCGGCAGGCGGGCGCGGAGCAGGCCCAGGGGCAGCAGCCGGGCCAGGGGCAGCCCGGCCAGGGGCAGCAGCAGAGCCGTGGCCCGCAGGGCTTCGACGGCTTCGGGGGAGGCCACCGCAACGGCGGCGGCCGGCAGAACGGTGCGCAGGGCAACCCGGGTTCCGGGGAGTTCGGCCCAGATCACCAGGAGCGTTGAGTTGAGTCAGATGAGCCAGGCCGCACAGAACCTGAACTGGCTGATCACCAATTTCGTGGACAACACCCCCGGGGTGTCGCACACGGTGGTGGTCTCCGCCGACGGTCTCCTGCTCGCCATGTCCGAAGGCTTCCCCCGCGACCGGGCCGACCAGCTCGCCGCCGTCGCCTCCGGCCTGACCTCCCTCACCTCCGGCGCCAGCCGGATCTTCGAGGGCGGCGACGTCAACCAGACCGTCGTCGAGATGGAACGCGGCTTCCTCTTCCTCATGGCAGTCAGCGACGGCTCCTCCCTCGCCGTCCTCGCCGCCCCCGACTCCGACATCGGCCTCGTCGGCTACGAAATGGCCCTCCTCGTCGACCGCGCCGGAGCCGTCCTCACCCCCGCACTCCGCGCCGAACTCCAGGGCAGTCTCCTGCACTGACGGTTCGTCACCCTCGATGCGCCGGACCGACCGACCCGGTCCGGCGCCCCAGCCGTCAGCCGCCGCAGGGCAGTTGACACCACCGCCTCGGCTGGCCTTCACCCAGCCGGAACCTGCTGCGAACGGCGGCAGCACAAGGAGGACTCATGACCCCGACACCCGCCGGCTCCTACGGCAACAACGGGTACGGCGGCGGCGGTTACGGCCCCCGGCAGTCCGGCAGCGGCAGCGGCAGTGGCTACGGCGGCCAGGAGTCCGGCGGGTACGAGCAGCAGCCGCTGGTCCGTCCGTACGCGATGACCGGCGGCCGCACCCGGCCCAGGTACCAGCTCGCGATCGAGGCGCTGATCTCCACCACCGCCTCCGCCGAGCGCACCGGTGGCCTGCTGCCCGAGCACGCCCGGATCGTGAGTCTCTGCCGCGAAGTGAAGTCCGTCGCCGAGATCTCCGCGCTGGCCGGTGTGCCGCTCGGGGTCGCCCGGATCCTCGTCGCCGACCTGGCGGAAGCCGGTCTTGTCGCCATCCACCAGCCCGCCGCCGCGGGCGAGTCGGGCGGAACGCCTGACGTCACGCTGCTCGAAAGGGTCCTCAGTGGACTTCGCAAGCTCTAACGCGGCCGCCCCCGCCCGCGCGACCACCTCCGCGAAGATCGTCGTGGCAGGCGGCTTCGGCGTCGGCAAGACCACCCTGGTCGGCGCGGTCTCCGAGATCAACCCCCTGCGCACCGAAGCCGTCATGACCAGCGCCAGCGC
>NZ_JBIWML010000028.1:0-98544 GCF_044766665.1 Kitasatospora sp. NPDC101801
TTCCGCTCCGTTTTCCGGAGTTTCATTCACCCGACTCGCTTTTCTTCGCCCCTCGCGGTGCGACTCCGGAACTGTACGGGCATCGCCGCCCCACAAGCAAATCGCCTCCGCCCGGCCGATCCGACCCGCCCGACAGCCGCTCTCCAGGCCCCCTGACCAGCACGTTCTCGTCGGCGGGACCAACGGCCCGGAGCGGCTCGCACGCAAAATCGAGTGGTCCGCTCCACCCGACCGGCCCCATCCTCGTGCCATGGAGGAACCGAAGCGCCGGATTCGCGCGCAGCACACTGCCACCACCGTCACCGTCTACCAGGCCTACCGCCCCGAGATCGGCGAGCCGGCCGCCCGCGACGGTCGGTTTCCCCCGGTCTGGCAGCGGGGCCGGATGACCTGGATCAAACCGTCGTTCCTCTGGATGATGTACCGCTGCGGCTGGGGTCTGAATGAGGGGCAGGAGACCGTACTGGCCGTCGAGATCTCCCGCGCCGGCTTCGAATGGGCGCTGCGGCACGCCTGCCTCTCGCACTACGAGCGGAGCCTGCACACCGAGCACGGCGCTTGGAAGCGCGAGCTCAAGCGGGCTCCGACCCGCGTCCAGTGGGACCCCGAGCGCGATCTGCACCTCCGACCGCTCCCGTACCGGTCACTGCAGCTCGGGCTCAGCGGAGAGGCGGCGACCCGGTACGCGGACGAGTGGACCGTCTCCATCACGGACGTGACGCCACTCGCTCACCAGGTGCACGCCTTGGTGCGCAGCGGAGACCTGGACGCAGCCGCCGAACTGCTCCCCCGGGAGCGGCCTTACCCGGTCGAGGAGAGCGTGCTGGCCCACCTCCTCGCCTGACGCACGCACGCGACAGGCCGCTTCCAAGCGCCGGCCGCCCGCCCACCAGGCTCCGATCAGTGGTGCGCGTGCGGCTTCGGCGGATTCTCCGGGTCGTACGCGAGCGCCCAGGCCCGCTCGCCCGTCAGGATCTCGGCCGGCGGCCACGGCTTCCGCAGGATGCCGGCCACCACCGGGACGGGGCTGTCGAGGATCCTCGGAGTGCGCAGCCCCTCCGGTCGGCGCGGGGAGCTGATCGAGACGGGCGCGGCGAGGATGCCCTCGCCCCAAGGATCCAGGGCGTTGGCGAGTCTGCCCTCGAAGGGACCGGCGGCGGTGTCGTCCGGGCCGTGCACCGCGTCGGCGAACTGCGTGTAGGTGTCCGCTTCCAGGGAGACCCAGACCCCGAGGCTGACGGTCCGTCCGTCGGTGAGTGGCACGGCCAGCAGGGCCCGGACGAAACCGCCGAGGGTCCGGGTCAGCACGGTCTGCTCGGAGTGGAAGGTGATGGTCCGCTCCCGCTCCGCCTCCGTCAGTTCGGCCAACGGGTCGGGCAGCACCAGGTTGAAAGCCGGTTCGCTGGTGTCCAGGGGTTCGTCGCAGCAGCGGCAGGTCGGTACGGCGGGCTGCGCGGGCGCCCCCGGGTCGCCCGTATCGTCGCCGGAACGGCGGCCGGCCGCCCGGGCCTCGTGATGGTCCAGCCAGGCCCGCTCGGAGAGGCGAGCGGAGACACCGCCCTTGACCACCGAGTCCGGGACCGGCAGCTCGTCCAGGGTGCCGTCTCGGTGGAGCAGGGAGAAGATCGCCAGACGCTGGAGGCGGGAACGGGCGTAGGGCTGCTCAGCCAGGTAGGCGCCCAGGTCGATCCACTCGCCGGGGTAGGCGGTCCGTTCCAGGAGTTCGCGGCACAGCCCGTCCGCGAAGGCCCGGTTCGCCTCCGGCCCGGAACCGACACCCTGCAGGCGTCGCTTCAGCCAGAGCCCGAGTGGTATTCCGATCGCCGTGCCGATCACCACCGCGATCAGCAGCTCCGTGGCCGTCATGCCGCTCCCCGTCCCCCGTTGTTGTCGCGCGGAGCCTACTGAGCGGCGTGACGGACCGTCGAGACCTTTCCGCCCGAGGGCTGAGCGCGGTCCCGAGGGCTGAGCGCGGTCCCGACGGTCAGCCGGTGACCAGCGCCAGCACGAAGCCGTCGTACCCCTTGGAGCCGACCGTCTGCAGCGCGGTGGCGGTGAGGCGGGGGTGGGCGGCGATCTGTTCGGTGAAGGTGCGGACGCCCTGGACCCGGGGGTCGTCGGAGGACGGGTCGGTGACGGCGCCGTCGCGGACCACGTTGTCGCCGATGATCAGGCTGCCCGGGCGGGTCAGGCGCAGTGCCCACTCCAGGTAGGCGGGGTTCGAGGGCTTGTCGGCGTCGATGAAGACCAGGTCGAACGGGGCGCGGCCCTCGGCGGCCAGCTCCGGGAGGGTGTCGAGCGCCTGGCCGTGGCGGAGCTCGACCCGGTCGGTGAGGCCGGCCCGGGTGAGGTTGGCGGTGGCCACCTCGGCGCAGCGGTGGTCGGCCTCCAGGGTGACGAGCTGCCCGTCGGCCGGCAGGGCGCGGGCCAGCCAGATGGTGCTGTAGCCGCCGAGGGTGCCGATCTCCAGGATGCTGCGGGCGCCGCTGATCCGGGCCAGCAGGTGGAGCAACTTGCCCTGGTTGGGCGCGACTTGGTGGGCGGGCAGGTCGGCCGCCGTGCTGTCGGCGACGGCGCCGAGGAGCGCGTCGTCCTCCGCCACCAACAGGCCGTTGAAGTAGTCGTCGACGGCGGTCCAGGTCTGCTGAGCCATAGTGAGTTCCCTTTCGATACTTACTTCGTGCCCAGGAGGAACCTACTACACCGCGGTACGCCCCCGACTCCCACCCCGGGCAGGTCTACCCTGGCCGCATGAGTGCACCTGTGGCGGACGAGGACCGGGCCGCGGCACTGGAGTCACTGGCCGGTCTGCTGGCCGGGCGGGGCGTGGTGGTGCTGAGCGGGGCGGGGCTGTCGACCGAGTCGGGCATCCCCGACTACCGGGGCGAGACCGGCAGCAGACGGCGCGGCAACCCGATGACGTACGACGAGTTCACCGGCAGCGCGGAGGCCCGCCGCCGCTACTGGGCGCGGAGCCACGCCGGGTGGCGGACCATCGCCCGGGCCGAGCCGAACGCCGGGCACCGGGCGGTCGAGCGGCTGCGCCGCTCCGGCCACGTGTCGGCGGTGATCACCCAGAACGTGGACGGCCTGCACCGGGCGGCCGGCACCCGGCAGGCGGTGGAGCTGCACGGCGGGCTGGACCGGGTGGTCTGCCTGACCTGCCGTCACCTCACCCCGCGCGCCGACCTCGACCGGCGGCTGACCGAGCTGAACGGGGACTTCCGGGAGAGCCGCGCCCGGACCCAGGCCGATGGCGACGCGCTGCTGCCGGACGACGTGGTGGCGGCGTTCCGGGTCGCACCGTGCGCGGAGTGCGGCGGGGTCCTCAAGCCGGACGTGGTGTTCTTCGGCGAGAGCGTGCCCAAGCCCCGGGTGGAGCGCTGCTTCGAGCTGGTGGCGGCCGGGCAGGCGCTGCTGGTCCTCGGCTCCTCGCTGACCGTGATGTCGGGGCTGCGCTTCGTCCGCCGGGCGGCCCGGGACGGCACCCCGGTGGCGATCGTGAACCAGGGCCCGACCCGGGGCGACGAACTGGCCGCCACCCGGATCGGGCTGCCGCTCGGCCCCGCCCTGACCGAGCTGGCCGACCTGGTCGGCGGTACGGCTCCCCAGCCGCTCCGCTGACCTGACGAACGGCCGGACGCCGACTGCCTCCCGCCGTCGAACGGCGGGAGGCAGTCGGTGGGTCCGGTGCGACGGGACGGCCGTCAGGCCCGGCCCATCTCCTCGGCGATCGCGGCCGCGAAGGCGTCGATGTCGGCCTCGGTGGTGTCGAAGGCGGCCATCCACCGCACCTCGCCGGTCTGCTCGTCCCAGAAGTAGAAGCGGTAACGCTTCTGCAGCCGCTCGCTCACCTCACGCGGGAGCAGGGCGAAGACCGCGTTCGCCTGGACCGGACGCACCACGGTGACGCCCTCGATGTCCCGGACCGCCGTCTCCAGGCGCTTGGCCATCGCGTTGGCGTGCGAGGCGTTCCGCAGCCAGAGGTCGCCGCTCAGCAGGGCCTCGAACTGCACGGAGACGAAGCGCATCTTCGAGGCCAGCTGCATCGACATCTTGCGCAGGAACTTGAGGTTCCTGACCTTCTCCGGGTTGAGCACCACCACGGCCTCGCCCAGCAGCAGACCGTTCTTCGTGCCGCCGAAGGACAGCACGTCGACGCCGGCGTCCGTGGTGAAGGCGCGCAGCGGCAGCCCGAGGGCGGCGGCCGCGTTGGCGATCCGGGAGCCGTCCAGGTGGACCAGCATGCCGTGCTCGTGGGCGTGGTCGCAGATCGCCTTGATCTCCTCGGCCGTGTAGACCGTGCCCAGCTCGGTGTTCTGGGTGATCGAGACGGCCAGCGGCTGGGCCCGGTGCTCGTCGCCCCAGCCCCAGGCCTGAAGGTCGATCAGCTCGGGGGTGAGCTTGCCGTCCGGGGTGGGCACGGTGAGCAGCTTGAGCCCGGCGATCTTCTCGGGGGCACCGCACTCGTCCACGTTGATGTGCGCCGACTCGGCGGCGATCACCGCACCCCAGCGCGGCAGCAGCGCCTGCAGGGCGACCACGTTGGCGCCGGTGCCGTTGAAGACGGGGTACGCCTCGGCGCGGTCGCCGAAGTGCCGGCGGAACACCTGCTGGAGGTGCTCGGTGTACTGGTCCTCGCCGTACGCGACCTGGTGCCCGCCGTTGGCGACCGCGATGGCGGCCAGGATCTCGGGGTGCACCCCGGCGTAGTTGTCGCTGGCGAAGCCCCGGACGGCGGGGTCGTGCCGGCGGACGGCGTCGGTGCCGACGCTCTCGGGGGCGACGTTCATCGGGCTGTCAACCACAGGTGCTGTCCGTTCAGTTCTGCTGCGGGGCGGTCCCAGAGGCCCGCCAGGGTGTCGGCCAGGTCGGCGGTGTCGGTGAAGCCGGGGAACTTCGCCTCGGGCTTCTCGACCCGCATCTCCGGAGTGACCAGGGCCTTGATCACCAGGATCGCGGCCGCGGCGGTCGGGACCCCGTCGGGCGAGGTGGTCTCCTTCTTGAAGGAGTCCGCCATCGACAGCGTCCACGCCTCGCTCGCCGCCTTGGCGGCGGCGTACGCGGCGCCGCCCGCGGTGGGCTTGTGCGCGGCGGTCGCGGAGATCATCGCGTACCGGCCGGCGGCGCTGCGCACCAGCGCGGGCTGGAAGGCCAGCGAGGTGTGCTGGAGGGTGCGGACCACCCGGTCGTGCAGCCAGTCCCAGTCGTCGATCCGGCTGTCGAAGAAGGTCTTGCTGCCGCGCCAGCCGCCGACCAGGTGGAAGACGCCGTCGACGTGCCCGTGCTCGGCCTCCAGGTGGTCGGCCCAGTCGTGCACCTCCTGCGGGTCGAGCAGGTCGATCACCTGGCCGCTGACCCGGGAGCCGGGGACCTGGGCGCGGGTGGCGTCCATGACCTCGTCCAGCCGGCGGGCGTCGCTGCCGGCCGCGACCACGGTGGCACCGTCGGCGGCCAGCCGGCGCAGCACGGCCCGGCCGGCCGCACCGGTGGCGCCGGCCACCGCGACGACCTTGCCGTCGAGCTGACGGGTGCTCACGCGGCGGCCCCCTGGCGGTCGGCGGAGGCACCGGTGATGCCGGTGGTGGCGGCGATCACGCCGCTGAGCTTCTTGGCCAGGGCCTCGTAGAACATGCTGAGCGGGAACTCGTCCGGCAGCACGGCGTCGCACAGCGCCTTGTTCAGGGCCTTGCCGTCGGCGGTGCCGAGCGGGAGCGCCTCGGGGCCCTTGGCCCAGGTGGAGGCCGGGTGCGGGGTGAGGTAGCGGGAGACCAGCTGGTAGGCGGCGATCCAGTGCGCGGTCTTCGGGCGGTCGATGCCGTCCCGGTAGAGGGTCTCGATCTCGCCGCAGAGCGCGTTGGTGACCTCGGCGACCCGCTCCCAGTCGATCGAGAGCCGGTTGTCGCGCCAGCGCAGCGCGTCGTGCTTGTGCAGGTACGCGAAGAGCAGCTGGCCGCCCATGCCGTCGTAGTTGCGGACCCGGTCGCCGCTGACCGGGAAGCGGAACATCCGGTCGAACAGGATCGCGTACTGGACGTCGCGGCCCTGCTCGTAGCCCTCGGCCTCCAGCCGGACGGCCTCCTTGAAGGCGGTCAGGTCGCAGCGCAGCTCCTCCAGGCCGTACATCCAGAACGGGCTGCGCTGCTTGATCATGAACGGGTCGAACGGCAGGTCGCCGTGGCTGTGGGTGCGGTCGTGGACCAGGTCCCAGAGCACGAAGGTCTGCTGCGCGCGCTGCTGGTCGGCGAGCAGCTCGGTCGCGTCGGCCGGGATCTCCAGGCCGAGCTGCTTGACCGCGCTGGTGGTGACGGCGCGGAAGCGGGCCGCCTCGCGGTCGCAGAAGATGCCGCCCCAGGTGAACCGCTCGGGGGCCTGGCGGACCGCGACGGTCTCCGGGAAGAGCACCGCGGAGTTGGTGTCGTACCCGGCGGTGAAGTCGGTGAAGGTGATCGGCACGAACATCGGGTTGTCGAACCGGGTGCGCTCCAGCTCGGCCAGCCACTCGGGCCAGACCACCTTGAGCAGCACGGCCTCCAGGTTGCGGTCCGGGTTGCCGTTCTGGGTGTACATCGGGAAGACCACCAGGTGCTCGAGGCCGTCCTCGCGCTGCTCGGCGGGCTGGAAGGCGAGCAGCGAGTCCAGGAAGTCGGGCTCGCGGTAGCCGGTGTCGGCCCACTTGCGCAGGTCCGCCAGGACGGCGGTGAGGTAGCCGGCCGAGTGCGGGAAGAGCGGGGTGAGCTCCTCGACCGCGCCGAGCACCGTCTCCACCAGCGGGTCCACGGCGGAGCGCTGGACGGTGGAGAGGTCGATGGAGCCGTCCTTGGACTGCAGCGGGCGCAGGGCCTCGACGGCCTCCTTGAGCCGCAGCCAGGCGGGGTGTGCCGCATGACCGGCCGGGGTGACTCCGGAGAGTTCGGCCGCCACAGTCAGCCCGGGCGAAAGATTCTGCATCAGAGACCCACTTCGACAGGAGTTATTTCGACAGGGACACCATAGATTCGAAAGGTTCTCCTGTTCAAGGGGGGTTGGACGGACACTGACGTGAACAGTGTCGTGTCCGCCATTCGGACACTTGCGCGGACGATCTGGACAGTTCCGCCGATGGGGTGCGAACCTCCCGCCATGCTCCCGGCGGTGATCTCCGTGGCGGTCCGCCACCTCGACCTGCTCCGGGTGCCCTCCTGTTGTCGCGCGGACTGTTGTCGTCACCGCCGCTGACACCTCGTCGGGGCACCGCGGAGTCGGTGCCGTACGCCGACCATGCCCGCTGCCCCGAGACCTCGCCACCGGAGTGTCCGCGCGCCCGCTGGGCAGTTCTCCCCCTGGCGATCTCACCTCTGCTGCCTCCTGGAGCCTCTCGTGACCACTGTTCCGCGCACGATCCGTCTCGCCCCGCTGGCCGCCCTGCTGACGGCCGCCGCGCTGCTGACCGCCTGCGCGCCGCAGGAGGAGGGCAAGACCTCCGGCGCGGCGGCGGGCGGCTGCGAGAAGGGCGCGCTGGCCACCAAGAAGGCCGGCACGCTGACCGTGGGCACCGACAAGCCCGCGTACGACCCCTGGTTCTCCAAGGACACCCCGGCGAACGGCAAGGGCTTCGAGTCCGCGGTGGCCTTCGCGGTGGCCGAGCGGCTGGGCTACGACAAGTCCAAGGTGAGCTGGGTGGTCAGCCCGTTCAACAAGGCGTTCGCCCCGGGTGCCAAGGACTTCGACTTCGACATCAACCAGGTGTCGGTCAACGCCGAGCGCAAGCAGTCGGTGGACTTCTCCTCGGGCTACTACGACGTCCGGCAGGCCGTGGTGGCGCTGAAGACCTCCAAGGCGGCCGACGCCCGCAGCCTGGCCGACCTGAAGGGCGTCAAGCTGGGCGCCCAGGTCGGCACCACCAGCCTCGCCGCCGTCACCGACCAGATCAGGCCGAGCACCCAGCCCGCCGTCTTCGACGACAACGACCTGGCCAAGGCCGCCCTGAAGAACGGTCAGATCGACGCCCTGGTGGTCGACCTGCCCACCGCGTTCTACATCACCGGTGCCGAGGTGACCGAGGCCAAGGTGATCGGCCAGCTCAGCGCCGCCGGCACCGAGCAGTTCGGCCTGGTGCTGGACAAGGGCAGCGCGCTCACCGGCTGCGTCAGCCAGGCGGTGGACGCGCTGCGCGCCGACGGCACGCTGGCCAGGCTGGAGCAGCAGTGGCTCGCCGACGCCGTCTCCGCGCCGGTGCTCAAGTGACCACCGGGACCGACGGGTACCGGCCCTCCGAGCGGCGGCTGGCCCGGGAGGCGTTCCGGCGCGGCCGGGCCCGCCGCTCGGTGCTGGTGGCCACCGCGAGCACGGCGGCCACCGCGCTGGTGCTCTACCTGGTGGTGGTCAACTCCCCCGGCTGGGAGCGCACCAGGGAGACCTTCTTCAACGCGCACTACGCCCGGCTGGCCCTGCCCGAGGTGCTGAAGGGCCTACGGATCAACCTGACCCTGATGGTGGTCTGCGGGGCGCTGATCCTGGTCCTCGGCCTGCTGCTGGCGGTGCTGCGGACGCTGCGCGGCCCGGTGTTCCTGCCGGTCCGGCTGCTGGCCACGGCGTACGTGGACTTCTTCCTCGGCCTGCCGATGATCATCTGCCTGCTGATCATGATCACCGGCGTGCCCGCGCTCCGGCTGACCGGGGTGACCACCGACCCGCTGGTGCTCGGCGGCGCCGCGCTGGTGCTGACCTACTCGGCGTACGTCTCCGAGGTGTTCCGGGCCGGCATCCAGTCGGTGCACCCCAGCCAGCGGGCGGCGGCCCGTTCGCTCGGGCTGAGCCACGCCCAGTCGATGCGCTACGTGGTGCTGCCGCAGGCGGTGCGCCGGGTGGTGCCGCCGCTGCTGAACAACCTGGTCTCGCTGCAGAAGGACACCGGACTCGTCTCGATCGGCGGGGTGATCGACGCGGTGTTCGCCGCGAAGATCGTCACCTCCCGGACCTTCAACTACACGCCCTACCTGGTCGCCGCGCTGGTCTTCATCGTGCTCACCGTCCCGATGACCCGGTTCACCGACTGGATCACCACCCGGATGAACCGTCGTCAGCTCCAGGGGGGCGCCGTATGACCGGAGAACCGCCGGGCACCGAACCGGTGCTGCGCCTGGAGGCGGTCCGCAAGTCGTTCGGCGGCCAACCGGTGCTGCGCGACGTCGACCTGACCGTGCCGGCGCACTCGGTCACCGCGCTGATCGGCGCCTCGGGCTCGGGCAAGTCGACCCTGCTGCGCTGCGCCAACCTGCTGGAGGAGATCGACGACGGCGCGATCTTCCTGGACGGCGAGGAGATCACCGAGCCCCGGGCCGACCAGGACGCCGTCCGGCGCCGGATCGGCGTGGTCTTCCAGGCGTACAACCTCTTCCCGCACCTGACCGTGCTGCAGAACGTCACGCTCGCGCCCCGCCGGGTGCACCGCAGGGCCCGGGTCGAGGCGGAGGCGCACGCGCTGGAACTGCTGGACCGGCTCGGGCTGGCGGCCCGGGCCGGCGAGTACCCGGACCGGCTCTCCGGCGGGCAGCAGCAGCGGGTGGCCATCGTCCGGGCGCTGGCCACCGGGCCCCGGCTGCTCCTGCTGGACGAGATCACCGCGGCGCTCGACCCCGAGCTGGTGGGTGAGGTGCTCGCCGTGGTCCGGGACCTGAAGGAGCAGGGGATGACCATGGTGCTCTCCACCCACGAGATGGGCTTCGCCCGCGAGGTGGCCGACCAGGTCTGCTTCCTGGACGCCGGGGTGGTGCTCGAACAGGGGCCGCCCGAGCAGGTCCTCGGTGACCCGACCGAGCAGCGGACCCGGCAGTTCCTGAAGCGGATCATCGCCTCCGGACGGCTCGCGCCCAGCAGTTGACCACCCGTCACACCTCCGTGCGCCCCCGTTCGCGCCCTGCTGAGCCCGCTCCGGATCGGTGATCGTGGACCGTGAGTCCCGGCACACCGGTCTGGAGGGGGCGCCGTGCACGGTCCGGTCCTGGTCAGCTGGCTGCTCGCGGCGCTCGCCGTCGCCTCGTCCGCGTTCGGGCTCCACCGGCTGCGGGCCGGCCGGGGCGACTGCGATCCGGCGGGGCAGGGCTCGGACGCCGCCGAGGCCCTGATGGGGCTCGGCATGGCCGGGATGGTGCTCCGGCCCGGGATCGTCTGGGGGTGGCTGTTCGCCCTGCTCGCCCTCGCCCTGCTGCTCGGCGCGCTGGCCCCGGGCGCGCCCAGGGCCCACCGGCTGCACCACGGGGTCGGCGCGCTCGCCATGACGTACATGGGGCTGGCCCCGGCCGGCCACCACGGCTCGATGGGGCCACCGGCCGTGACCGGGGCGCTGCTCGTCTACTTCGGCGGGTACGCCCTCTGGACCGGCAGCCGGCTGCTGTCGGTGCCGGACGGCCCGAGCGGCCCGGTCGGCGTCGGCCGGATCGCCGTCGGGCCGGCCGCCGTCTCGAGAGCTTGCCGGACGGCGATGGGCGTCGGGATGTTCGCGATGCTGCTGACCATGTGAGCCCGGCCCGCCGGCCGTGTCAGCTTGGTCACTGACCGGCCCGGGGGCGTTCCGCACCGGCCCGCCGAGCGCGTAGGTTGGCAGCAGGCGCACGGTCGCGCCCGCGTGCCCGCCTGGGGGAGCACCTGCCATGACGGCTCTGATCGGTCTGTTGCTGCTAGGCGTCCTGCTGTCCACCGTGGCGCCCCGACTGCTGGCCCGGGCGCCCTGGCCCGATCGCGAACCGGTGCTGGCGCTCTGCGCCTGGCAGTGCCTGGTGATCGCCGTCCTGCTCTGCTGCCTGCTCAGCCTGCTACTGGCCGCCTCGGCCGCCCTCCCCGCCCTGCGCGACCTGCTCTTCACCGGCGCCCCGCACGGCGTCGAGGCGGCGTACGGCCTGGCGGGTGCCGAGGGCTGGGGCCGGCTGGCCGCCGCGCTGCTCGCGGCCGGCGGGGTCTGGACGGCCTGGTCGCTCGGCCGGGAGGTGCTCGCGGCCCGCGCGCTGCGCGACCGTCGGTTCGCCGAACTGGCCCACCGCGCGCCGGAGTTGCCGCGCGGCCTGGCACTCCCCCGGCGCACCGGCGAGCAGCTGGTGGTGCTGGAGAACGTCCGCCCCGAGGCCTGGTCGCTGCCCGGGCCGGGCGCCCGGCTGGTGGTCACCACGGGTGCGCTGCAACAGCTCACCGCCGGCGAGCTGCAGGCGGTGCTCAGTCATGAGCGCGGGCACGTCCGGGCCAGGCACCACTGGCTGGCGCAGTCAGCGCAGGCACTGGCCGGCGGCTTCCCCGGGGTGGGCGTGTTCAGCGCGTTCCGGGATCAGGTGGGCGAGTTGGTGGAGCTGGCCGCCGACGACCGGGCCGCCCGGCGGCACGGCCGGGTGACCACGGCACTGGCGCTGGTCGAGATCAACAGCGGCCGCGGGGTCTTCGGCGGCTGCCCGCCGCAGCAGCTGGCCCAGTCCCCGCACCGGGTGGACCGGCTGCTGCTGGGAGCGCCCCGGCTGCCCGTCCGGCACCGGCTCCGGCTCACCGTGGCGGCCCTGGCCGCGCCGGCGGCCGCGGTGCTGCTCGCGGTGGCACCCGGCCTGCACGCCCTACTCTGACGCCCCGTCGCCTGACGTCCGGTCGACACAGGGGGTGCCGCGCAGCGTCCGGGCCAGCACCTCGCGGTGCACCGGCCGCGCCTCGCGGTACCGCTGCCGCCCGGCGTCGGTGAGCATCACGAAGATGCCGCGCCGGTCGGCCGCGCACATCGCCCGCTCGACCAGCCCGGCCTTCTCCAGCCGTCCGATCAGCCGGGACAGCGCGCTCTGGCTCAGGTGCACCTGGTGCGCGAGGTCCTGCACCCGGAGCTTCTCCCGGTCGGACTCCCGCTCGTCCTCGAACAGGCGCTCCAGCACCTCGAACTCACTCATGCCCAGGCCGTGCAGCTCACCGAGCTCACGGTCGAGCGCACACGCGGTGGCCGCGTGGCGGGCCAGCAACTCCCGCCAGCCGCCGACCAGGGCCGCCTCGTCGGCGGTGACATCGAGTTCTGACACGGGATCCACGCTAGCACATGCCTCGGAACCTATTGCAAGCGCATTAAATCGACTTGCATTGAATGCATATGCATGTACTGTCTCCCTCATGACCACAGCCCGAGAGCCTTCGGCAACCAGCGCCCCTGCCACCCCTTCTGACGCCCCGTCCGTCCACGGTGACGACACCTGGAGCCCACGGCTCTGGGGCACCCTGATCGTCCTCTGCGCCGCCCTGTTCCTCGACGCCCTCGACGTCTCGATGGTCGGTGTCGCGCTGCCCTCGATCGGCGACGACCTGCACCTCTCCACCTCCACCCTGCAGTGGGTGGTCAGCGGCTACGTCCTCGGCTACGGCGGCCTGCTGCTGCTCGGCGGGCGGGCGGCCGACCTGCTCGGACGCCGCGAGGTCTTCCTGATCGCGCTCGCCGTGTTCGCCGCCGCCTCCCTGCTCGGCGGCCTGGTCGACAACGGCGGCCTGCTGATCGCGGCCCGCTTCGTCAAGGGGGTGGCCGCCGCCTTCACCGCCCCGGCCGGCCTCTCCATCATCACCACCACCTTCGCCGAGGGCCCGGCCCGCAACCGCGCCCTGAGCATCTACACCGTCACCGGGGCCAGCGGCTTCTCGCTCGGCCTGGTGCTGAGCGGCCTGCTCACCTCGGTCGGCTGGCGCTTCACCTTCCTGATGCCCGTCCCGGTCGCACTGATCGCGCTGGCCTTCGCGTTCCGCCTGCTGCCCCGTCAGCCCCGCCCCGAGCGCGGCACCGGCGGGTACGACATCGCCGGTGCGATCACCGGCACCGGATCGCTGCTGCTGCTGGTCTTCACCGTCACCGAGGCGCAGAGCGCCGGCTGGGCGAGCGCCCGCACCGTGCTGTCACTCATCGTGGTGGCCGCACTGGCCGCCGCCTTCCTGGTGATCGAGCAGCGCACCGCGCACCCGTTGGTCCGGCTCGGCATCTTCCGCAACGGCGGCGTGGCCCGGGCCAACCTCACCGCGCTCGCGCTGTTCGGCAGCTACGCGGGCTTCCAGTTCGTCGCCACCCTCTACCTGCAGCGACTGCTCGGCTGGTCCGCCTTGGAGATGGCGCTGGCCTTCCTGCCGGCCGGTGCGCTGGTCGCCCTGTCGGCCACCAAGATGGGCTCGATCGTGGACCGGTTCGGCACCGGGCGGCTGATGCTGGGCGGCGTGCTCTCGCTCACCCTCGGTTACGTGCTGTTCCTCCGGCTGGACGAGCACAGCAGCTTCGTCGGCCTGGTCCTGCCGAGCATGGTGCTGCTCGGCATCGGCTTCGCACTGGGCTTCCCGTCCGTCAACATCGCCGCCACCAACGGCGTCTCGGACGACGAGCAGGGCCTGGCTTCCGGTCTGGTGAACACCGCCTTCCAGGTCGGCAGCGCGCTGGTGCTGGCCGCCGCCACCGCGGTGATCACCGCGGGCAGCAACGGCGGCCAGAGCCCGGCCGCCCAGCTGGACGGCTACCGCCCGGCGCTGCTGGTGATCACCGGGATCTCGCTGCTCGGCTTCCTGGTCACCGCCGTCGGGGTGGCCGTGGAGCGGAACCGGAAGCAGCTGGTCGCAGTGCCCGACTACGACTACTCCGCCACCGTCGTCGGCTCGAACTCCGAGGTCCTGTCACCGCGCTGACCTCCGGTCGACACCCGGGCAGCACGAAGGTCGGCTCCACCAAACCCCCGTGTTGGTGGAGCCGACCTTCGTCGCCGTACCCGGGTACCCCTGAGGGAACCCGTACCGGCCCTGCCAGTATATTGGCCAGGAGCCAATCAACGTACGGAGCAGACACGATGGCACCTCGCGGGGAATCGGTCAACGAGGAAATGCGCCAACGTTCCCGGCTCCGCATCATGCGCGCCACGGTCGAGCTGGTCGACCAGCACGGATACGGCCGGACCACGTTGGGCGACATAGCCGAGCGCGCCGGCCTGGCCCGCGGCCTGCTGTCGTACTACTTCGAGAGCAAACGACTCCTGATGCAGGCGGCCACCCACCGGATGATGCACCTGTCGCTGAGCGGTGCGCTGGCCGAGCTGCCGGCCGGCAGCGACCCGGACGCCCGGCTGGCCCGGGCGATCGACGCGGTGCTCGGGCTGGCCCTCGACCACCCGCGGGTGATGCGCTCGCACCTGGCGCTGATCCTCGACCCGGACATGGGCGCGTTCGTGAAGGACCCGGAGCAGCGGCAGCTCGGGCAGGTCCTGCAGGATCTGCTGCTGGCCTGGGGCGCGGCCGACCCGGTCGCCGAGCACGCGGTGCTGCGCAGTGCGCTGATGGGCGGTTGCATCGGGCTGCTGCTGCCCGGCGCGGCGGTCTCGCTGCCGCCGATCCGGGCGGACCTGTTCTTCCGCTACGGCCTGGCCTGGGAGTTGGGCGTACCGCCGCAGCCGGTCGCGCCGCCGCGCTGGCAGCCGCCCGCCCGGGCCGGCGAACCGGACTGACGGCGGGTCAGTGACCGGCCAGGATCCGGGTCAGCAGGTCCTTGGTCTGCTCCGGGGTCAGACTGTCGACGCAGAGCCGCTCCATCACCTGGACGTAGGCGTCGACGTCGTCGCGCTTGTCGAGGTAGAGCGCACTGGTGAGCTGCTCCAGGTAGACCACGTCGGCCAGGTCCTGTTCGGGGAAGCGCAGGATCGAGAACGCACCGCTCTCGCCCGCGTGGGCCCCGAACCGGAACGGCATCACCTGGATCACCACGTTCGCCTGCTCCGACACGTCCAGCAGGTACTGCACCTGGGCCCGCATCACTGTCGGCCCGCCGACCGGGCGGCGCAGCGCCGCCTCGTCGATCACCGCCCACAGCCGCGGGCTCTGCCCGTCGGTGAGCAGCTTCTGCCGCCGCAGCCGCAGGCTGAGCCGCCGCTCCAGCTCCTCCTCGGAGATCACCGGCCGGGTCTGCCCGAAGACCGCGCGGGCGTACTCCTCGCACTGCAGCAGGCCGGGGATGAACTGCACCTCGTAGGTGCGGATCTGGGCGGCGGCCTCCTCCAGTCCGACGTAGGTCTGGAACCAGCCGGGCAGCACGTCGTTGAAGCTGTGCCACCAGCCGGACTTGTTGGCCTCCCGGACCAGGCCGAGCAGGGCCTCCCGCTCGCCGCCGTCGTCCACCCCGTACAGACTGAGCAGGTCGGCGACGTCACGCTCCTTGAAGGAGACCCGGCCGAGTTCCATCCGGCTGATCTTCGACTCCGAGGCGCGGATCTGGTACCCGGCGTCCTCGCGGGTGATCCCGCGGGACTCGCGGAGACGACGGAGCTGCGAACCGAGCAGGATACGGCGCACCATCGAACCGCCGCCGGGCTGAGCTGTGGTGGTCATGCCGTAAACCTCCGCCGTGGGCAAACAGCGCACAGTCTGCCATCAGTTGAGCGCTCTGGGTGCCGGTACTGACGGAACGACCTCCCTGTTCTGCGCTCCGGGCACCATGATGCACGTGCATCCGGCGCTTGCATATGCCAATAGTGCGACTGCACGTGAATCGACTCTTGCATCCGCAGTGTGCGCACGGGACCATGGTGCACGTGCACCTGCACGCCCCTGGCATCCCTGCGGGCACCGCGTCGACCCCTGTACGCGTTTCCGCACACGCTTCCGGCCACGCCCCCGCGTGGCCGGTTGTCCGTGTGCGCGTACGGTCGGTCGACGCGGTGGCCGTGAGGCCGAGCGAGTCGGAGGTGACCGGCATGACCCCGGCGGGTCCAGCCGTGTCCGCCCCCTTATGGGAGGAGCTCTTCATGAGCACCGGAACGGCCATCGCGGTCGACCCCCACGTGGTCACCTGCACTCTCGCTCCCCGCTTCGAAGCCGTCAGAACCGCCCGGGAGTTCGCCCGGTCGACGCTGCACGGCTGGGGCCTGGGCGCACTCTTCGACGACGTCGCGCTGGTCGCCTCCGAGCTGGTGACCAACGCGCTCCGGCACGCGCTGGAGCAGCGCACCGACGCTCCGCCGGCCGAGTCGGTCCGAATACTCACCGAGTCGGTCCGGGTACCGGCCCAGCCCGGTCCGACCCAGGCCATCGCCGCCCGGCTCCCGATCCGGATCAGCCTGGTGCACCGCTCACCGCAGGTGGTCTGTGCCGTCAGCGACCCGAGCAGCCGGGGCCCGGTGGCCCGGGAGCCCGACTTCGTCGCGGAGTCCGGCCGGGGCCTGCACCTGGTCGACTCGTTCAGCCGGGCCTGGGGCTGGCACCCCCTGGCCGGTGCCGGGAAGGTCGTCTGGGCCGTCTTCGAGGCCGAGAACGAGACGGCGGGCCGCCACCGGCGCTCCGCCTGAGGTCGCGGGCGCCGCCGGGACGGCTGCGCCCGAACGCTCCACCAGTACATGAGGACATGACGAAGGCCGTCGCGGTGACTTCCACGACGGCCTCTGACGCACCACCAGGATGACGCCGGATCAGCCGGCCAGGTGGTCGAACTCCCCGTCCTTCGCCCCGAGCAGCAGGGCGGTGATCTCCGCCCGGGTGTAGATGAGCGCGGGTCCTTCCGGGAACCGGGAGTTGCGCATCGCGACGTCGCCGCCGGGCAGCGCCGCGAACTCCACGCAGTTCCCCTGTGAGTTGCTGTGCCGGCTCTTCTGCCAGACCACGTCTTCGAGGTCCGCAGCAGCCATGCCGTTGTAAGTGTCCTGCATTCGAATTCTCCCCGACGTGCCTGGCGTTCGCCTCACTTGACGTGATGATAGCTCCAGTGCACGTGCATCAGCACGGGTGTTTGCGCGTGCACCGTATGGGCATCATCCCTCCACGGGGCCCGTCGGGCAGGCAAGTTGACGCCCCTTATGCGGACAAAGCCGAGCGATTCGTGAACATACCGATGACTGCGCGTACTCGAACTCCAGCGGGTTGTCGATCTTGCCGGGCCTTTCGCGCCACCTCACGATCCGTCACCTCGGCCGGATTGTGACGCCGATCACCGTCCGGAGAGCGGGCCGACTGTGGTCCGGTCCACGGAATGTCCTACGATCTCCGCCATGAGCACAGCAGCCATCCCGGGCCCGCCACTGCCCGTCCGCACTCCAGGCTCCCGTGCGCGGGGGCGCCACCGCCGTCCCGAGCGGCCGGAGATCCCCGCGGGTTCGCCGTCGTTGGTGCTGGCCGTCCCGGCCACCGCCGGTCCGGAGTCCCGCCCCGTGGTCGAGGAACTGCTCTCGATCGTCCGGGGCGAACAGCCCGGCATCGAGGCGGCCGCCGCATACCTGGAGAGCGCCGATCCGGAGTACCCCACCGTCGCCGAGGTGCTCGCCCGGGCCGCCGAGGCCGGGCTCCCGGCCCCGGTCCTGGTACCCCTGCTGCCCGGCCCGCACGGCTCCCTGACGGACCTGCACCGACTGGCCGCCGAGACCGGCGCCACG
Source organism: Kitasatospora sp. NPDC101801 (assembly GCF_044766665.1). Classification (NCBI taxonomy): domain Bacteria; kingdom Bacillati; phylum Actinomycetota; class Actinomycetes; order Kitasatosporales; family Streptomycetaceae; genus Kitasatospora; species Kitasatospora sp. NPDC101801. Next base: position 17,367 of record NZ_JBIWML010000028.1, read on the forward strand.
GTCACCGACGTGCTCGGCCCGCACCCGCTGCTCGCCGAGGCCGTCCACGTCCGGCTCTCCGAGGCCGGGCTGGCCCGGGCCGACCGGGCCCGGCTGTTCGCGATCGCCACGGCGGCGGACGGCGTCGTCCTCACCACCGCCGGCGGCGAGGAGGCGGCTGCGGCCGCCGGGATCACCGGGGTGCTGCTGGCCGCCCGGCTCGCGGTTCCGGTGGTGCCGGCCGCACTCGACGTGCCCGGCTCCGTACGGGCCGCCGTCGAGCACCTCCGGGCGACCGGGTCGGTCCGGCCGGCCCTCGCCCCGCTGGTGATCGGCCCCGAGGCCGACCCCGAGCTGCTGGCGACGGCGGCGGAGGAGACCGGCTGCCCGGGGGCCGCTCCGCTCGGCGCCTACGCGGCGCTCGGTCAGCTGATCGCCTCGGCGTACCTCTCCGCCCTGGAGATCGTGCTCGCCGACCAGGCATAACGCTGCACTCAGCTCCCGAGCCCGGGGCTGCACTGTTGGCAGGTGCTCGGGGACTGCACTTTTGGCAGGCGTCCGGGCATCTACGGTCAGGGGCTCGGGGAACTGCGAGGAGATCTGGCGTTCGGGTCACAGACGAAAGTCCCTGACCACCCCTGAACGGATCACCTGTTCCGAGGCCGGCGTCTCAGTTCCCCGAGCCCCGGACTCCGTAGCGGGCCGAGCACCTGCCAAAAGTCGGCGTCGCCCACGCGGCGGAGCCGCACAGCAACAGAGCCCCGAGCCCCTGGACCGTAGCTGGCTGGGGGTCAGGTGAGGCGGGTGGTGCGGGCTGCGGTGTCGTGGAGGGTGAGTTGGGGGGTCGTCACCGGGCGGGGGGCCGGGGTGGCGGTGGTGGGGGTACGGGAGTTGTCGCGGCGGACCTCGACGGCCTGGGTCTGGCCGGCCGGGCGGAAGACGATGCGTTTGGGCTCCGGCAGGGCGGGGTCGAACCAGAGCTCGGGGCCGCCGAACTCGCAGTCCAGCACCGCGATGTCCTCGGGCGCCCCGCCGTCCACCGCGCGGAACGCGACGCCCGCCTTCCGATAGCCCGTCAGCCGACTGCGGGTCACCAGGACGGTCTCCCCCGGTAGTTGGTGGTGCATGGTGGAGACCGCGAAGTCGGACTGGCCCGCCGCGTCGATCAGCAGGCCGTCCAGGACCGTCCCCTTGTCCCGGCCGAGCGCGTGCAGCGCCACTCCCCCGGCGGCGTTGCCGTACAGGACGCTGCCGGTGTAGTCGAAGTCGTTCAGGTAGGCGCCGTGCTCGATGCCCCAGCCGCCGTTGTGGTACGCCACGAACTGGCCGACCAGGTGGTGGTGTTGGGCGTTCAGCCAGACGAAGATGCCGTTCTCGAGGTTGTTGTGGGCCAGGCAGCGTTCGAAGGTCCAGACGCCCTCGCTGGTCTCCGGCCAGTGGTAGCCGGAGGCGCCGGTCGCGCCCTGGACGCCGACCGCCACGCAGTCCCTGGCCACGCCGCCGGTGCCCGCGCCGAGACTGAAGCCGGTCAGCCGGTAGCCGCGCGGGTTGGGGTCGAAGAGGGTCCGGGAGGCGACGCAGGAGTCGTAGGTGATGTCGTCCGACGGGCCCTGCGGGGTCCGGGTGTCCAGCGGCCCGTCCCACCAGTAGGCGTCCTCCCAGGTCTGGTGGCTGATGCAGCTGCGGAAGGTGATGCCGTGGCTGGCGTGCGGGACGAAGGCGTGGCTGCCGGTGTCGCGGACCACCACCCCCTCGACCACGGTGCCCCGGCTGGTGTCGCCGAGCATGTGGAAGTGCAGCCCGTACCGGCCGAGGACCGGCTCGGTGACCGCCTTGCCGTTCCACTGGTCCTTGCCGGGGCCGCGCGGTCCGAGCCAGCGCAGCGCGGCGTGCCGGACGTCGGACTTCCGGGAGCTGGTGAGGTGGACGTGGGCGCGGCCCTTCTCGGTGCCCTCAATTCGGACATTACGGGTTAAATTCAGCACTTCCGCCCCGACGGTGACGCCCCCTCCGGTCGCCACCCGGGGGTGCGGGTACTTCAGCGGGCCGTCCAGGGTGACCGTGCCCCCGCTGATCGAGGCGATGGTCCGCAGGTCGTACCGCTCCGAGAAGCCGTCGCCGTCGGGCGCCCCGGTCGGGGTGACGGCCAGCTCGTCACCGGGCCGCCAGCCGGTCGGCTCGGCGGCCAGGGTGATCCGGGTGTCGCCGGCCTTCAGCGCGCCGGCGGCGCGCACCCAGGCCGTCCTGGCGGCGCCGTCCAGCCGCAGGTAGCCGGCCCCGGTGACCCAGAGACCGGTGTCGTCCGGCATCAGCGTCATACCGCCGCCCTGGAAGCGCCGTTCGTCCACGCCGGGGAACCGCAGGGTGTGCAGGGCGGTGTCGGCCGGGGCCAGCGTCAGGCTGCCCTTGACCTCGACGTTGCCCGCCGAGCTGAGCACCACCGAGCGGTCGGCCGCGAAGGTCAGCGAGCCGGATGCTTCGACCACCAACGAGCCCACCTCCGCATCGCCGTCCAGCACCACGTGGTCGGCGATCCGGACGGCGGCGGCCGGGCCGGGCAGCTTGCCGCCCCAGCCGGCCGGGTCCGACCACGGACGGGCCGGCCGGCTCGGCTCCGGGGAGGGCGAAGGCGAGGGCTCCGGGGAGGCGGACGGCAGCGGGGCGCCGTGCGAGTGGGAGGCCCCGGGCGTGGGCGGCGGCGGAGCCGAGGCGACGTCAGGGGCGTCACCGGTGTGCCGGACCAGCTCCTCCACCCCGATCGCGGCGGCCACCGTGCCGGCCGCGATCCAGCCGAGTAGCTTTCTGCGCCCGGTCTTTGCCGAGTCGTTATCTTCCGGCCCCGCTCCGGGCCTCTTCGCGTGCCGCATGGTGCCGCGCACCCCTCCCCCGGGCCGCGCCTGCGGCCGCCTCGCCTGAAGCATAGGCAAGTCCCTTGAACGGAAAGGGATTTGATCAGATTCGATCGAAACACACCACTGGAACGGACGCTTCCGCACCATGAAGGTTCCATAAAGAAAGCATGATCCACATCACAGAGGTTTGCGGTTTGAACTTAAGTCTGCCTAACGTGCTCCCCTGTTCGTGGCCACACGGACCCAGTTCATCCGGAACGCCGAGTCCTGCCATCGGATGAACAGGCAGCAGAGCAAAGCACCATGGCAGGGGCGGGGGAACCACAGGTAAGTCGCCTGCAATTGGTCCGATTTGACCGATTTCAGGCTCGGGGTGAAGCCGTGCTCACGCACGGCCGGGCAACTCCAGCCCGAATCCGACAGCTCACCTCGCAGGCGTGGGAGAGGAACGCATCTTCATGCTGTCCAGCAGCGCGTCCAAGCGCACCCGCCGTCTGATCGCCGCGACCGGTGTGGTCGGCATCGGCCTCTCGGTCCCGTGCCTCACTGCCGGTTCCGCTTCCGCCGCCACCGTCTCCACCTGGGACAAGGTCGCCCAGTGCGAGTCCACCGGCGACTGGAGCATCAACACCGGCAACGGCTTCTACGGCGGCCTCCAGTTCACCTCCAGCACCTGGGCCGAGTTCGGCGGCACGCAGTACGCCGCCCAGGCCAACCAGGCCAGCAAGGGCCAGCAGATCGCGATCGCCGAGAAGGTGCTCGCCTCCCAGGGCCCCGGCGCCTGGCCGGTCTGCTCCGTGCAGGCCGGACTGACCAAGGGCGGCGGCGCCGCCCAGGTCGACACCTCCTCGGCCGGCACCACCGCCAAGACCACCACGCCGAAGGCCACCACCCCCAAGGCGGCCACCCCGGCGCCGAAGGCGGCCGAGCAGCAGACCACCACCACCACGACCACCGCGGCCAAGAGCTACACCGTGGTCGCCGGTGACTGGCTCTCCACCATCGCGCAGAGCCAGAACGTCGAGGGCGGCTGGGAGAAGCTCTACGAGCTGAACAAGGCGATCCTGTCCGAGGGTCCGGACATGATCTACCCGGGTCAGCAGCTGGCCCTCGGCGGCACCACCACCGTGGTGACCAGCGCGCCGAAGTCGACCGCCCCGGCGCCGAGTTCGTCGTCGGCCGGTACCGGCACCAAGACCACCAAGAGCACCAAGGCCGCGTCCGGCTCCACCGCCACCACCGCGGTGGCGGCGACCGGCAGCAAGGCCGCCGCGATCAACTTCGCGATGTCCAAGCTCGGCCAGGCTTACGTCTACGGCGGCAGCAGCAACGGCGGCTGGGACTGCTCGGGTCTGACCCAGGCGGCCTTCCGCCAGGCCGGCATCTCGCTGCCCCGGGTCGCCAACGACCAGGCGGATGCCAGCACCCGGGTCTCGCTGGACAACCTCCAGGCCGGCGACCTGCTGTTCTGGTCGAACAACGGCAGCAACTCCGGCGTCTACCACGTCGCCCTCTACATCGGCGACGGCAAGTACGTCGAGGCCGCCAACCCGCGGGCGGGCGTGAAGACCGAGTCCATCGCCAACTGGGCGCCGGACTTCGCCGGTCGCGTCTGACGCACCCAGGCCGCTGCCCCGGAGACCCTGGTCGGCTCCGGGGCAGCGGCCTGCCCGCAGCGATTATCCTGGCGGTGATGTGCGCCTTCGCTTCGTCGGTCATGTCGCGGAGTTGCCAGCCCACAGTTCGACCGCGAGGACCAGCCATGACCGTGCCGCCCACCGCGACCCAGCGGATCGCCGAGACCATCCGGCCCGCGATGCTCCAGGGTCTGCAGAACGCCGACCTCGGCGGCGCCGCCGGCACCCAGCACATCAACGCCTGGGCGGACTGGATCGCCGAGGCGGTCTTCCACACCGCCGTCCAGCCGCTCGCCGTCGAGCGCGACGCGTTCGCCGACCGGGTCGACACCCTCAGCGAGGTCGCGAAGCGGCACAAGGCCAACTACCTGGACGCGGTCCAGGACGTCCAGCGCCTGAACAGCCGGGTCGCCGAGCTGGAGGCCGAGCTGGCCGAGCTGCGCGCGACCCCCGACGAGCCGCCGACCGACTGACCGGGGCGGCCCGTTCGCCGTGTCCGCCCGGCTCCGGCGGCCTATGCTGCGGCGGTATCCCCTGCGTCCAAGGAGCCCCGCATGGCCAAGGTCACCGTCTCGCTCGACGCCGACTTCGCGATCGAGCTGATGCTGCTCTCCGGTACCAGGAACCCGCAGGACGCGGTCGAGTTGATCCTCCGTGACTACCTGGCCCGGGGCCGTCGCACCGAGGCCCGGACCTCGGACGCCGCCGACGAGGCGCGGCTCGGCGCCCGCCCCGCCCCGATCGTCCAGGAGGGCTGACCGGAGGTACGACGGCGGGGCACGAGAGATCTCTCGTGCCCCGCCGTCGTACCTCCGGTCAGCCCTTGGCGTGGGCGCCCGTCGAGCCGCGCATCACCAGCTCGGGCTGGAACATGAACTCGGCGCGCTGCCCCGGGCTCCCGCCGACCTCCTCCAGCAGGGCGTCGACGGCGGCGGTGGCCATCGCCTCGACCGGCTGACGGATGGTGGTGAGCGGCGGCTCGGTGAAGGCGATCAGCGGGGAGTCGTCGAAGCCGACCACCGAGACGTCCTGCGGCACCGCGAGCCCGCGCTGGCGGACCGCCCGGATCGCGCCGAGCGCCATCATGTCGCTGCCGCAGACGATCGCGGTGCAGCCCTTGTCGAGCAGCGCGTTGGCCGCGGCGTGGCCGCCCTCGACGCTGAACAGGGTGTGGTGGACCAGCCCTTCGGCCTCCGCCTCGGTCAGGCCGAGCAGCTCGCGCACGGCCGCCGTGAAGCCCTCGATCTTGCGCAGCACCGGGACGTACCGGCGCTGGCCGACCGCGAGGCCGATCCGCTCGTGGCCGAGCTCGACCAGGTGCTGGACCGCCATCCACATCGCGGCCCGGTCGTCCGGTGAGATGAACGGGGCGGCGATCTTCTCGCTGTACCCGTTGATCAGCACGAACGGGACCTGACGGCCGGTCAGCTTGGCGTACCGGTCGTGGTCGGCGGTCGAGTCGGCGTGCAGACCGGAGACGAAGACGATGCCGGCCACCCCTCGCTCGACCAGCATCTCCACCAGTTCGTCCTCGGTGGAACCGCCCGGGGTCTGGGTGCAGAGCACGGGGGTGTACCCGTGCCGGCTCAGCACCTGTTCGATCACCTGGGCCAGCGCCGGGAAGATCGGGTTGCTGAGCTCGGGGGTGATCAGGCCGATCAGGCCGGCGCTGCGCTGCCGCAGCCGGGTCGGGCGCTCGTAGCCGAGCACGTCCAGGGCGGCCAGCACCGTCTGCCTGGTCGTGGCCGAAACCCCTGCTTTGCCGTTGAGGACGCGGCTGACGGTCGCTTCACTGACCCCCGCCTGCGCCGCGATGTCCGAAAGTCGCGCCGTAGTCACGATCCCAGAGCCTATTGCAACCACGTCAGACCGCCCACCAGATGGTGCTGTCCGCCGGCAGCAGGGTGGCACCGTCCACCGCGACGGCTTCGGTGGAGGAGAGCAGGATACGGCCGGGCGCCGCGATCCGGACCGGCTCGGCGCCGACGTTCACGGTGCAGACGAAGGAGCCACGACGGAAGGCCAGCACCCCGGCCGGGGTGTCCAGCCACTCCACCGAGGCACCGGCCCCGAGGTCCGGGTGCTCCCGCCGCACGGTCAGCGCGCTGCGGTAGAGCTCCAGGGTCGAGGTCGGGTCCCCGGCCTGCGCCTCCACGCTCAGCCCGGCCCAGTCGGCGGGCTGCGGCAGCCAGCTCGGGCCGCCGACGGTGGGGCCGAAGCCGTACGGCGCCTCGGTGCCCGACCACGGGATCGGCACCCGGCAGCCGTCCCGGAAGCCGTCCTGACCGGCCTGCCGGAAGAACGACGGGTCCTGCCGGACCTCGTCCGGGAGGTCGGTGACGTCCGGCAGCCCGAGCTCCTCGCCCTGGTAGACGTAGGCGGAACCGGGCAGCGCGAACATCAGCAGGGTGGCGGCGCGGGCCCGGCGCAGGCCGAGTTCGCGGTCGCCGGGGGTGCGGATCTGGGTGCCCAGGCCGGGCGGGTTGGCGAACCGGGTGGCGTGCCGGGTGACGTCGTGGTTGGACAGCACCCAGGTCGCCGGGGCGTCCACCGGACGCATCGCGTCCAGCGAGGTGTCGATCACCTCGCGCAGCTCGGCGGCGTCCCAGGAGGTGCCCAGGTACTGGAAGTTGAACGCCTGGTGCAGCTCGTCCGGGCGGACGTAGTTGGCGGTCCGTTGGACGGTCGGGGTCCACGCCTCGGCGACGCCGATCCGGTCGCCCGGGTACTCGTCCAGGATCCGGCGCCAGGCGCGGTAGATGGCGTGCACGCCGTCCTGGTCGAAGAACGGCATCACGTCGTTGCCGAGCAGCTTGAGCTGGTCGGCGCCGCCCAGGTCGGGCAGGCCCGGGGCCTTCACCAGGCCGTGCGCGACGTCGATCCGGAAGCCGTCCACGCCCATGTCGAGCCAGAACCGCAGGATCGAGCGGAACTCGTCGGCGACCGCCGGGTTCTCCCAGTTGAAGTCCGGCTGCTCGGGGGCGAACAGGTGCAGGTACCAGTCGCCGTCGGTGCCGTCCGGGTTCACCGTGCGGGTCCAGGCCGGGCCGCCGAAGATGGACTCCCAGTCGTTGGGCGGCAGTTCACCACTGGCACCCTTACCGGGCCGGAAGTGGTAGCGCTCGCGCAGCGGCGAGGCCGGCCCCTCGCGCAGCGCGCGCTGGAACCACTCGTGCTGGTCGGAGGAGTGGTTGGGCACCAGGTCCACGATGATCCGCAGACCCAGCTCGTGCGCGTCCCGGATCAACCCGTCCGCGTCCAGCAGGGTGCCGAACATCGGGTCCACCGCGCGGTAGTCCGCCACGTCGTACCCCGCGTCCGCCTGCGGCGAGGCGTAGAACGGCGACAGCCACACCGCGTCCACACCCAGCGCCTTCAGGTACGGCAGCCGGCTGCGCACACCCGGCAGGTCACCCATGCCGTCCCCGTTCGAGTCGGCGAAACTGCGCGGGTACACCTGGTAGATGACCGCATCCCGCCACCAGCCTCTGGAGGCAGCACCGTTCGCAGCGATGGACTCGGCGGCGGGCCGGGAGGTGTCGGCCAGGTTCTGGGTCATGGACAGTCATCCCTTGGGGACTAGGTGTCGTCCCGCCGGTCCGGGGTGCGGATCGGCGGCACGCGGCAACAGACGGAGGCGGGTGCTGAGTTGACGGTACGTCGAAGCGTCAGGACTTGGCCGCGCCGGCGGTCAGTCCGGCCACGAGGTGACGCTGTACCAGGTAGAAGACCAGGGCTGCGGGAAGTGCGATCAGCACCGAGGTGGCGGCCATCAGGTTCCACTGGCTCTCGTACTGGCTGACGAAGGTCTGCAGACCGACCGCCAGGGTGTACTTGCCGGAGCTCAGCAGGAAGGTGGAGGCGAAGGCCACCTCGGCCCAGGCGGTGAGGAAGGAGTAGAAGGCCGCCACCGCCAGGCCCGGGCGGGCCAGCGGGATGATCAGGCGCCAGAAGGTGCCGAACGGGCTGAGCCCGTCCACCCGGCCGGCCTCGTCGATCTCCATCGGGATGGTGTCGAAGTAGCCCTTCAGCAGCCAGGCGCAGTACGGCACGGTGGTGGCCGAGTAGACCATGATCAGGCCGGTGTAGCCGTCCAGCAGCTTGAGCGCCGAGAGGATCGTGTACATCGGCACGATCAGCACCGCGATCGGGAACATCTGGGTGACCAGCAGGGTCCACATCAGCTGGCGGTGCCCGGCGAAGCGCATCCGGGAGACCGCGTAGCCGGTGGTGGCGGCGACCAGTACGCCGAACACGGTGGTGCCGCCGGCCACGATCACCGAGTTGAGGAACCAGGTGGCGAAGTCGGTCTCGAACAGCACCTTGGAGTAGTTCGAGAAGGTGATCTTGTCGAAGATCTGCCCGGGGTGCAGGTAGTCCATCTTGTCCGGACCGAGCGAGATGAAGCCGATGTACACCACCGGGAAGAGGGCGACCAGGCTGGCGATCACCAGGGCGCCGTGCGACAGGGCGCGGACCAGCGGCGTGCTCTCGCCGCGTCGGCGGACCTTGGCCGGACGGGACGCCGGGGCGGGGGTCTTGACGGTCTCTTCGATGGTGGCGGTCATCGGGAAGCCTCTTCGTTCCGGGCCAGCCAGCGACGGTAGAAGCTGGTGAAGACGATCAGGATGGAGAGCAGCAGCACGCCGTAGGTGGCCGACTGGGCGTAGTCGCGCGGCTGTTGGCCGAAGCCCAGGCGGTAGGCCCAGGTGACCAGGATCTGCGCGTCCGGGGCGCCGTTGCCGAACAGCAGGAAGATGACGGCGAACTGGTTGAAGGTCCAGATCACGCCGAGCAGCACCACCGTGGAGGAGACCGTGCGCAGGCCGGGCAGGGTGATGTGGCGGAACCGCTGCCAGGCGGTGGCGCCGTCCATCTCGGCGGCCTCGTACAGCTCGTCGGGGATCGACTGCAGCCCGCCGAGCAGGGAGACCATCATGAACGGCACGCCGACCCAGGTGTTCACCAGGATGGCTGCCGCCTTCTGCGCGAACGGGTCGGAGAGCCAGGCGGGTTCGGGCAGGCCGAGCGAGCCGAGCAGTCCGTTGACCACACCGCCGTCGGCCAGCATCAGCCGCCAGGAGAAGATCGTGACGAAGGTCGGCACCGCCCACGGCAGGATCAGCATCAGTCGGTAGAGACTGCGGCCGCGCAGCCGCTGGTTCATCAGCAGGGCGAGCGCCAGACCGGTCGAGTAGGTGAGGGTCACACAGATGACCGTCCAGGCGATGGTCCAGACGAAGTGCGACCAGAACCGGTCGTAGGAGCCAGGACCCCAGAGGATGTCGGCGTAGTTGTGCAGGCCGATGAACTCGTAGGTGGCCGGGATCTCCTTGACCCCGATGGTGCGGGCCGAGTTGAGGCTGTTGGCGTCCGTCAGGGTCAGGTAGAAACCGTTGATCAGCGGGTAACCGACCAGCACGCCGAGCACGATGACGACCGGCGCGACCATCGCGTAGGCGTACCAGTGCTTGCTGTACGAGAGCTTGACGCGTGCCACCAGGCCGGGGCGCGGGTCGTGGCTGCCCTTGCTGGGCGCGCCTTGCACGGCGACTGCCATGAGTTGACACCTTTTCGGGAGGTCCGCCGCGGCTCGGGGCGGTGACTGCTGTCGGTACGGGAACGGCCGCCCGGGCCACCTCGGTCAGGTGGGCGGCCCGGACGGCTGGCTGGTTACTTCGAGAAGCCGGGGAGCAGCTTCAGGTAGTCGACGGCGGTGGCGTCCAGGCCGGCCTGGGTGCTGCTCTGGCCCTGCACGATCTTGCCGAGGTTGGTCCCGATCGAGCCGAACAGCGAGCTGTACTCGGGCAGTTCGGGGCGCGGCTGGGCGGCGGTCAGGATCGCCTGGAAGCCGGCGATGCCCGGGTTGGCCTTGACCTCGGCGGTGTACGCGTCGGTGCGGGTCGGCAGGGTGGAGTTCTTCAGCGCCAGGAAGGTCTGGCTCTCGGCGGAGGTGAGGAACCCGGCCAGCTTCTCGGCGGCGGCCTTGTGGGCCTTGTCCGCACCGGCGTAGACCGAGACGTTGTGGCCGCCGGTGGGGGCACCGGCCTTGCCGGCCGAGCCGGCCGGGACGGCCGCGATGCCGAGGTTGTTCTTGTCGGCGAAGGCGGCGCCCTTGTAGATGTTGGTGATCTCCCACGGACCCTGGATGATCGCCGCGACCTTGCCGGTGTTGAAGGCGTCCATCATGTGCGCGTAGCTGTCGGTGGTCACGTCGGCCTTGGCGGTGCCGGGCGCGGTGAACATCGACTTGTAGGTCTCGACGGCCTTGACGGCCTCGGGCGAGCCGATGGTGATCTTCTTGCCCTTGGCGTCCACCATGTTGGTGCCCTCGCCGTACAGGAAGGGCATGGCGTAGTAGCCGTCACCGGCGCGCAGGAAGAAGCCGTCCACCCCGGCCTTCTCCTTGACCTGGGCGGCGACGGTCTTCAGCTCGTCCCAGGTCGCGGGGGCCTTGGTGACGCCCGCCTTGGTGAACAGCTCCTTGTTGTAGAGCAGGCCCAGGGTGTCGGTGACGATCGGGGCGCCGTAGACCTTGCCCTCGTACGTCGCCTGCTCGATCAGGCTGGCCTGGAAGGCGGCCTTGTCGGTCATCCCCGGGGTGCCGTCCAACGGCTCCAGGAAGCCGGCCTTGGCGAACGCGGAGGTCCACCCCACCTCGGAGCGGAAGGCGTCCGGAGCGCCGGTGGCACCCATCGCGGTCTGCAGCTTGTTCTGCGCCTGGTCGAACGGCACGTTCTCGAACTTGACCTTGATGTTCGGGTTGGCGGCCTCGAACTTCTTGACCAGGGCCTCGTAGTTCGGCGCCTCGTTGGTGGCGTTGGAGGTGTCCCAGTAGGTGATGGTGACCGGGCCGTCAGCAGCCTTGTCATCGGATCCGGAGCCGCTGCTGCCACAGGCTGCCATGGTGACCGCGAGGGCCGCAACGAGGGCAGAGGCCGCGATGCCACGCCGCATGAGAACTCCTAGGGAAAAGGTGGGGGTGCCCGGGATGGAGGTGGACGGCGCATAATGGCTGTCCCACGCCGACTGCGCCGTTGCAGGCCGTCGGGCTTGGGGAGGAACGTAACAGCGATGCAACCGCCGTCGAAAGGTCTTGCAGCAAGTTTCTGCAAGAACCGGGGATCGTTACGTCCACGTGTCCTGGACGTTGCCGCAAGGTAGTCGGCCGACGCGACTCCGAGGGCGGGACCTCCGGCCCCCTTTTTAAATGATGTACGTCATTTATATTGAGAGCGCAGCCGTCCGCGTCAGCGTTTCTGGAGGAACCTGTGCTCTCCCCGCAGTCGACCGAGACCGTCCGCGCCACCCTGCCCGCCGTCGGTGGGGCCATCGGGGAGATCACCCCGCTGTTCTACGCCAAGCTGTTCGCCGCCCACCCCGAGCTGGAGCGCGACCTGTTCAACCGGGGCAACCAGGCGGTCGGCGACCAGCCCCGCGCCCTGGCCGGCTCGATCGCCGCCTACGCCACCATGCTGGTCGAGCAGCCGGAGGTACGCCCCGGCGCGATGCTGGCCCGGATCGCCCACAAGCACGCCTCGCTCGGCGTCACCGTGGCCCAGTACGAGGTGGTGCACACCCACCTGTTCGCCGCGATCGTGGAGGTGCTCGGCACCGCCGTCACCCCCGAGGTGGCCGCCGCCTGGGACGAGGTCTACTGGCTGATGGCCAATGAACTCATAGCCCTGGAAGCCAAGTTGTACCTGGAGGCCGGTCTGGAGCCGGGCGACGTCTGGCAGTCGATGACGGTCACCGGCCGCACCCGGGAGACCGCCGACGCGCTCTCCTTCACCCTGCGCCGCACCGACGGGGGGCCGGTCGCCGCGTTCCGCCCCGGCCAGTACGTCAGTGTCGCCGTCCAGCTCCCCGACGGGGCCCGGCAGATCCGCCAGTACAGCCTCTCCGCCGCGCCCGGCCGGGACGAATGGCGGATCACCGTGAAGCGCGACGGCGAGGTCTCCGGCCACCTGCACACCACGGTCCGCGAGGGTGACCCGATCGAGGTCTCGCACCCCTTCGGCGACCTGGTCCTGGACGAGGGCGACGCCCCACTGCTGCTCGCCTCCGCCGGGATCGGCTGCACGCCGATGATCGGCATCCTGGACCACCTGGTGCGTACCGGCTCCGACCGCCGGGTGGTCGCGGTGCACGGCGACCGCTCGGCGGCCGACCACGCCCACGCCGCCGAACTCACCACCCTGACCGCCGAGTTGCCCGGATCCACCCTGCACCGCTGGTACGAGGACCAGGACGGCCGGGTCGACCTCGGCACCGTCGACCTCCCCCACGACGTCCGCGCCTACCTCTGCGGCCCGCTCCCCTTCATGCGCACCGCCCGGGCCCAGCTCCTCGACCGGGGCATCCCCGCCGGGGCGATCCACTACGAGGTCTTCGGTCCGGACCTCTGGCTCGCTAGCCGCTGACCGGCCCGATCGTCACGGTGCAGACGCCCGGCGCGCTGAACGGGTGCAGCCGGACGATGTGCTGACCGTCCGCCAGGGCGTCCAACAGGCCCTGGTGGACGGCGCAGATCACCTCCGGGTGCCGCTCCGCGGTCCGGAGGAACGGGCAGTCCCGGAGTAGCAGTTCGCCGTCCGGGCCCGGCTCGGGCCGGAAGCCCCAGCGTTCGGCGGCGGCTCGGACCCGGTCGGCCAGCGGGGCGTCGTCCGGCGGCTGCCCGGCGCCCCAGTCGCGGCCGGCCCGGGTGGCGCCGAGCCGGCCGTAGCCGTGCGCCAGGATCTCGACCAACTCCCGGTAGGCGTCCAGCTGTTGGTGGGCGGGGGCGGCCGCGTAGCGCAGCTTGGGGCGGCCCCGGCCGGTGCCGGGGTGCCGGGACACGGTGACCAGGCCGGCCTGGACCAGGGCGGTCAGGTGGTGCCGGATGGTGGTCGGGTGCAGGCCCAGCGTCGCGGCCAGCTGCTGGGCCTCCAGCGGCCCGGCGGCCGAGGTCAGCTCGGCCAGCAGCGCCCGGCGGGCCGGGACGGCCAGTGCGCGGTGCACACCTGCGTTCCCCGCCGCTGCTGCCCCGACACCGTCCATGCGGATCAGCCGACGCCGAGCCGCAGCACGGTGGTGGACCGGAACTCCTCGCCCGGCCGCAGCACGGTGCTCGGGTAGTCGGGGTGGTGCGGCGAGTCCGGGTGGTGCTGGGTCTCCAGCGCGATCCCGGCGTACTTCCCGTACGGGACCCCGCTCGGGCCGCGCACCGCACCGTGGAAGCCGTTGGCCGTGTAGACCTGCAGCCCCGGCTCGGTGGTCAGCAGCTCCAGGGTGCGGCCGCTGTCCGGGTCCTCCAGGAAGGCGGCCCGGGTCGGCGTGCCGTCCGCGCTGCGCTCCCGGAGCACCCAGTTGTGGTCGTAGCCGCCGGCCGCCGTCAGCTGCGGGTGGTCGTCGTCGATCGCCTTGCCGACCGGGCGGGCGGTGCAGAAGTCGAACGGGGTGCCGGCCACCGGCTCGTACGGGCCGAGCGGGATCTGCCGGGCGTCCACCGGCGTGTACGCGTCGGCATCCAGGGTGAGCAGGTGGCCGAGCACGTCTCCGCTGCCCTCACCCGCGAGGTTGAAGTAGGCGTGGTTGGTCAGGTTGACCACGGTGGGGTGGCTGGTGACGGCCCGGTAGGCGATGGTCAGGGTGGCGCCGTCCAGGGTGTACCCGACCGTGACGTCGAGCGCGCCGGGGAAGCCCTGGTCGCCGTCCGGGCTGTGCAGCTGGAGCCGGACGCCGCCCGGGATCTCGGTGGCACTCCAGATCCGGTGCGCGAAGCCGTCCGGACCGCCGTGCAGGGTGACGCCGTTCCCGGTGGGGGCGAGCGGGAACTCCTCGCCGTCGATGGTGATCCGGCTGTCGGCGATCCGGTTGGCGTACCGGCCGACGGTGGCGCCGTAGTGCCGGGCCGGGCCCAGGATGCCCGTCAACTCCTCGGTGCCGAGCAGGATCTGCGCGGGGCGGCCGGCCCGGTCCGGCGCGGTCAGGCCGTGCAGCGTGGCGCCCAGGGTCAGCACGGTGGCCTCGACCCGGTCGCTGCGCAGCGTCCAGCGTTCGATCGCCGCACCCGCGCCGGACGCGTCGAAGGGCTCCCGCCGTACCTCGGTCTGCTGGGCCACCATGAACCGTTCCTCCTGGTGCGAGCTCTGTCCGACCCGGTGCGATCCGGTCGTCTGCCCACAGCCTAGGGGCTGTCCGGCCCATCGCGCCGGATCGGACCGGGCACCTGGCCGGTCAGTCGGTGTCCTCCGACTCCGGGCGGGGCAGGCCGAGAGCCTCGGCCAGGCCCTCGGGGCCGGTGCCGATCTTGCGGTGGACGGCGGCCAGCCGCCGGTGCACCAGGCTCAGCTGGACGTTGAGCTGATCGGCGATCCGCTGCGGCGGGACGCCTTTGGCGGCCAACTCGGCCACCTTGCGCTCGTGCTGACTGAGTGACTCCTTGCTCAGGGTGCGCAGCCGGTTCGGCCGCAGCCCCGTCCTGGCCAGCTCCCGCCTGGCCTGGGCGACCAGGACGTCGGCGCCGCAGCTCTGGGCCAGCTCGATGCCCTGGTAGAAGTACTCGGCCGCGTCGGTCAGCCGACCGGTACGGGCCAGCGCGGTGCCCAGATCGACCAGCGAACAGGCGAGTTCGTAGCTGACCGGGGACTGGGTGAGCAGGTTGACCGACTCCTCCAGCAGCGGCACCGCGATCTGGCCGTCCGACACCGCCGCCTGGATCCGGAACGCGGTACCGCGGGCCGAGGCGGTGCCGAACTTGTCCGCCCACTCCATCGCCTGGGCCGCCATCGCGCGGGCCTCCTCCGGCCGGTCGGGCGCCAGGGCGAGGGCCAGCTGACCGGCCCACGGCGCCCAGACCGGGTTGAACCAGCCGCGCTTGGTCAGCTGGGCGCCGACCGAGCGGAACACTTCGATCGCGCCGGCCCGGTCGCCCTTGGCCAGCAGCAGCTTGCCGTACAGCGTGGGCGCGTCCGGCAGCACCATCGCGGTCGGGTGGTACGGCGGCTCGAAGTGGTACTTCCGCGCCAGGTCCCACGCCTCGGTGACCCGGCCCCGGGCCAGCAGGGTGTCGCACAGCACGCCGACCACGTCCCACTGCAGCGGCAGGTCAGGGGCGATCCGCTCGGACAGCCGCAGGCCCCGGCGGAGGAAGTCCTCGGCCTCGGCGAGCAGCCCGCGCCGGAACCGGACCAGGCCCATCAGGAAGTACGAGAAGCCCCGGTGCGCACCGCTCCAGCCGGCCACCTCGAACTCGGTGATCGCCTCGGCGAACAGCTTCTCCGCGCTGTTCAGCTGGTCGGTGTAGGTGTACGTCAGGCCGATGATGGCGGGCAGTTCGAAGCCCCAGGTGGTGTTCCGCCAGCCCAGGCCCTCCGGCAGCCGGCCCGCGTCGGTGGCCTGCTCGACGAAGCCGAGCGCCCGGCCCGCAGGCTCGCCGCGGAGCGTCAAGTCCCAGGCCCGCAGGGTGTAGACGGCCCGCTCGGGGCTCCGCTGGCCGCTGATCCGGCCGTCCAGCGCGGCCAGCCGACGGGACCGCTCCGGGCCGTCCGCCTCGTCGCGCTGCCAGGCGATCCACATGAAGTGCAGCGCCTCCAGCCGCAGCCGGTCGGGGCCCGCCGCCGTCCGCTCGGCCTCGATCCGGCAGACCTCGGCCGCCTCGATCAGCTCGCCGGAGTGCGCCAGCACCTCGGACAGCCGGAAGGTGGCGTCCACCCGCTTCTCCGGGCTGAGGCCCGGCTCCAGCGCGAGGGCCTGCTTGAGCTGGTGCACGGTGGCCAGCGGGTCGGTGAGCAGCGCGGCGCTGCCCGCCTCGAACAGCACCTCGGCCCGGACGTCCTCGTCCGGCGGCTCGTACAGGGCGCGCTGCAGACAGCGCAGTGCCGCCTCCGGGGCGCCGATCGCCAGGTGCTCGGTGGCGGCCTGCCGGAGCTTGGCCACCATCAGGTCGTCGCCCTCGGGGTGGGTCTCCAGCAGGTGCCGGGAGGCGTCCAGCAGCGAGCCGCCGGAGTTCTCGATCGCGGTGGCCGCGATGCCGTGCATGCCCGTCCGGGTGCTGGGCGGCATGGTCTGGTAGATCGAGGTGCCGATCACCGGGTGGACGAAGTCGAGCCGTCCGTTCGGCCCGGTGGTGAGCACGTGGTGGCGGCGCAGCTGACGGACCGACTCCTCCGCCTCGGCCGGGCTCTGCGCGCAGATCGCGGCGGCCAGGTTCTGCTTGATGTCGGTACCGAGCAGGGCGCAGGCCCAGGCGAACCGGATCACCCGGGCGCCGAGCTTCTCCAGCCAGTAGTCCATCGTCATGCCCTTGGCGGCGGCCGCCAGGTCGTGCAACTGCTGGACGTTCTCCTCGAACGGCTCCAGCTGCTGTTCCTTGACCTCGCGCAGCAGCACCGCCACGTCGTACGGGTTGCCCCGGGTGACCGCCCAGACCTGACGGCAGAACAGGTCCTCCGCCTCCGCGCCCAGCTCGTCCCGGACCAGCTCGCTGACCGAGGCCGGGTTCAGCGGCCGGAGCACGTGCCGGCGGGTGGCCTGGCTCTCGATCTGCTGCTGGAGGCTGCGGCCCTCCTCCTCGAACTCGTTGCGGTGCGCGAAGACCAGCAGCACCGGCAGGTGCCTGGCCCGGACCGAGAACGAGGCCAGCCAGGTCAGCGACTCCTGGTCGGCCCAGTGCAGGTCGTCCACCATCATCACCAACGGCGCTCGGCGCGGCGCCAGTTGGGTGAGCACGTAGTCCAGGCCGTCCCGGACACCCTGCGGGTCGAGCTGCTCCACCTCGCCGGACGGCGGGACCAGGCCGATCGCCGGGCCGACGATGCCGTACCAGCCGCCGAAGACCTCGCTGCGCTCCGCCTCGGTGAGACCGCCGAGCACCGGCAGCAACAGCTGCTTGAGGACGTGGAACGGCTCCTTGATCTGCCGCTCGCCGCCGCGGCCGGAGAGCACCGTGCAGGTCTTCCGGAGTTTGGCCAGGCGCCGGACGTGGTCCATCACCGCCGTCTTGCCCAGACCGGCGGGCGACGCGTACACGAGGAGTTCGCCGATCTCGGTGCCACCGGCCTCGAAGTCCTGGCAGAGCCGGTCCAGCGCCTGCTCCGCGGTCCGCAACTCCTCGTCCCGCTCGCGCAGGCGACCGCTCCTGGCCCCGCCCTGATGATCGACCACTGCCCCAGCCTCCGCTTCGCACCCGTCCCATGCACCTGTTGCGAGACTAGTACCGTGGCCGCCCCCGTGGCGCGCGTTCGCGCAGGCTGGAGTGCCCGTTCAGGGTTCGGTGCCGACGCCGGGGGCAAATCCCTTGGTACCCCTGACGTCTGATGATCAGATCAGATACTCTTCGCCCCGAACGGGGCGCCGCTGATCTTCAGCACGTATACGGCGCAAAGGCTTCCTACAGAGCCGTGGAGAGCGCCAAGAGCACGCACAGAACCGAGCGCCGGGAGTCCCATGTCCGACGAATGCTCACTCGAGCTTCCGTTCCCCCACCGTCGAAACCCCCACCAGTCCCACGCGACCCAGCACCACCAGGAATGGCTGCATCGCCACCGCGAACTCGCTGCCTCCACCGGTGAGTTGGCATATGCCCGCTGGGAAGTCCCGGAACTCGCCGCGCTCACCTACCCGGAGAGCAGCCCCGAGGACCTCGACCTGGCGGCCGACCTGATGGGCTTCTACTTCCTCTTCGACGACCAGTTCGACGAGGCCCTCGGCCGGGAGCCGGAACGGGTGGCGGCGATCTGCGAACGCCTCACCGCCATCATCCACAGCACCCGCCCGCTCGGCAGCACCCCCACCGAACGCGCCTTCGCCGACCTCTGGCGGCGCAGCCTGCAGGGCATGTCCGCCCGCTGGCGGGCCAGGGCGGCGTACAACTGGGAGTGGTACTTCGCCTGCCATCCCGCCGAGGCGGCCGGCCGGATATCCAGCCGCCTCCCGGACCGCGAGGGCTATCTGATGCTCCGTCGGGGGACGGCGGCCATGGAGACCATCTTCGACATGGTCGAACGCCTCGGCCGGTTCGAGGTGCCGCAGGCGGTGCTGCACCATCCAGTACTGCGTCAACTGCGGCAGCTGGCCGCCGACATACCTTCGCTCTCCAACGATGTCCGCTCCTACGCCCAGGAACTGGCCCGGGGCGACGTCGCCAACCTGGTGATGATCGTCCAGCGGGAACGCGGCTGCCCGGCCGACGAAGCCGCCTCGGTGGTGATGGCCGAAGCCCAGCTCATGGTGCACCGGTTCGCCGAGCTGATGGGCCAACTCCCCGAGATCTACAGTCTACTGGGTCTCACGACCACCGAGCGCCACTCCGCGCACCGGTACGCCGACGGCTTGGCCGCCTGGACCGCCGGCTACCTCCGCTGGGAGGCCAGGACCGGTCGTTACCTGGCCGGTTGAGACCGGCCGGAAGGCACCGTGGCGGCCGGGCCGTCACGGGGTTAGGGTTCCGCACGGGTCACTACTCCGAGTGTTCGAGTCGTGACCCTCGCACGTGTCGGTTCCCGCCCAGGGCCGCCACCCGCCGGCCCGGGTACGCCTTCCAACAGCGAGGAGTACCACCGTTCATGACGGTCTACCAGCCTCCCGGTCAACCCGGCAGCGTCGTCGACCTGCACTCCCGCTACCAGCACTGGATCGGCGGGCAGTGGACGCCCCCGGTCCGGGGCGCGTACTTCGACAACCCCACTCCGGTGACCGGCCGGACCTTCTGCGAGGTCGCCCGGGGCACCGCCGAGGACATCGAGGCGGCCCTGGACGCCGCCCACGCCGCCGCCCCCGCCTGGGGCCGCACCTCGCCCGCCGACCGGGCCCTGATCCTGCTCCGGGTCGCCGACCGGATCGAGGCCAACCTCGAATCCCTCGCGGTGGCCGAGAGTTGGGACAACGGCAAGCCGGTCCGGGAGACGCTGGCCGCCGACCTGCCGCTCGCCGTCGACCACCTCCGCTACTTCGCCGGGGCGCTGCGCGCCCAGGAGGGCGGACTCTCCCAGCTCGACGAGGACACCGTCGCCTACCACTTCCACGAGCCGCTCGGCGTGGTCGGGCAGATCATCCCGTGGAACTTCCCCCTGCTGATGGCGGTCTGGAAGCTGGCGCCCGCGCTGGCCGCCGGCAACGCCGTGGTGCTCAAGCCCGCCGAGCAGACCCCCGTCTCGGTGCTGCAGCTGATGGAGCTGACCGCCGACCTGCTGCCCCCGGGGGTGGTCAACGTGGTCACCGGCTTCGGCGAGGAGGCCGGCAAGCCGCTGGCCTCCTCCCCCCGGGTCCGCAAGATCGCCTTCACCGGCGAGACCTCGACCGGGCGCCTGATCATGCAGTACGCCTCCGCCAACCTGATCCCGGTCTCGCTGGAGCTCGGCGGCAAGAGCCCGAACCTGTTCTTCGCCGATGTGGCGGCCGATCAGGACGCCTTCTACGACAAGGCGTTGGAGGGCTTCGCGCTGTTCGCGCTGAACCAGGGCGAGGTCTGCACCTGTCCGAGCCGGGCGCTGATCCAGTCCGGCATCTACGACCGCTTCCTCGGCGACGGCCTGGCCCGGGTGGCCGCCATGCGGCAGGGCAACCCGCTGGACACCGAGACCCAGATCGGCGCCCAGGCCAGCGCCGACCAGCTCGCCAAGATCCTCTCCTACCTCGACATCGGCCAGGCCGAGGGCGCCAAGCTGCTCACCGGTGGCGAACGGGCGGACCTGGGCGGCGACCTGACGGACGGGTACTACGTGACGCCGACCGTCTTCGAGGGCGACAACCGGATGCGGATCTTCCAGGAGGAGATCTTCGGCCCGGTCCTCTCGGTCACCCGCTTCGACGACTTCGCGGACGGGGTCGCGATCGCCAACGACACCCCGTACGGGCTCGGTGCGGGCGTCTGGACCCGGGACGGCTCCACCGCCTACCGGGCCGGCCGGGAGATCCAGGCCGGGCGGGTCTGGACCAACTGCTTCCATCTCTACCCGGCCCACGCCGCCTTCGGCGGCTACAAGAACTCCGGCATCGGGCGGGAGACCCACAAGTCCCTGCTGGAGCAGTACCAGCAGACCAAGAACCTGTTGGTCAGCTACTCCCCGCAGGCGCTCGGCTTCTTCTAGCCCGCCGACCCGGGGGGCGCTCGGCCACTGGTCGAGCGCCCCCACTGCGCTTCACACCACCCTGCCACCTCCTGGAGCACTCCCCCGGCGCGCGCTCCGGCCCTCGATCAACCCGAGGCCAGCAGCCGGGCCTTGGCGGTGGCGAACTCCTCCGGGGTCAGCAGGCCCTGCTGCACCATCTGCCCCAACTCGGTGAGCTTGGACGCCAAGTCGGGCTGCGCGGCCGCCGGCGGCGGCTGGTAGGCCGGGGCCTGGTAAACGGGCGGCGGGGCCTGCTGGGCCTGGAGGTCGGCGATGGCGGCGTTCTGGTCCTGCTCGTCGCGGGACGAGCGGGCGGCGCTCCTGCCCGCCGCGTACGCGGCACCGCCGACCACCAGACCCCGCACCAGCGGGGCTCCCACCGGGCGGACGACACGGATCGGCCGGATCGGGCGCATGGGTCGGAACACGACGTCCTCCTCTACTGTCCGGCCGCGACGCGGGCCTCGGCGGCCCGCACGGCCTCGTCGATGTGCTCCGGCGGGATCCGCACGCCGGTGGCGATCCGGCCGCCGACCGCACGCAGCGCCTCGGCGGCGGCCTGCGCCCACAGGTGCTCGATCAGCACCAGCAGCGCGACATTGCCCGGCTCCAGCAGTTCGGCGGCCTCCTGGGCGTCCTCCGGACCGATCAGCGCCAACTCGTCGAGGTCCGCCGGCACCACGCCCTGGAGGTGCTCGAAGTCGGCGAGTTCGCCGTAGGTGGCCTCGCCGTCGGCGTGCCGGGTGACGACCAGTGAGTCGATCACCCGGATGTTGCCCGTGGTGCGCAGCTGCCCCAGCGCCTTCACCGCCTCGACGGTGATGGTCTCCTGCGGGAACGTCAGGACGAGCAGTTCGGCCGGCCCCATCCAGGGCTCCCTTCGGTGAGCGAATCCCCCTATAACTGGATCAAAGCACATCAAAGGATGAAAAGGCCGCAGGTCGCGGCACGCCACGGACGGCCCAAGGTCACCGGGACCGCCCGGGGCGGAGTGTTTCGCTGGCTCCGACAGCCATCCCTCCCCTGGAGAAGGACCCATGACCATCCAGATCGACAAGCTCTCCGACCCGGCCGTACGGACCTTCCTGTCCGCCCTCAACGCCAACGACCGGTCCGCCTTCAAGGCCGCGCTCACCCCGGACGCCACCATGGCCGACGACGGCACGGACCGCGACCTCGCCGACTGGACCGAGCGGGAGATCTTCTCCTCGCGCGGGCACATCGAGGTGCAGTCCGAGAAGGACGACGGCCGCACGGTGGTCGCCACCTACCGCAACGACACCTGGGGCGAGATGCGCACCGCCTGGCGCTTCGCCGTCCGGGACGGCCTGATCAGCCGCTTCGAGACGGGCCAGGCCTGACACTCGCGGCTGCGCCGTGGGCAGGGCGCTCAGTTGCACTGTCCAGGGGCGCGGGGCTGCGCTCTAGGCAGGCGCTCAACCGTCAACTACTTAGGGGCTCGGGGAACTGCGAGGAGATCTGGCGCCGGGGTCACTGCGAAAGTGCCTGACCGCCTACGCACGGATCACCTTTTCCGAGGCCGGCGTCGCAGTTCCCCGAGCCCCTGCTGTGCTGAGCCATCTGCCAAAAGGCCGGCGTCGCCCACGCGGCGGAGCCGCACAACAGCACAGCCCCGAGCCCCTGCTGTGCTGAGCCATCTGCCAAAAGGCCGGCGTCGCCCACGCGGCGGAGCCGCACAACAGCACAGCCCCGAGCCCCTGACTCCGTAGCGGGCTGAGCACCTGCAAAAAGTCGGCGTCGCCCGCGCGGCGGAGCCGCACAACAGCACAGCCCCAAGCCCCTGACTACCGCGACGTCCGCCACGAGGTTGGGTCAGGTGAGGCAGGTGCGGACGGCTGCGATGAGGGTGCGGGAGCGGATGTCGCCGGTGACGCCGGGCTGCATGCCGTTGGTGACGTAGCCGAAGCCGATGCCCAGGTCGGGGTCGGCGAAGCCGAGGGAGCCGCCTCGGCCCGGGTGGCCGAAGGAGGCCGGGGAGGCCATCGGGGAGCTCGGGCCGTGGCGGAAGAAGCCGAGGCCGAAGGCGGTGTTGATGATGAGCACCCGGTCCGGGCCGCTGACCGCAGGGCCCATCGCCTCGGCCAGCAGGCCCGGGCCGAACACCGCCGGGAGCCGTTCGCCGGGGGCCCCGCCGTGCCGGTCGGCGGCACCGATCAGCGCCGCGTAGAACCGGGCCACCGAACGGGCGGTGCCGATCCCGCCCGCACCGGGGATCTCGGCGGCCTGCACCGCCGGATCGTTCAGGTCGACCTTGGGCCGGACGGCGCCGAACGAACGGGCCGTCAGCGAGGAGGGGTCCTGGTAGGCGTCCACCACCGACCTGCGGGGGCGCAGCCGGAGGCCGTTCGGACCGTTCAGCGCCGCCTCGGGGGCAGGCAGGTCGACCAGCCGGCCGACCCTGGGGGCGGCGCCGGCGGGCAGGCCGATCCACAGGTCGAGCCCGAGCGGCTGGGCGATCTCCTCGGCGAAGTACTGTCCGACGCTGCGCCCGGCGGCCCGCCGGACCACCTCGCCGACCAGCCAGCCGAAGGTGTACGGGTGGTAGCCGTGTGCCCGGCCCGGCTCCCAGAACGGGGTCTGGGCGGCGACCGCCGCGACGGCGGGCTCCCAGGCGATCACGTCCTCGACCCGCAGCGGCACGTCCAGCGCGGGCAGCCCGGCCTGGTGCGAGAGCAGCCAGCGGACCGGGATCCGGTCCTTGCCCGCGGCCTTGAACTCGGGCCAGTACGAGGCCACCGGGGCGTCCAGGTCGAGCTGTCCCTGCCCGGCCAGGTGCAGGGCGGTGGCGGCGGTCAGGCCCTTGGTGACCGAGCGGAGCACCTGCGCCGTGTCGGCCGTCCAGCGGACCGCCGGGTCGGGGCGACCGCCCACCTCGGGACGGGCGTCGCCGCCCCAGAGGTCGACCACCTTGCGGCCGTCCAGGTAGAGCGTGAACGCCGCGCCGAGCTCGCCGTGGTCGCGGAAGTTGCGCGCGAAGGCCTCCCGTACCGGCTCGAAACCGTCCGCCGCCTCGCCCCAGATCTCCACCACCGCGTGCCGCCCTCTGCTCGTCCGCTCCCCTACTTCCGAAAGATAGTCCGATCATCGGGCGCCTGCCGAATCGGTAGCGTGGGTCCATGACGAACCCTGCTGACGAAGTGTTGGACGTGGTGGACGGGCAGGACCGGGTGATCGGCACCGCCCCGCGCGGCGAGGTCTACCGGCTGGGGCTGACCCACCGGTGCGTCTTCATCCTGGTCCGGGACGCGGAGGGGCGGATCTTCACCCACCGCCGGGCTGCCGGGAAGCTCTACGCACCCGGCACCTACGACTGCTTCGTCGGCGGCGTGGTCGGCGCCGGGGAGAGCTACGCCGAGGCGGCGGTCCGGGAGGCCGAGGAGGAGATGGGGGTCAGCGGGATCGTGCCGGTCCGGCTGTTCAAGTTCCTCTTCGAGGAGAACGGCATGTCCTGGTGGTGCGACACCTACGAGGCCCGCTGGGACGGACCGGTCAGCCCCCAGGTCGAGGAGGTCGACTGGCACGGCTGGCTGACCGAGGAGGAGCTGACCCGGCGGCTGACGGAGTGGCCGTTCGTCCCGGACGGCCTCCAGGCGTACCGGCACTACCTGGTGCACCGGGCGGGCGGTACGGTCGGCTGACCACCGGCCCGGACCCCCACGGGCCCGCTCGAACAATTAGGGTGGCGCCCATGGTTTCCCGTACGCCGCCGGTGGCGGACCGGCCCGAGCGAGCACCCCGGCGCAGGCTGAGCGTGGACGAGCGCCGGGAGCAGCTGATCGCGGTGGCCCTCGACCTGTTCAGCCGGGCCGCGCCGGAGGACGTGTCGATCGACGACATCGCGGCGGCCGCCGGTGCCTCCCGGCCGCTGGTCTACCACTACTTCCCGGGCAAGCAGGCGATCTACGAAGAGGCGCTGCGGCGGGCCGGCCAGGAGTTGGCCGGGCGGTTCGAGGAGCCGCACGAGGGACCGCTCTCGGCGCGGCTGCTGCGGGTGATGGGCCGTTACCTGGACTTCGTCCGCAGCCACGGGCCCGGCTTCGCGGCGCTGCTGCGGGGCGGTTCGGTGACGGCCGGACCGGCAGGCAACGCGGTGATCGACGAGGTGCGGCGGGCGGCGGCGGTGCAGATCCTCCGGCACCTGGCGGTGGCCGAGCCCAGCCCGGGGCTGCGCCGGACGGTCCGGGCCTGGATCGCCAACGCCGAGATCACCTCGCTGGACTGGCTGGCCACCCCCGAGGTCCCGTTGGAGGAGCTCCAGCTCCAGCTGGTGCAGGAGTTCGTCGCGGCGCTGGCCGTGTGCGCGGCCCGGGAGCCCGCCCTGGCGGTGGAGCTGGCCGGTTTCCTGGCGGCCGAGAGCGCCGACGGCCCGACCGGCCGGCTGATCCGCCAACTCGCGGGTCTGCTGGGCGTTCCGGGTCTGGCCGACGCGGTGGCGACGCTCGCCGAAGGGTGAGCCGGCCCTGCCCCGGCACCTGCTCCTGACGCCGGGTTCTGATAGAAAGTGGACGGAATTATCAGGTCTGAGAACGAGGGGGGCTCAGCGGCATGACTCAGGACGGCTTCGCGGGCGCGGAACGAATCGGCGCCACGATCGACGTACTGGCTGACACCCTGTTGGGGGCCGATGCCACGTACTACCCGGCCGGCTCGCTGACGGCCTTCGACCGCACCGCCCACCCCTCCGCCGAGGCCCTGTTCGGGCTCCGGATCGGTCCCGGCGGCCCCGGCCTGCTGACGGTCCGCGGGCTCGGCACGGTGGTCGAGGCCGGTACCGCGCGGACCTCGGCCGGCGCCGAGGCGCCGACGGCGGAGCTGTTCGCCCGCTACGGAGGCAAGGACGTCTACGGGCTGCCGGTCGAGGCCGTCTCCGCGGAGCAGGTCGCCGTGCCGGTCCGGCCGGAGCCGGCCGAGAGCTGGATGCGGCCGGAGTTCCCGGCGGCCGTGGCCCGGTTCGCCGCCGAGCGGCCGGTCGCCGTGCCCGAGGAGCTGGCCACCGGGGCGGGCGTGGAGGTCCGCCTGGTGGTGCCGTCGGTCTTCCACCCGCTGACCGTCCGGGGCGACCGGCAGGCCCGGGCGGGCCATCTCGCCGAGGTGGCCGAGGAGTTGTACGCGGGCGCCCGCGCACCGCGCCGGCAGGACTGGTCGGTGCTGACCGGCCTGCTGGCCCAGCCGGCCGCCGCCGCCGGGGTGGTCTACGCCGGGGTCGCCGCCCTCCAGACGGACGGCCGGCGCAGCCGGGCCTCGCTGGTGGTCTCGCTGGCCCAGTCCCCGCGTCAGATCTCCGAGCTGTCGGCCGAGTTGGCCGACCAGCGCCCGCAGGCCGAGGTCTGGACGGTGCTGATCCCGGCCGGTCCGACCGCCGTGCTGGTGGAGAGCCGGATCGCGCCGGTGCCGCCGCTGCTGCTCCCGGTCGGCCAGCCCGCCGGCGAGCCCGACGTCGCGGACAACACCGTCAGCTCGGTGCTGCAGGCGTTCCTGCCGCTGCCGGACGGTCTCTCGGTGCTGACCGTCCAGCTCGGCACCGCCCAGGCGGACGACTGGGAGCTGTACGCGGCGGCCTTCGCCGAGATCCTGGCCAGCATCCAGCTCGGCTGGGACGGCACCCGGGCCGCGCTGCCGCAGATCCCGGCCCAGCAGCCGGTGGCCCAGCAGCCCGCCCAACCCCCGGTCGCCCAGGCCCCGGCGGCACCGCAGCCGGCCCCGCTGCCCCCCGTGGCGGCCCCGCCGGTGCCGGCCATGCCGACCGTGCCCCCGACCGTTCCCGCCCCCGCCCCGGAGCGTCCCAAGGGCACGCTGGTCAACATCCCGCCGGCCGACTTCAACCCCTTCGCTCCGCCCGCCCCGGCCCCGGCGGCCGAGGCCCCGGCGGGGGACGCCCCGGCTCCCGGCAAGGGCGTCAGGGTCAACGTGCCGCCGCCGGACTTCAACCCCTTCGCCGCACCCGCCCCGGCGCCCGTCACCGCCCCGGCCGCCGCAGCAGCAGCCCCGCAGCCGGTGGCCCAGCCCGCGGTCGCCGACCCGTTCGGCACGGTGACCACCCAGCAGAAGGCCGACCCGTTCGGCACCGTGACGTCCGGTCAGCCGACCGCCCCGGCCCGGATCCCCGCGCCGACGCCGCCCCCGGCCGCCCCGCCGGCGGCAGCCCGGCCGGCCCCCGGCAAGGGCGTCAAGGTGAACGTCCCGCCGCCGGACTTCAACCCCTTCGCTCCCCCGGCCCCGGCGGCCGAGACCCCGGCGGAGGACGCCCCGACCCCTGGCAAGGGCGTCAAGGTCAACGTGCCGCCGCCGGACTTCAACCCCTTCGCCGCACCCGCCCCGCCGCCGGTCGCCGCCGCGCCCGCACCGGCGGCCGAACCCGAACCACCTGCGTACAACCCGTTCGGCTGACCCCGGACCGGTCACCGACCGCGTATACCGACCACGGGCCGTGGACCTGACGGATTGCTGTCAGGTCCACGGCCCTGCTGGTCCAGACCTATTGCCAGTACCCATCGACGTCCCTACGCTCCTGTCACAGGATCTCCGCGGCAACCCGACGGCCCGGCGGCCCCGCTCCGCGCTGCCCCCAGCACGTCAACAGCCGGAGCGCGCAGCACCTTTGCACCTGGCACCGCCACCTCCCCACAGGTAGGGAGCGCTCCGGCCGGACGGCCGCCCGCTCCCTGGACAGGAGCTCATCCATGCGCAGACGTCGGTTCAGCCTGCCCCTGCTCGCCGCAGGGGCGTTGATCGCCCCGCTCATCGCGGTCGCCCTGCCGGGCGGGATCGCCCAGGCCGCCGCCTCCACCGCCACCTTCGCCAAGGGCAGTGACTGGGGCTCCGGTTACGAGGGCAGCTACACCGTCAAGAACAACGAGACCACCGCCATGAACGGCTGGACCCTCGAGTTCGACCTGCCCGCCAACAACACGGTGGCCTCGCTCTGGAACGCCACCTACACCACCGCCGCCTCGCACGTGACGGTCAAGAACCCGAGCTGGGCGGGATCGCTGGCCCCCGGCGCCTCGTACAACCTGGGCTTCAACATCGCCTACTCCGGCGCCTACGCCCCGCTGCTCAACTGCAAGTTGAACGGCAACCCGTGTGCGGGCGGCGGCGACCAGACCGCCCCGAGCACGCCGGGCAACCTGCAGGCCGTCCCGGGCGCCGGCTCGATCACCGTCTCCTGGGCCGCCAGCACCGACAACGTCGGGGTCACCGGTTACGACGTGTTCAACGGCAGCACCAAGCTGGCCACCGTGGCCGGCACCGGCAGCACCATCTCCGGGCTGCCGGCCGGCACCTACAACCTCACCGTGGTCGCGTTCGACGCCGCGGGCAACCGCTCGGCGGCGGCCGGTCCGGTCCAGGTCGTGGTGACCCCGCCGCAGCCGGACACCCAGGCGCCGACCAAGCCGGGCACCCCGACGGCCAACCCCGACTCCCGCTCGGTGGCGCTCAGTTGGGCCGCCAGCACCGACAACGTCGGGGTGACCGCGTACGACGTCTACAACGGTGCCACCCTGGCCACCACGGTGACCGGCACCAGCGCGGTGGTCTCGGGTCTGACCCCGGAGACCGACTACACCTTCACCGTCAAGGCGCGCGACGCGGCGGGCAACGCCTCGGTCTCCTCCAGCCCGGTGAGCACCCGGACCACCAAGGAGGTGGTCAACCCCAACGCGCTGAAGATCGCCTACTTCACCCAGTGGAGCATCTACGCCCGCGGCTACAGCGTGAAGCAGCTGGACACCTCGGGCACGGCGGCGAAGCTGACCCACCTGAACTACGCCTTCGCCAACATCAACCCGAGCAGCAAGCAGTGCTTCATCACCAACAAGGCGGCCGGGAACGACTCCGACCCGAACGCCGGCGACGGTGCCGGTGACGCCTGGGCGGACTTCGGCAAGGGCTGGGACGCGGGCAGCTCGGTGGCCGGCACCACCGACACCTGGGACCAGAAGCTGGCCGGCAACTTCAACCAGCTGAAGCAGCTCAAGACCAAGTACCCGAACCTCAAGATGCAGATCTCGCTGGGTGGTTGGTCCTACAGCAAGTGGTTCTCGGACGCCTCGCTCACCGACGCCTCGCGCAAGGCGCTGGTCAGCTCCTGCATCGACATGTACATCAAGGGCAACCTGCCGGTGATCGACGGCCGCGGTGGCGCGGGCTCGGCGGCGGGCATCTTCGAGGGCATCGACCTGGACTGGGAGTGGCCCAGTTCGGACGGCCACCTCGGTAACGTCATCCGGCCGCAGGACAAGGCCAACTACACCCTGCTGGCCCAGGAGTTCCGCCGCCAGCTGGACGCACTGACCGCCACCACCGGCAAGAAGTACACCCTCAGCGCCTTCCTCCCGGCCGACCCGGCCAAGATCAACGTCGGCATCGACGTGCCCGGCCTGTTCGGTGCCTTCGACTTCGCCACCATCCAGGGCTACGACTACCACGGCGCCTGGGAGAACCAGACCAACCAGCAGTCCTCGATCAAGCTGGCCGCCGGCGACCCGAGCACCCCGGACCGCCAGTTCAGCTCCGAGATCGCCATCAACGCCTACCTGGCCGCCGGGGCGCCGAAGAGCAAGCTGACCCTGGGCATCCCGTTCTACGGCCGGGGCTGGACCGGGGTGCCGCGCGGCACCACCAACGGTCTGTTCCAGTCCGCGACCGGGCCGGCCCCAGGTACCTACGAGAACGGGTACGAGGACTACCACAAGCTCAAGACCATGGCCTCCGGCGGTGGTTACACCATCTACCGCGACCCGGTGGCGGGCCACGCCTACATCTACAACGGCACGGTCCTCTACACCTACGACGACCCGATCGAGATCGCCCGCAAGACCGCCTGGATCAAGTCCCAGGGCCTGGCGGGCGCGATGCTCTGGTCGCTCGACGGTGACACCACCAACGGCGAACTGATGACCGCCGTGGACACCGGCCTGAGATGACGTCAGGCGCGGCGGGCCAGATGCACCACGTCGGGCACGCCGCGCGACACCGGGATCCGCTCGGTGCGCACCTTGACGAACCCGGCCGTCCGCAGTGCTTCCTCGAAGTCTGCGGACGGCTGTGCGCTCCACACCGCCAGCACCCCACCGGGGTTGAGCCGCCGCTGCGCCGCCGCCAGCCCCGCCGGGCCGTACAGGCCGGAGTTCGCCTCGGTGACCGTCCAGTCCGGGCCGTTGTCGATGTCGAGGCAGAGCGCGTCGAACCGCTCGCCCTCGGCGGCCAGGTACGCCACCAGGTCCCCGTGCAGCACCGCCACCCGGGGATCGTCCAGGGCGTTCGCGGAGAACTCGGCCAGCGGTCCGGTCCGGTGCCAGTCGATGATCGCGTCCTCCCGCTCGGCCACCGCGATCCGCACCCACCGCGGCTCCGCCGCCGCGTACGCCAGCGAGAAGCCGACCCCGAGGCCACCGATCAGCACGGCCGGCCGCTCGACCGTCAGCTCGTCCAACGCCGCCTGGACCAACAGCCGTTCGGACCGGCCGTCGGCGGTGTCCATCAGGAAGCAGCCGTTCGCGATGATCTCGTAGTGCCCGCCCCGCCGCCGCAACGCCACCTCCCCGTACGGCCCCTCACGCCGGTCGACGGTGACGGGAGCGTCGAATCCGTCCCGCTCCGGGAGCACGGTCATCACTGGGGTCCTCCGAGTCCTCGGGCGGTCGTACCCGACCGACTCTAGTACGCCGACCGACGGTCAGGGGCTCGGGTCACTGCGCTCCGGGCTCGGCCACCAGGGGCTCGGGGAACTGCGACGCCGACCCTTGCAGGTGATCGTCGCGTGGATGGTCAGGCACTTTCGCAGTGACCCGCACGCCAGATCTCCTCGCCCCCGCGGCGGAGCCGCACCACAGCAGAGCCCCGAGCCCCTGGGTAGTGCGACCGAGCCGCCTGCAAAATCTGAGAACTCCTGCAGAAGGTTCCGTCAGGCGGTCAGCAGGACTCCCCCGTACGCCGCCCCGGCGATCAGCACCCAGGCGGCCAGCCCCAGCAGCGCCACCCGCCCACCCGTCCGCGCCAGCGCGCCGAGCCGCACCGCGCTCCCGAGCGCGAACAACGCCGCCGCCAGCAGCAGCTCCTGCGCGTGCCCCGCCACCACGAGCCCCGTAGCCGGCACCGCCCCGACGCTGTTCAGCAGCACCATCCCCAGGAACCCGACCACGAACAGCGGCACCACCGCCGGCCGCGCCGCCCCGGCGGAACGCCCGAGTCGGCGCCGGCTCACCGCGACCCCGGCCACCAGGGGGGCCAGCATCGCCACCCGGATCAGCTTGACCAGCACGGCCTCCCGCAGCGCCACCGGACCGCCGGTCTGGGCGGTGGCGACCACCTGCCCGACATCGTGCACCCCGGCGCCCACCCAGCGGCCGAACTCGCCCGCGTCCAGGCCCAACGGACCCTGCAGCAGCGGCAGTACGGCGATCGCCAGGGTGCCGCAGAGGGTCACCAGGGCGCACGAGGTGGCGATGTCCTCCTCGTCGCTGCCGGTCGCCTGACCGACCGCCCCGATCGCCGAGGCACCGCAGATCGAGTACCCGGTGGCGATCAGCAGCGGCTGGTCCCCGGGCAGGCCGAGCCGCCGGCCCAGCCACCAGGTGCCGGCGAAGGTCGCGGCCACCACCGCCGGCACCATCAGGACCGTCGCCCAGCCGAGCCCCAGCACGTCCCGCAGGCCGAGCCTGAGCCCGAGCAGCACGATCCCGGCCCGCATCAACCGCCGGGCGGCCAGCGCCAGTCCGGCCTTGGCCGGGCCGGTGACCAGCCGTCGCAGGGCCGGCAGTTGACCGACCGTCACCCCGAGCAGTACGGCGGCGGTCAGCAGCGGCAAGGCCGGCAGCACCCGGTGCAGGCCCCAGGCCGCGGCCACCCCGGTCGCCGCCAGCGCCAGTCCGGGCCCGTTCCGGCGCAGTCCGGCCGGGACCACCGGGTGCGCCACGGCCCGCAGCGGGAGCGCCACCGGTCAGCCCTCGGTGGGCAGGTGGTAGACCCGGCGGATGCTGCTGCCGAGCCGGGCCAGGTCCGCGCCGTAGACGTGCAGCGACACGGCGGTGCCGGTGCCGCTGTTGCGGACCCGGTGGATGTCGCCGGGCGGGGCGAAGCCGCAGACCGTGCCGCTCGGGTTGACCACGTCGCCGGTGGCCACCAGGCGGGCCGTCCGGCCGTCCGGGAGCAGCCGGTAGCGGCGTTCGGTCTCCTCGCCCAGGTGCACACCGGTGGCGCACCAGGCGAGGTGGTCGTGCACGGTGGTGTGCTGGCCGGGCAGCCAGACCAGTGCGACCAGCGAGAAGCTGCCGTCCGGCTCGGCGTGCAGCAGGTGCTGGCGGTAGCACTCGGGGTCGCCGGTCTGCTGCGGGCCGGTGAGCAGGTCGCGGGCCCCGAGGTGCGGCAGCAGACACTCGGCGGCCAGGTGCGCGGTCAGGTCCGGCGGCAGGCCCCGGCCGACGGCCAGGCGCAGCTCGGCGACCAGCTCGTCCGCCCGCTCGGTGCGGACGACCCCGGGTAACGCGGCGGAGGTTGTCATGCCAGGATCGTGCGGGCGCGCCCGAGCGAGCGTCCAACGACAGTTCCTTGGCGTTCCGTCAGCTCCCGCTTATGGATCCGGCCCGGTGCTCAGCACCCCACCCGGGCGGCGGCGGCCGCCTTGAGCTCGTTCAGCACCAGGGTGGTGGCGGGGATCCGCAGGTGCTCGCGCAGCACGTACGCGGAGACCTTGCGCCGCACGTGCGGCTCGGCCAGCCGCCCGGTGACCTTGCGGTGGCACATGAAGGAGAGCACCAGCGCGGGCATCAGGGCGATCCCGACCCCGGCGGCCACCAGGCTCTGCACGGCCAGGTTGTCGTCCGTGGTGAACACCACGTCGGGGGCGAAGCCCTGGGCCGCGCAGACCTGGAGCAGGTTGGCCCGGCACCGGGGGCAGCCGGCGATCCAGCGCTCCTCGGTGAGGTCGGTCAGCCGGACGGCGTGCCGGCGGGCCAGCGGGTGGCCGACCGGCAGCAGCACGGTCAGCTGATCCTCCATCAGCGGTGTCTCGACCAGCTCGGGCGGCACCTCGACCGGGGCCCCCGGGTAGTGGAAGGCCAGTGCGATGTCGCACTCGCCGCGCAGCAACCGCTGGACCGACTCCGGTGGTTCGGCCTCCAGCAGCTCCACCCGGACGCCGGGGTGCTCGGCCAGCAGCCGGGCCATCGCGGCCGGGATCAACGTCGCGTTGGCGCTCGGGAAGGCGCAGACCCGGACCCGCCCGGCCCGCAGCCGGGCCAGCGCGCCGAGTTGCTGCTGCGCGGCCCGCAGGTCGCCGAGGATCACCTCGGCGTGCCGGGCCAGCGCCTCGCCCGCCTCGGTCAGCCGCAGTCCGCGCCCGGCCCGGGTGAACAGCGGTACGCCGACCACGCGTTCGAGCGCCTTTATCTGCTGGGTGATGGCCGGCTGGGTGTAGCCCAGGGCCCGGGCGGCCGCCGAGTAGGAGCCGGCCGTGACCACCTCGTGGAAGGTCCTGATGTGCCGGGAGTCGAACACCCCCGAATGATAAGCACAACTTGGGGTCAGGGAGCGATGGTTCGCCGGATCGAATGGATCACCGCGCCTCGGGCGGCAGCCCCATCGCCACCCCGGCCCTCGCGATCGGTGCCCCGCCCTTGACCTTCGGGCTGCGGCGGCCGCGCTGCTCGACCCAGCGGGCCAGCCAGGAGAGCAGCAGACACATCCCGATGTAGACCGGTGCGATCACCATGACCACCGGGATGAACGGCAGGTCGTAGTCCAGGTTGGTGGCGATCAGCTTGCCCGCGTGCAGGAACTCCTCGTAGGTGATCAGGAAGCCGAGCGAGGTGTCCTTGAGCGCCACCACCAGCTGGCTGATGATGCTCGGCAGCATCGCCCGGTTGGCCTGCGGCACCAGCACGTACGCCATCACCTGGGTCTTCCGCAGCCCCAGCGCGAAGGCCGCCTCGCGCTGCCCCTTGGGCACCGCCAGCACCCCGGCCCGGAACACCTCGGCCAGTACCGAGCCGTTGTACAGGGTCAGCCCGGCGACCAGCGCCCAGAGCGGCTGCACCTGCATGGCGACGAAGATGAAGAAGATCATCACCAGCAGCGGCATGGCCCGGAAGAACTCCACCACCAGGGTGGCGAACCAGCGCACCACCCGGTGGTCGGAGAGCCGCCCGGCCGCGAACAGCGCACCGAACGGCAGCGCCAGCACAGCCGTCAGCGCGAACGCCTTGAGCGTGTTGCCCAGGCCGCGCAGCAGCAGCTCCTGGACGCCCCGGTACTCGAACGGCATCCACTTCTGGTAGGTGAACTGGTCGGTGCCGAACAGCTTCCAGACCACCCAGCCGACCACCGCCGCCAGCGCCACGGTGGTCAGGACGCCGTACAGCAGGTGCCGCGCGGCCGCCTTCGGGCCGGGGACGTCGTACAGAGCGGAGACGCTCACCGGGACACCGCCAGTCGTCGTTCCATCAGGTTGAAGACCGCGCTGATCGCCAGGGTGATCACCAGGTAGCCGGCCGCGATCCAGAGGAAGGTCCAGATGATGCTGTAGCCCAGCTCGCTGAGTGTCCGGTAGGTGCCGAGCAGCTCCACCACGCTGAACGAGCCCGCGATCGCGGTGTTCTTCGCCAGCGCGATCATCACGCTCCCCATCGGTGCCACCACCGAGCGGAACGCCTGCGGCAGCACCACCAGGTTGAGGGTCTGACCGAACGTCATACCCAGGCTGCGGGCCGCCTCGCCCTGCCCGACCGGCACCGTGTTGATACCGGAGCGGAGCACCTCGCAGACGAAGGCCGAGGTGTAGCAGCCGAGGGCGATCACCGCGAAGGTGAAGAACGGCAGCGAGACGCCGAACCGCGGCAGTCCGAGCAGCACGGCGAAGAACAGCAGGGTCAGCGGGGTGTTCCGGAGCACCGTCACCCAGGCGGTGCCCACCGTGCGCAGCGGCTTCACCGGGGAGACCCGGAAGCTCGCCGTCAGCACCCCGAGCAGCAGCGCGAGCACGGCGCTCACACCGGTCAGCTCCAGGGTGCCGAGGAATCCCTCCCAGAAGGTGGAGAGGTTGTCGGTCAGGACTTTCACGCGGCCTCCGCTCTCAGTACCGGTCGATCGGCGGCGGGGTGGGCGCGGGCACCCCGGACAGGCCGAGGGTGGCGTCGTAGGCCGCCTTCCAGTCGCCGTTCTGCTCGTGCCGCAGCAGCGCGTCGTCGAGCACGTTGCGCAGCACCGGGTCGCTGCGCGGCGTCCCGATCCCGTACGGCTCCTGGGAGAACGGCCGCCCGGTCAGCTTCAGCTCGTCCGGGGCCTTGGCCGCGTAGCCCATCAGGATCGTGTCGTCGGTGGTCACCGCGTCCACCTGACCCGTGATCAGGTTGTCCACGCAGGCCGAGTAGGTGTCGTAGCCGACCAGGTCGGCCTTCGGGTAGTCGCGCTGGATCCGCTGGTACGGCGTGGACCCGGCGGCCGAGCAGACCTTCTTGCCGGCCAGGTCCGCCGGTCCGTCGATGCCCTTCTCCTGGGCCCGGACCAGCAGGCTCTGCCCGGCGATGTAGTACGGGCCCGCGAAGCCGACCAGCTTCTTCCGGTTGTCGTTGATCGTGTAGGTGCCGACGTAGTAGTCCACCTGGCCGTTCTGCAGCGCGGTCTCGCGGTTGGCCGAGGCGATGGTGCGGAACTGGATCTGCCCGGGCGCGAAGCCCAGGTCGGCGCCGACCATCTTGGCGATCTCGATGTCGAAGCCGGAGTACGTGCCGTCCGCCGGGTTCTTCTGCCCCAGGTACGGCTGGTCCTCCTTGGCCCCGACCACCAGGTGCCCCCGGCTGCGGGCGGCCGCCAGGGTCGGCGAGCCCTGCCCGGCGTCGCTGCTGCCGACCTGGTAGCTGGGCAGGGCACCGGCCTGCGGCCCCTTGGGCGGCGGGGTGCCGGGTTTGCCGCAGGCGGCCAGCGCCAGCAGCAGGACGGCGGTGAGGACCGGACGCTTCATGACGCCACCTCAGTGCTTCAGGATCTTCGACAGGAAGTCCTTGGCCCGCTCGGTCTCCGGAGCGCCGAAGAAGTCCTCCGGCACCCGGTCCTCCAGGATCTGACCGTCCGCCATGAACACCACCCGGTTGGCCGCCGAGCGGGCGAAGCCCATCTCGTGGGTGACCACCACCATGGTCATCCCCTCGTGCGCGAGGCCGCGCATCACGTCCAGCACCTCGTTGATCATCTCCGGGTCGAGCGCCGAGGTGGGCTCGTCGAAGAGCAGCGCCTTCGGGTCCATCGCCAGTGCCCGGGCGATCGCCACCCGCTGCTGCTGGCCGCCCGACAGCATGGCCGGGTACTTGGCGGCGTGCGCCTCCAGACCGACCCGCTCCAGCAGTTGGTGAGCCTTGGCCTCCGCCTCGGCCTTGCCGCGCTTGCGGACCTTGACCTGAGCCAGCACCAGGTTCTGCAGCACCGTCTTGTGCGCGAACAGGTTGAAGGACTGGAACACCATGCCGACCTCGGCCCGCAGCTGCGCCAGGCCCTTGCCCTCCTCGGGCAGCGGCACGCCGTCGATGGTGATCCGGCCGGTCTCGATCTGCTCCAGCCGGTTGACCGCCCGGCAGAGGGTGGACTTGCCGGAGCCGGACGGACCGATCACCACCACCACCTCGCCCCGGCCGACCGTGAGGTCGATGTCCCTGAGCACGTGGAGCTCACCGAAGTGCTTGTTCACCCCGCTGAGTTCGATCAGCGGGGTGAAGCCTGCGGGGGCGGTCACCTGCTCCGTCGGCCCTTCAGCAGCCAGCCGAGCGCGGCACCGGCCAGCAGGGTGGCCAGCAGGGCGATCCAGAGCGGCGCGCTGACCGTGAACACCCAGAACTGGATCTTCACCTTGTTCAGGTTGGCCAGCAGGAACCAGACCGCGAGCACCACGATCGCGCCGATCGCGATCGCGCGGGTGGGGATGCCCGCGATCTCGCTCCGCTTGCCGCCCCCGGAGGGAGTTGAGGAACCGCCAGAAGTCTTGGTCATCCCCGGAGTCTGCGCCGCCCCCTCACCGGCGCCCCGGACCCCCGCCGCCCGGCCGGCGAAACCCACCCGAATGGTCCCCCGCCCGGTCAGGCGTCGGCGGCGGCCGGGGCCCGGCCCAGGGCGCGGACGGCGGGCACGGCGAGCATCACCCCGATGCACAGGATGCCGACCGCCGCCGAGAACAGCAGCACGTGGTCGGCACCGAACCGGTCGGCCGCCGGCCCCGCCAGCGCCCGGCCGAGCGGGATCACCATGATGGAACCGGCCACGTCGTACGCGGAGACCCGGCTCAGCACCGCCAGCGGGATGTGCGACTGCACGCTGGTGGCCCACATGACGCCCCAGAAGGCGAAGCCGCAGCCGGCCAGCACACCGGTGAAGGCGGTCAGCGCGAAGTTCCAACCGATTGCCGGGGCCAGCGGGTTGAGGGAGAAGAAGAACATCGCGCAGGCACCGGCGATCAGTGGCCGCCGGGGTCGGACCCGCATCCCGAGCAGGCCGCCGACGATGGTGCCCGCGCCGTCGGCGGAGGCGATCCAGCCGTATCCGCCGGCCCCGTGCTGCTCGGTCAGCAGCGCCGCGCCGAGCGGCAGGGCCGGGCCGAAGACGAACAGGCCGTAGACCGCCCAGACCGCGATGACCCCCCACAGCCAGGACCGGGAGCGGAACTCCTGCCAGCCGGTGACCAGCCGGCGCGACATCGACTCCTCGCTCCGCTCCGGGGCGGTGCCGAGCTTGCGCAGCGGCGCCAGGCCGAAGGCACTGCACGCGTAGGCCAGCGCGATGACCACGAACGAGCCCGCCACGTCCCAGTAGGCCACCAGCAGGCCGGCCAGGCCGGGGCCGAGCAGGGTGCAGATCGCCTCGGAGATCCGCAGCAGCGCGTTGGCCCGCTGGATGTCCTCGGCGACCTGCGGGATCATGCTCGCCAGCCCGGGCTGGAACATCGCGGTCGCGGCGCCGCTGAGCGCCAGCAGGGCCATGACGTGCCACAGCCGCACCTCGGTGCCGGTCAGCAGCGCCGCGAGCGCCAGCATCGCCACCATCCGCACCACGTCGGCGCCGACCATCATCACCTGCGGGGTGAACCGGTCCGCCAGCACCCCGCCGAACAGCACCAGCAGGACGATCGGGGCCATCCAGGCGGCCAGCGCGTAGCCCACCCCGCCCGCCCCGTACCCGGCGCCCAGCACGGCGGTGGTGAGCGAGACCATCAGCATGCCGTCGGCCAGCAGCGAGGTGCTGCGGGCGGTGAAGAACAGCCGGAAGCGGCCGGACCGCCACGGGCTGGGGAGCGCGGCGGTCTCCCGCTCGACTCTCAGGTCGTCCATCGTCATGTCACATCGACCGTTCCCGGCCGTTCCCTTCGCTCAGAATCTGCTGCCGGAGCCAGTCGCTGGTCCGGTCCGCCGGGCTCGGCGGGTCCTGGACGATCACGTACCGGCGCGGCGCCAGTACCCCGGGGCGGCCGGGCAGGAGGTCCATCAGTGCGGCGTGCGCCTGCGCCGGGGTCAGCGCGGAGCCGCCGGCGGCGACGTAGGCGGTCAGGCCGCCGGTCTCGTCCGCCGCCGGGGCGACGTGCACCGGCAGGCCGCCGACCGCCTGCCGCAGGGCGTCCGCCACGGCGGGCGGCGAGACCCAACAGCCGTCCACCTGCTGCCAGTCGGGGCCGCGCTCGACCGGGCGCACCCCGGTGACCTCGGTGAGCGAGGTGAACGGGACGTCCCCGGCGGCGGCCGCCTCCAGCAGCCGGACCAGCCCTTCGAGGAAGCCCTCCGCCTGCTCCCGGGGGAACAGCGCGGGGTCCGCCCACATGCTGAGGTGGAGCTGCGGATCGGTCCGGAAGACGAAGGCCAGGATGCGGGTCGGCAGATCCTGGCCCTGGCTCCAACCGAGCTCCGGGTCCGGCCCGTCGGCCGTCCCGAGGGTGGTCCCGGCCTGGGTCGGCGGCAGCGTGCTGACGTCGTTGTAGACCACGTCGCGGGTGAACCGGCTGCCGCGCTCGTGGGTGGTCCGCCCGATCATCTCCCAGAGCGCCAGCGAGTCGAACTGGCTGTGCCGGTAGGCGTTGAGCGCCGCGCCCCAGGCCCGGCGGAGCAGCGCGTCGAACGACGGCTCCCGGAGGTCGAGCGAGAGCAGCGCGTCCTGGGACACCGTGTTCACCGAGCGGGCCAGCCGGGGCGTGAACCGGTTCGAGGTCGGCACGGCGACCACGCAGGTGCGCTGGCCGGCCCGGTGGGCGACCAGCGCGCACCAGGCGGTCAGCAGCACGGTGGCCGGCAGGCTGCCGGTGCGCTCCACCACCCGGGCCAGCGCCCGGGCGCCCCGCCGCGACCTGAGGGTGAGCTGCGGTGCCCGCACCTCGGCGCCGGTGGCGGCGGGCTCGGCGAACATCGCCTGCGGGCCGGTGCGGATGATCTGCTCCCAGTGGGCCAGCGAGGCCCGGGACTTCCTCAGCCCGGCCGGGGACGCCTCCTCGACCGCGAGGTCGATCGGCGTGAGCGCCGTCACCGGCGGCAGGCTCTCCCCGGCCAGCAGGGCCTGCCACTCCTCCCGCAGGACGGCCAGCGCGCTGCCGTCCGCCACCGCGTGGCTGGACACCACGACCGCGAAGGCCGGGGCGCCGGCCAGCGTGACCAGGGTGATCCGCAGCGGGAACTCCCGCTCCAGCACGAAGCGTTCGGCCCGGGCCAGGTCGGCCAGCGCGTCGGCG
This sequence comes from Kitasatospora sp. NPDC101801, assembly GCF_044766665.1. Classification (NCBI taxonomy): domain Bacteria; kingdom Bacillati; phylum Actinomycetota; class Actinomycetes; order Kitasatosporales; family Streptomycetaceae; genus Kitasatospora; species Kitasatospora sp. NPDC101801. Next base: position 56,638 of record NZ_JBIWML010000028.1, read on the forward strand.
TACGACGTGCCGGCGGCCGGGAGCTCGTCGTGGTCGACCACGGTGACGGTGAACTCGCCCTCGGCCGCCACCACCTGCTCGGCCGGCACCGCCGCCGGGCCCGGCGGGAAGGTGGTGCGCAGCGCCTCGTGCCGGACCACCAGGGCCCGCAGGGCGTCGATCGCCGCGTCCAGGCCGGCCCCGGCGGGCACCTGCCAGACGTCGTGGATGTTGATCTGCGCCGGGTCGTCGCGCAGGATGCAGCGGATCATGTTCGCCTGACCCATCGTCACGGGGCCGCGGCGCTGCGCACCGCCCCGGTACGGGACGGTGACGGTGTGGGTGTTCGTCGGTCGCACGGAAGCTCGCTCACTCGGGTCGGGGTGGCCGGGCAGACCCCGGTCCGGGGCAGGAGGGTTCACCGCACGCCCGCGATCCCCTCGCTCCGGCCGGCCAGGACCAGCGGCTCCCAGGCGTCGATCAGGCCGGCGAACTCCGCCATGTCCTGCCGGGCCCGGTCGAGCAGCCGCTCGCGGCGGTCGGCGAAGCGGTCCGCCGCCGCGGCCCAGCGGCCGGACAGCTTGCGGTAGCAGCGGTCGAGCACGTCGAGCTGTTCGGCGCCCGCCGCCCGGTCCAGGCCGGTGCTGTCCCGGACGAACCCGGCGACGGCCGGGGCCAGCACCAGACCCTCGGCGTCGAGCAGCGCCTCGCCGGCCTCGGCCAGCCGGGCGTACACCGCGTCGAAGTACCGGGTGGACAGCAGGAACTTGGCGAACCGCTCCTGGTAGGCCAGGAAGCCGGCCTCGGAACGGCGTTCGGCGGTGTGGTAGTTGACGATGTGCCGGTTGTGCAGGACACCGGGCAGGCGCGCGTCCTGCACCAGGTGCAGCAGGAAGTAGTCGCTGCCGATGGTGTCGGTGGCCGGTGGCAGCGGCACCCGGGCGTAGACCTCCCGGGCCAGGCCGAGGTTGCACATGTCCACCCGCGTCGGGCTGACGCTGGTGAGGGTGGTGCGGTCGGCGGTGAACGGCGCGGTCCCGGCGCCCCGGAAGGACTCCTCGATCAGGTTCCGGCGCCAGATCTCCGGGTAGCCGGCGGGGACCGAGAGGCCGATCACCTCCTGGTAGACCTCCGGGTCGAGATCGCGGATCTCCGCCACGTCCACCGACATCGCGCCGATGAAGGAGGCGCCGACCAGGGCCACCGGCCGGTGCGCGTACCCGGGGTCGAGCCTGCTCCGGGAGACCAGGCCGGCCACCTCGGTGGCCGGCCTGCCCAGTGCGGTGAGTTCGGGGTGGATCGGGAACACCGGCGCCCCATCCAGCTGCTGGTAGCGGCTGTCGGAGTCGCGGCGGTGGACCGACTCGCAGCCCAGCGCCTCCGCGATCAGGAAGGCCCGGTTGGTGCAGGCGCCGTACGAGACCCCGGCGGGCAGCATCAGGTCGAGCACCCGGTCCGGCTCGGCGACCCCGGAGCGGTCGATCACCCGGCGGAGGAAGTCGCGCTGCGCCCTCTCGTCCAGGTGGTGGACCACCACGCCGGGGGCCGGCGGCAGCGCGGCCACCGCCGCCCGGTGCTCCGCGAGCACCGGGGCGACTGCGGAGTCCAGGATCAGCAGGTGCACCTCGACGCCGAACTCCCGTGCGCCGTAGGCGGCTTCCGCCGCGACCGCCCCGATCGTCCCGGCACAGGCCCGGTTGGTGGGCAGGGTCAGACAGACACGGCGCACGCCGGGGCTCCGCTCTGCCCGTCGACCGGGGCGTCCCGGTCGGCCCACGAGGTGAGCCCGAGCAGGCGGTTGCCGAGCGGGTTCAGCTCGGCGGTGGGGTAGCGCACCGACTCGGGCCGCACCGGGTCGCCGACCAGGGTGCGGTTCCAGCGCGGGGTGCGCAGGTTGCGCCAGGACTCGACCCGGGAGCGCCGCAGCTTCTCGTGCTCCTCCAGCGCGGGCATCATCGACAGGTACTGCACCGCGCGCACCTGGTCCGCCGAGGTGTTGCGCGCCACCCCGTGCGCCAGCAGGCCGTTCCAGATCAGCAGGTCGCCGGGGTGCAACTCGGGCCGGACCACCGGGAACTCGGCCCGGTCCACGTCGGGGCGGAGCGGGTCCCGGTCGGCCGGGCTGCCGACCCGCCACTCCTCGAACCGCCGGAACAGCTCGGGGTTGCACTGGAACCCGCCCGACTCCGGCCGGGTCTCGTTGAGCGCGATGATGCCCTGCACCCGCTGCGGCGGCACGCCGAGCGTGGTGTCGATGTCCCAGTGCAGCTCGATGTCGAAGCCCCGGTCGGTGGGCTCGATCAGCGCCCGGTCCCGGTTGCCGCGGTTCGGCGGGTTGAGGTTGAGCCGGTCCAGGGTGACCCACAGCTCCTCGCAGTCCCAGACGTCCACGAAGGCGTCGTAGACCCGCTGGGCCTGCCGGCTGTCCCAGAGCAGCTGGTGGTGGTACGCCTCCACGAAGCCGTAGACGTGCAGCTGCCGGTCCAGCTCGGACCGGAACGGCCGGTCCAGGTGCCAGCTGTCCGGCCGCGCCGGGTCGAGGCCCTGGAAGTCCCAGGTGAAGTCCAGCAGTTCGCGCGCCGCGGCGGCCGGGATCGCCTCCCGCACGATGACGTGGCCGTAGGTCTGCCAGTGCGCGAAGTCCGCCTCGGACAGCACCCGCAGCGGCCGGGACTTCTTCAGCTCGCGCAGGGTGGTCTGGGCCAGGTACGACTCGCCGTCCGCGCTGAAGTACGGCAGCTCGGACGCCGCCCGGTGCAGCCGGGGGCGGCGTGCACGGTGGTTCGCGGCGGGTGTCGTCATCATCGGGTCGCTCCAGAACGGGAGTCGGGGAGGCGGTGCAGCGGTGGGCGGCCGGCCGGAGCGGCTGCGCGACGGCGGGCTCGGTGCGGGGTGACGCACTGCCCGGCAACATTGGTGTAGACCATAGGGGCACGTCAAGCCCGGTCCGCGCCGACCGGACGGGCGGCCCGGCCGCCCGAAAGACCTTACCGACAATGGTCGTTCGGTCGACAGATCTGGTCTAGACAATTCGCGATCAACTGGATTACGGTCGCCACACGCAGCCCTCGTCCTTGACGGAGCACCAGCCGGATCCCATGCTGCGCCGCGCGGTCGACGGCGGCCGTCTCCACGGACGTTCGGCCCCGCCGCGGTCGCGCCGCCACGACTCCGCTCCGCTCGTCCGGCCGACGCCGTCACGCCTGTCCCACCCCAAGAGGGAGCGGTTCCCATGAGCACATCCAGCATCGCGGCCCTGCCGGACGGCGGCCTCAAGGACGCAGGCCCGGGCCTGCTCACCCTGGACCCGGTCCGCACCGCCCTGCTGCACGGGCTGGAGGACCTGATCACCGGCCTGGCCGCCCGGCTCGCCGCTCCCGAGGTGGTGGGCCCGCCGCTGCTGTCCGCGGCGGCGCTCGCCCGGCTCGACTACTTCCGCAACTTCCCCCATCTCGGCGTCTCCACCGGGCGGTTCGGCCCGGAGGCGCTGGACGGCCTGGCGGCCGGCGGCGCGCCCGGCGAGCTGTCGCTGCAGCCGACCGGCCACCTGCTGCCCTCCGCCACCTGCTACGGGCTGCTGCTCTCGCTGGAGGGCCGGGACGTCGGCGAGCACGGCCTGCGGCTCTCCGCGAGCGGCCGCTGCTTCCGCAACGAGACCCACTACGACGGCCTGCGCCGGCTGTGGGGCTTCCACATGCGCGAGGTGCTGTACCTCGGCACCAAGCAGGGTTCGGTCGAACACCTCGACCAGGGCGCCGAGTTCGTCCAGGAGCTGGCCGGCCGGCTGGGCCTGGAGCTGAACCGGGTGGTGGCCGACGACCCGTTCTACGACAAGGGCAGCTCCCGGGCCCGGCTGATGGCCCTCGACCCGGTCAAGCACGAGTTCGTCGCCACCGACGGCACCGCCATCGCCTCGGTCAACCGGCACCGGAACTTCTTCGGCGAGCGACTGGACATCCGCGCGGGCTCGCACGGGCCGGCCTACAGCGCCTGCGTCGCCTTCGGCCTGGAGCGCTGGGTGCACGCGATGATCCTCACCCACGGCACCCCCGAGCAGGCGCTCGACCGGCTCCGGGACACCCGGAACTGAACCACCCGCCCGACCCCGTACCGACCGAGGAGCACCTGTGGAACGCATCGCCGCCTGGCTGCACGAGAAGAACCCCGGCCTGGACGGCCCGATCGAGACCGACGAGGACCTGATCGAGGCCCGCCTGATCGACTCGATGGACTTCCTGGAGTTCGTCGACCTGCTGGAGGACATCTCCGGCACCGGCATCGACCTCCAGGAGGTCACCATCGACGACTTCCGCACCCTCGACCGGGTGCGGCAGCGCTTCCTGAGCAGCTCCGGCGCGGCCGCCGGTGGAGCCCCCGCGCGTGACTGACCGTCCGGCGCCGGCCCGGACCGCCCTCGCCGTGCTGGCCACCACCCGGGAGGTGCTGGACCGGCCGGAGCTGACCGAGGCTCTGCTGGCGGACTGGGAGTTGCGGCGGCTGGCCCGGATCCGGCTGCCGGGCCGCCGCGACGACGTGCTGGCGGCCCGGCTGCTGGTGCGGCTGTGCGTCGCCCGGTACACCGGCCGGACGCCGGCCGAGTCGGCCCCGGCGCAGTTCTGCGCCGAGTGCGAGCGGTCCGGGCACGGCCGCCCCTCCCTGCCGGGCCACCCCGGGGTGGGCGTCAGCCTGAGCCACGCCGACGGCCTGGCCGCGGCCGCCGTCGGCCCCGGTGCGGTCGGCGTCGACGTGGAGCCGGCCGGCCGCCGCCCCGGCCCGCTCCGGGTGCTGCGCCGGATGCTGCCCGAGGCCGAACTCCGGGAGGCCGCCGCCCAGCCCGACCCCGGGGCCGCGCAGCTCCGGCTCTGGGTCCGCCGGGAGGCGCTGCTGAAGGCCGGTCAGGACGACGTCCGGCTAAGGGAGTGGACGGACCGTCAGCGGGCCGCGGTGGCGGCGGTCGCCGCCACCGCCCCGGTCACGGTCTTCACCCTCGGCCCGACGGACGGCGCAGCGAACTGACGGCGGCTCAGTGCTCGTCCCGCCAGCTCCGCCAGAGCGCCGCGTACGGCCCGTCGGCGGTGACCAGCTCGTGGTGCGAGCCGTACTCGCTGATCCGGCCGCGCTCGACCACCGCGATGACGTCCGCGTCGTGCGCGGTGTGCAGGCGGTGCGCGATCGCGATCACCGTACGGCCGGCCAGCACCCGGGACAGCGAGCGCTCCAGGTGCCGCGCCGCGCGCGGGTCCAGCAGCGAGGTGGCCTCGTCCAGCACCAGGGTGTGCGGATCGGCCAGCACCAGCCGGGCCAGCGCGAGCTGCTGCGCCTGGGGCGGCGTCAGCGCCACCCCGCCCGAGCCGACCTCGGTGTCCAGACCGTCGGCCAGCAGGTCGGCCCACTCCCCCGCGTCCACCGCCTGCAGGGCGGCCCGCAGCTCGGTGTCGTCCGCCTCCGGCCTGGCCAGCCGCAGGTTGTCCCGCAGCGTGCCGACGAAGACGTGGTGCTCCTGGTTGACCAGCGCCACCTCGGCCCGGACCCGCTCGGCGGGCATCCGGGCCAGCGCGGTGCCGCCCAGCGTGACGGTGCCCCGGCCGGGAGCGTAGATCCCGGCCAGCAGCCGCCCGAGGGTGGACTTGCCCGCCCCCGAAGGACCGACCAGCGCGACCCGGCTGCCGGGCGCCACGTCCAGGCTGATGCCGTGCAGCACGTCGGCGCCCGCCCGGTAGCCGAACCGGACGTCGGTGGCCTCCACCCGGCGGCCGTCCGGTGTGGCGGACTCGTCCGTCTCCGGGTCCTCGACCTCCCGGACGCCGACCAGCCGGGCCAGCGAGGCCTGGCCGACCTGGAGCTCGTCGTACCAGCGCAGGATCAGGTCGACGGGGTGGGTGAGCGCCTGGGCGTACAGCACCCCGGCGGTCAGCTCACCGACCGTCAGCCGGCCCTGCACCGTGAACAGCCCGCCGAGCACCAGGGTGCCGATGATGACGATCGCGTACGTCGCCTCCACCGTCGGGAACCAGACCGAGCGCAGCCAGAGCGTGTACCGCTCCCAGGCCTGCCACTCGCCGATCTTGCGGTCCGTCAGCTCCACCCGGTCGGTGCCGAGCCGGAGCGCCTCGACCGTCCGGCCCGCGTCCACCGTCTCGGCCAGCACGGTGTTGACCGCCGCGTACCCGGCCGACTCGGCCCGGTAGGACTGCGGGGCCCGGCGGAAGTACCAGCGCGAGGTGGTCAGGATCAGCGGCAGCGCGACCACCACGGTGATCGCCAGCAGCGGCGAGGTCACCACCAGCGCGCCGAGCACCAGGACCAGCGAGACCAGGGCGACCGCGAGTTCGGGCACCGCCTCGCGGATCGACTTGGACAGCCGGTCGATGTCGGTGGTGCCGCGCGAGACCAGGTCGCCGGTACCGGCCCGCTCCAGCACGCCCGGCGGCAGCGCCACCGAGCGGACCAGGAAGTCCTCCCGCAGGTCGGCCAGCACCTCCTCGCCGAGCACGCCGCCGCGCAGCCGGGACCAGCCGGTGAAGGCGGACTGCACCAGCAGCGCGCCCAGGTACCAGCCGACCGCCGACAGCACCCGGCCCCGCGCGGTGCCCGCGCTCAGGTCCTCGACCAGCGAGCCGAGCACCCAGGGGCCGACCAGCCCGGCCAGCGTGGCCACCGTGTGCAGCCCCACCACGGCGCCGAAGCCCCCGAGGTGCCGACGCGCCAGCAGCCGGACGTACGCCCGCACGGTGGCGGGTGAGCCGACCGGCAGCATGGTCGCCGGGCCGCGTTCCTGAAGGGTGGGCGGCTTCATACCTTCTCCTCGACGGCGGCCCGGTCGTCCTCGCGGGTGACCACGGCCCGGTAGTGCGGGGCGGTGTGCAGGAGTTCGCGGTGCGTGCCGGTGGCGGTGACCCGGCCGCCGTCGATCAGCACCACGGTGTCGGCCTGGTCGAGCAGCAGCGGGCTGGTGGCCAGCACCACCGTGGTCCGCTCGGCCCGGATGCCGCGCAGCGCGGCGGCGATCCGGGACTCGGTGTGCGCGTCCACCGCGCTGGTCGGCTCGTCCAGCACCAGCACCGGCGGGTCGGCGACCAGCACCCGGGCCAGCGCCAGCCGTTGCCGCTGGCCGCCGGAGAGCGACCGGCCGCGCTCGGTGATCAGCGCCCGCATCGGGTCGCCGTCGGCCTCCGGGGAGCCGTCGACCAGGGCGTCCAGCACGTCCTCGGCCTGCGCGGCGGTGATCGCCTCGGCCGGGGTGACCCGGCCGGAGGACGGGATCTCGAACAGCTCGGCCAGCGTGCCGGAGAGCAGCACCGGCTCCTTGTCGTGCACCAGCACCGCCGCCCTGGCCTCGGCCAGCGGTACGGCGTCCAGCTCGATCCCGCCCAACCGGACCGCGGGGGTCGGGAGTTCGCCTTCGGCCAGCGGGACGTGGCCGCCCAGCCGGGTGGCCAGCTCGTCGGCCGTGCCGGCGTCGGCGCAGACCACCGCGGTCAGCCGGCCGGCCCGGACGGTCAGCCCGGTGAGCGGGTCGTGCAGGTCGGACCGGCCCGGGGCGGCCAGCGCGGCGGTCTGCCCGGACTCGTCGGCGGTGCGCCGCAGCGCGAGCACCCGGGTGGCCCGCCCGGCGGAGACCCGGGCGACGCTCCAGGCGTGCGCGGCCTCGCCGAGGATCCGCAGCGGGGCGGCCAGGAAGGCGGTCGCGCCGTACACCGCGACCAGCTCGCCGACGCCGATCCGGCCGTCGGCGGCCAGCTCGACGCCGTACCAGGTGACCCCGACCACGAACAGGCCCGGCAGCAGCACCTGCTGAGCCTGCATCAGCGCCCAGACCCTGGCCGTCCGGACGGCGGCGCCGCGGACCAGCTGGGAGGCCCGCCGGTAGCGCTCCAGGAACAGTTCCTCGCCGCCGATGCCGCGCAGCACGCGCAGCCCGGCGACGGTGTCGGCGGCCAGCTCGGTGGCCTTGCCGCCGAGCGCGCGCTGCTCGCTGTAGCGGCGCTCGAACGGGCCGAGCAGCGGCAGGACGGAGACCGCCAGCACCGGGACGCCGAGCAGCACGGCGGCGCCCAGCAGCGGCTGCTGGACCAGCACCACCAGGCTGACGGCCAGCCAGACCAGTACGGCGGCGCGGACCCGGGCGACCAGCTCGACGTACCAGCCGATCTTCTCCACGTCGCCGCTGCTGACCGCGACGATCTCGCCGGTGGCGATCCGGCGGGACAGGCCGGCGCCGAGCGCGCTGGCCTGCCGGGCCACCAGTTGGCGGGTCTGGGCGGCGGAGGTGATCCAGTTCCACACCGCCTGACGGTGCAGCAGCACACTGCCGGTGGCCTGCACGGCGGTGAGCAGCACGGCCAGCGCGCCGGCCCGCCACACGCCGCCGGTGCGGTGGTCGACGGCGGCCTGGATGCCGAGGCCGAGGGCGACCGGGAGAGTGGCCATCGCGCCCATCTCCACCACCCCCCAGAGGGTGGCCAGCCACTGGCCGCGGCGTTGGCTGCGCTGGAGCCAGCGCAGGAAGGCGAGCGGGGAGTCGAGATCGGGACGGCCGGGGTCGGCCATCGGCAGGGTGGTGAGCGGCATGACGCTCCGATGCGGGATGGTTCGGGCAGGGGCGCACGGCCCGGGCCCGGCCCGCATCACTGGCGGGGCGGGCGGGGCGGCGGAGGGGAGACCGGGGGAATGTCCGTCATGACGTCATGGACATCGAGTGTGTTGGGGGTCACACCGCGACCGCAACAGGTTTTCCGGGCCGGCCGCACGTCAGGGCCGGCGCTGCCACCCGGAGCCGTCATTTCCGGTGAATTCCCGTCATCCGGGAACAAGTGGTCAAGTCCACCAGTTGGTCCTATGTCGGCAGCATTGGACGATCCGGAGGGCACCCCTTCCCCGTGAGCACCATCCCGAGCATCACCCTGAACAACGGCCAGACCATTCCGCAGCTCGGCTTCGGCGTCTGGCAGGTCGCGGACGACGAGGCGGCGACGGCGGTGGAGACGGCGATCAAGGCCGGCTACCGCAGCATCGACACCGCCGCGATCTACGAGAACGAGGCCGGCACCGGCAAGGCGATCGCGGCGGCCGGGGTCCCCCGCGAGGACCTGTACGTCACCACCAAGCTGTGGAACTCGGGCACCGTCGACTGGTCCGGGCAACAGGGCCGGGACGCGGTGCTGCGCGCCTTCGACGACTCGCTGGCCAAGCTCGGGCTCGAGTACGTCGACCTCTACCTGATCCACTGGCCGCGCCCGATGCACGGCAGCTTCGGCAACATCTGGACGGCCTTCGAGCAGCTGGCCGCCGACGGCCGCGCGAAGTCGGTCGGCGTCTCCAACTTCGGCCAGGTCCAGCTGGACGCGCTGGCCCAGCGGAGCGGGCTGGTCCCGGTGCTGAACCAGGTCGAGCTGCACCCGCACTTCCCGCAGCACGAGCTGCGCGCCTACCACGCGGAGCACGGCATCGCGACGGAGGCCTGGAGCCCGCTCGGCCAGGGCAAGGACCTGCTCACCGAGCCCGCGCTGGTGAAGATCGCCGAGAAGCACGGCCGGACGGTGGCCCAGGTGGTGCTGCGCTGGCACCTGCAGAGCGGGATCATCGCGATCCCGAAGTCGGTCACCCCGTCCCGGATCGTGGAGAACCTGGACTTCACCGGTTTCGAGCTGGACGCCGACGACCTGACCGCGATCGCGGCCCTGGAGACCGGCAAGCGCCTCGGCCCCGACCCGCAGTCCTTCGACTGGAGCTGACACCCGGCATGCCGACGGCCGCCACCCCCTGCGGATGGGGTGGCGGCCGTCGGCCGTGCGGGTCCTGCCGGTGCGGTCGGAGCTGGCAAATCGTTCCTGCCAGGTCCATGGCACCTGGTGAATCGTTACAGCCGGGCCGCCTTCGCGAGCAGCGCCATCGCGGCGGCGTGCTCGTGCGGCTCCAGCGGAGCCAGCAGCAGTTCCTGCACCGCGCGCACTCCGGCGGAGGACCGGTGCAGCAGCTCCTGCCCGGCGGGCGAGAGCGAGAGCAGGTTGCGCCGCCCGTCCAGCGGGTCGCGGCGGCGGAGCACCAGACCGCGTCGGACCAGGCGGCTGACCATCTCCGCCATGGTGGCCTTGTCCAGCGAGGCCAGCTCACCGACCGTGCGCTGGTCGGCGCCCGGCTCGGCCTCCAGCGCGTCCAGCACCGCGTACTGAGGCGCCGTCAGATCGGAACCGACCTGGTCGGACCAGAGCTTGGTGTGCACCTGCTGGCTGACCCGGATCAGATAGCCGACCGCGCGCTGGGCGTCCAGCAGCGGGCGGGCATCGGTCAGCGCGGCGACCGCCGCGGGCTCCAGCCGGGCGATCTTGGCCATCACCCGGACCAGTTCGAGCTGCTCGTCCGGGCTGAGCGGCTCGAAGAGCGTCCGCTGCACCCGGACGACTCCGCCGGTCGCCTCCCGGACCGCCTGGGCTCCGTTCTGCGAGAGGGCGAGCAGTTTGCGGCGACCGTCAGCAGGGTCGCGGCGACGCAGCACCAGGCCGCGCCGGACCAGCCGGGCAACCATTTCGGCCATCGTGGCCTTGTCGAGCGAGGCCCGTTCGCCGACGGTGCGCTGATCCGCTCCTGGTTCGAGCGCCAGCGCGAGCAGGACGGCGAACTGAGGCGCCGTCAACTCGTTGCCGACATGCTCGGACCAGAGGCGGGTGTGCACCTGCTGGGCCACGCGGATGAGGTGTCCGGGCGACTGCTGCAGCCGACCGGTCACGCGGGTCGTCGGGATCTCCCCCAGCACCATGAAATCCGTCCCGATGTCACACCCGGTGTGTGTGGGACACCCGGGCGGGGCAGTAACGGCGAGTGAGCGTCCCGCTGTGAGGGTAGGCGCGCCAGCCGTGCAGCCGGTGGCTGCTGGCGCACACTATACAAACGGTCGGCCCGTACCGGCAGGCGGGGGCCAATAGTAGATGTTTGTTCGGCGAAGTTGGCATATTTCCGCCGTATGTCGCGCTCACGTCCACTTGATCGGCACAACTGCCGCGCCCGGCCACCCTCACCCTCCGTCACCTGCGGCTCTGTCCTCTGGTCAGCATTCCTACCGGTCGGTAATCTGACCGCCGGAGCGGCCTCCCGAGCCCCTCGGGGTCAAGGTCACGGTTTCCTGTCACCCTCCTGAGAGAGACGAGTACGAACATGACCGAGCACAGCAGTTCACCTCGTGTCGCGGTGGTCACCGGCGCGGCTCGTGGTATCGGCGCGGCCACCGCGCTCCGGCTGGCCGCCGACGGTTACGCGGTCGCGGTGGTGGACCTGACCGAGAAGTCCGGCCAGGAGACCGTCGAGCTGATCACCGCGGCCGGCGGCCGGGCCCTGGCGGTCGGCGCGGACGTCTCGGACGCCGGGCAGGTGCAGGCCGCGGTGGACCGGATCGCCGCCGAGCTGGGCGCCCCGGTGGTACTGGTCAACAACGCCGGGGTGCTGCGCGACAACCTGCTGTTCAAGATGTCCGAGTCGGACTGGGACACCGTGATGGACGTGCACCTCAAGGGCGCCTTCCTGATGACCAAGGCGTGCCAGAAGCACATGGTGGACGCCGGGTTCGGCCGGATCGTCAACCTGTCCTCCTCCTCCGCCCAGGGCAACCGCGGCCAGGCCAACTACTCCGCCGCCAAGGCAGGTCTGCAGGGCTTCACCAAGACCCTGGCGATCGAGCTCGGCAAGTTCGGCATCACCGCCAACGCGGTCGCCCCCGGCTTCATCGCCACCGAGATGACCGCCGCCACCGCGGCCCGGATCGGGATGGAGTTCGAGGCGTTCAAGGCCGCCGCCGCCACCCAGATCCCGGTCAACCGGGTCGGCACCCCCGAGGACATCGCCAACACCATCTCGTTCTTCGCGGGCGAGGCCGCCGGCTTCGTCTCCGGCCAGGTCGTCTACGTGGCCGGCGGGCCGCTCGACTGACCGGCCGCGGTCCGCTCGCGTCCACCGGCAGGCAGGCGCAGACTCGGGGTGCGGGTGCCCGCTGCGCACCCCGAGGACACGGGAGGCACGAGATGACCCAAGCGGACGACACGGATTCGCGGCCGACACCGGACCGGCTGCTGCACACCGGCGCCGAGCACCCGGTGGACCCGGAGGACCTGGTGATGGCCTCGGGTCGGACCCCCACCCCGAAGTTGCTCGACAAGGCGCGCAAACAGCTCGAAGTGGAAGGTGCGGCGGCGGTGGAGCGGCTGCTCCCCTGAGGCCCGCAGCGAACGACCGAGGAGTCAGGCCCCGTACGGCGTACGGGGCCTGACTGCTGTCCAGGTCACGACAGGGGGTGTGGTCAAGCGGGGCTCGGTGCGCTATACCTGCTCAGCAGTGCTCGCTCTTGCATGCGGAGGGGTTCTTATGCGCAGAACTTTGCAACACTGGCGAAGCCGGTCGGCTTCGCTCGGACTGGCCGCGGTGCTCTCGCTGGGCGGGGTGACGATCGCTCCCGGGCTGGCCCAGCCGGCCGCGGCGGTCAACGCCTCGGCCGGGGCGATCACCGCCTTCACCCCCGGCCCGGCCGGCGGCTACGCCATCTCGGCGGGTGCCGCCAGGGCCAGGGTCAGCTTCGTCGGCGACCAGGTGTTCCGGATCGAACTGGCGCCCACCGGCACCTTCGCCGACCCGACCGGCAGCGACATCGTGCTGCCGCAGGGCACCCCGCCCGCCACCAGCTGGCGGGACGCGGGCGACCGGTACGAGATGTCCACCGCCGCGGTCACCCTGCGGGCGTACAAGTCGGCGCTGCGGTTCGGCCTCTACCGGGCCGACGGCAGCAAGGTCTGGGAGGAGACCAAGCCGCTCTCCTGGACCGACAAGGCCACCACCCAGACGCTCGGCCGGGGCGTCACCGAGCAGTACTTCGGCGCGGGCGAGCAGAACGGCTCCTTCTCACACCGTGGGAAGACCGTCGAGGTCGGCGTCGACCACAACTGGAACGAGGGCGGCCACCCGAACTCGGTCCCGTTCTACCTGTCCTCGGCCGGGTACGGCGTGTACCGCAACACCTACGCCCCCGGCACCTACGCCTTCAACGACCCGGTGACCACCACCGAGCAGGAGGTCAGGTTCGACGCCTACTACTTCGCCGGACCGAGCAGCAAGGACGTGATCGGGCAGTACACCACGCTGACCGGCAAGCCCTTCCTGCCACCGATCTACGGCCTGGAGATGGGCGACTCGGACTGCTACCTGCACAACGCCAACCGGGGCGAGCGGCACACCCTGGACGCGTTGAAGATCGCCGACGACTACCTCGCCAACGACCTGCCGAACGGCTGGATGCTGGTCAACGACGGCTACGGCTGCGGCTACGAGAACCTGGCGCAGACCGCCCAGGGCCTCCAGCAGCGCAAGATGCAGCTCGGCCTGTGGACCGAGGACGGCCTGACCAAGCTGGCGGACCAGGTGAAGGCCGGCCAGCGGGTGGCCAAGCTGGACGTGGCCTGGGTCGGCTCCGGCTACAAGTTCGCCCTCGACGGCTGCAAGGCCGCCTACCAGGGCATCGAGGACAACAGCACCGCCCGCGGCTTCACCTGGGCGCCCGAGAGCTGGTCCGGTGCGCAGCGCTGCGGCGTGCAGTGGAGCGGCGACCAGTCCGGCAGCTGGGACTACATCAGGTGGCAGATCCCGACCTACGCGGGCGCCACCATGTCCGGCCTGGCGTACACCTCGGGTGACGTGGACGGGATCTTCGGCGGCAGTGCCAAGACCTACACCCGGGACCTGCAGTGGAAGTCCTTCCTGCCCGCCATCATGTCGATGGACGGCTGGGCACCGAGCGACAAGCAGCCCTACCGCTACGGGGAGCCGTACACCTCGATCAACCGCAAGTACCTCAAGCTCAAGGAGTCGCTGCTCCCCTACATGTACAGCTACGCCGCCGAGGCGGCCCGGACCGGGGTCGGCGCGGTCCGGCCGCTGGCGCTGGAGTACCCGCAGGACCAGGTGGCGGCGACCGACGCGGCCACGTACGAGTTCCTCAGCGGCCGGGACTTCCTGGTCGCGCCGGTCTACTCGGACACCACCGTGCGGGACGGCATCTACCTGCCGCAGGGGACCTGGGTGGACTACTGGTCCGGGCGGACCTACCAGGGCCCGACCACGGTGAACGGCTACAGCGCGCCGCTGGACACCCTGCCGCTGTTCGTCAGGGCCGGCGCCGTGGTGCCGATGTGGCCCGGCGTCAGCTCCTATCAGGACCGGACCGCCACCTCGCCGCTGGCCTGGGACGTCTACCCGCAGGGGGTCAACTCCTTCTCGCTGTACGAGGACGACGGGGTGACCAAGGAGCACCGGCAGGGCCGGTCGGCGACCCAGACCGCCACCGTCACCGCCCCCGCCACCGGGGTCGGCCGGGCCACCGTGGACGTGTCGGCCAGCGTCGGCGCCTTCACCGGCAAGCAGACCACCCGGCCGTACCGGTTCAGCGTGCACAGCGTGAGCGTCCCGACCGCGGTCGCGCTCGGCGGGCGGGCACTGCCCCGGTTCACCGACAGGGCCGCGTTCGACGCGGCGGCCGAGGGCTGGTTCTTCGACGCCGCCGACCGGGGCGGGGTGGCCCAGGTGAAGACCGCCACGCTCAGCACCGCGACCGCCTTCCAGCTCACCCTGGACGGCGTCACCGCACTCGCCGCCACCGCCGGCGGGCCGAGCTGGTCCTGGGCCAGCGACCTGCCGTTCGCCTCCCAGACCAACGGCTGGGGCCCCGCCGAGCGGGACCGCAGCAACGGCGAGCAGGGCGCGGCGGACGGCCGGACGCTGACCCTGAACGGGACCACCTTCGCCAAGGGCCTCGGCACGCACGCGGACTCCGACCTGGAGTTCGTGACCGGAGGCAATTGCACCTCGTTCAACGCCACGGTCGGGATCGACGACGAGATCAACGGCTACGGCGACGTGACCTTCTCGGTGGTCGCCGACGGGGTCACGCTCTGGACCTCACCCACCCTGACCGGCACCTCGGCGCCGCTGCCGGTCACGGTCCCGCTCGGCAGTGCCGCCCGGGTGCACCTGAAGGTGAACACGGTCGGCACGAAAACGGGTGACCACGGGGACTGGGGGGCTGCTAGGTTCCTCTGCAGCTGATGTCTGTACAGGTTTTCTGACGCCTCGTCAGACGCAGTCCGACGGCCGTTTCCGCAGGACCCCCACCCTGCGGAAGCGGCCGTCCTGCCGTTCCCGGCGCCCGGGCGGCTCCCGCCGGGCCGGTAGAGTCCGGTCGGTGCGCGCACCGATCCGACCCCGTTCGACGAGCCGTCGGCATGCGCTGTCGGTCGGCGTGGTCGGGCTGCTGTACCTGCTGGTGGTCCTGGCGGTCCTGCTCGACGGCCCGCTGGTGCAGCTGGACTGGACGCTCCGCCGGCTCCGCCCGGACCAGCACTGGCCCGAGCTGCGACCGCTGCTGGACGTCTGGATCGTGGCGGGGCAGCGCGGCCCGTCGGCGATCGCGGCCTGCGCCTGGCTCGGCTGGCGCTGCCACCGGCTGCGGACGGTGCGGCCGCTGCTGCTGCTGGGGACCGCCCTGCTGCTGCTCAACACCACGGTGGGCGCGGTCAAGATCCTCACCGGCCGGCTCGGCCCGCACCACGCCCGGTACCCGGGCTCCCCCGAACTCTTCCTCGGCGGCACCGCCTTCCCGTCGGGGCACACCGCCAACGCCGTGGTCACCTGGGGCGCGCTGGCCTACCTGGCGGTCCGCTGGCGGCGGACCGGGGTGCTGCTCGGCACGGTCACCGCGGTCACCGTCGGGCTGACCACGGTGTACCTGGGCACGCACTGGGTGTCGGACGTGCTCGCGGGCTGGGCGGCCGGTGCACTGGTGCTGCTCGCGCTGCCGCTGGCCGAGCCGCTGGTCACCGCGGCCGACCGGCGGATCACCGCGCTCCGGCGGCCGGTCAGCCCTGCCAGCAGCGCTCGACCCGCCCGTCCCGGACGGCCAGGTTCAGCCGGTCCTCGCGGTACTCCATGGTGATCATCGCCTCCGGTGCCAGCACCCGGACCACCCGCCACCCGCGCTCGGCGGCCAGCCGCTCGGCCTCGGCCCCGGTCAGGCCGACGTACTCCTGCTCGTCCACTCCTGTTACCCCCTCGGTTCTCCGGGCATACCGTGGATGGTAGGGCCTGGAGGTGACCCGGCGATGCGTCCGACCAAGACACCTCGTCGCTGGCAGAGCGGCACCGAGCCGATGACTGCGCGCAGCGACCTGAAGCTCCGCTTCCTGCTCTCGGTGCTCTTCACCCCGCTGTTCGCGCTCGGCACGGCCGGCTTCGGGTACTGGGCCGCGGTGGCCGACCCCGGCGGTTCGCCGAGCCCGGCCACCCTGACCGCCTTCGCCGTCGGCTGCGGTCTGCTGACCCTGTTCGCCCTGGTGGACCTGCTGGTGGTGGTGCGCCGACGGCGGACCGAGCTGTGAGTCAGCCGTTCACCCGTTGCGGCACGCTCAGCGGGTTGGCGTCGTGCAGCTCCGGTGGCAGCAGCTCCTCCGGGGTGTTCTGGTAGCTGACCGGCCGCAGCCAGCGCTCCACGGCAGTGGCGCCGACCGAGGTCGAGGTGCTGGTGCTGGCGGGGTACGGGCCGCCGTGGTGCATGGCGGGGGTGACCGCGACACCGGTCGGCCAGCCGTCCACCACCAGGCGGCCGGCCAGCGGGCGCAGCCGGTCCAGCAGGGCGGCCGCCTCGGGGCCGCGCTCGTCCGCCGCCAGCTGCACGGTGGCGGTCAGGTTTCCGGTCAACTTGCCGAGGACGTCTTCGAGTTCTGCCGGGTCGGCATAGCGGACCAGCACCGTGACCGGGCCGAAGCACTCCTCCAGCAGCTCCTCGGTGAGATCCGCCGCCGCGACCGCGAGCACGCCGGGGGCGACCGCGAGCGGAGCGGAGTCGGCCGGCCCGGCGGCCAGCAGGGTCTGCACGCCCGGCTGGGCCGCCCGGTGCCGAACGCCCGTCAGGAACGCCTCCCGCATCCGGGGGTCGAGCAGCGGCCCGCCGCCGGTCTTGGCGGCGGCCGCCACCACCTCCTGCTCCAGCTCGGCCGACCCGGCCGGGATCAGCACCAGCCCGGGCTTGACGCAGAACTGCCCGGAGCCCAGCGTGAACGAGGCGGCCAGGCCGCCGCCGATCTCGGCGGCCCGGGTGGCGGCGGCCCGCTCGGTCACCACCACCGGGTTGAGCGAGCCGAGTTCGCCGTGGAACGGGATCGGCCGGGGCCGGGCGGCTGCCACGTCGTGCAGCGCCCGCCCGCCGCGCACCGAGCCGGTGAAGCCGACCGCCGCCACCAGCGGGTGCCGGACCAGCTCGGGTCCTGCCTCGAAGCCGTGCAGCAGGCCGAGCAGTCCGGCCGGCAGGCCGAGCCCGACCGCCGCCTCCCGGATCAGCCGGGCGCACAGCTCGCTGGTGGCCGGGTGGTCGGGGTGCGCCTTGACCACCACCGGGCAGCCCGCCGCCAGCGCGCTCGCGGTGTCGCCCCCGGGGACGCTGAAGGCGAGCGGGAAGTTGCTCGCGGCGAACACCGCGACCACCCCCAGCGGGACCTTCATCCGGCGCAGGTCGGGCCGGCCGAGCCCCGGATCGGCGTGGTCGATCGCCACGTCCAGGAAGCCGCCCTGCTGGACCTGGTCCGCGAAGGTGCGCAACTGGTAGGTGGTACGGACGAGTTCACCGCTCAGCCGGTGCACCCCGAGCGCGGTCTCGGCATCGGCCGCCGCGATCACCTCGACGGCCGCGTCGGTCAGCCGGTCGGCCACCGCGCGCAACAGCGCGGCCCGGACCGCCCGGTCGGCCAGCGCGGGGGCGGCGGCCGCGGCGGCGCGCACCGCCAGGTCGACCTGCTCGGGGCCGGACTCGACCGCCACCTGCGGGCCGGGCTCGCCGGTCCTGGGATCGGCGGTGTGGACGGGGCGACGGGGATCTGACAGCACTGCGCGGGCCTCCTCGGCCGGGCCACCGGTCGGGCGGCGCCCGCCGGAGCTGCGGCGCCCGGCCTCCCGCGGCCCGGATCTGTTCAGTAGGCTGAACACCGTTCGGACGGTTGAACCTCGCGGAACGCTACGCCGCACGGCAGAAGGGGTCAAGCGCCCATGGACCCGACGCCCAACTCCGGCCCCGGCAACGGCTCCCAGGTCAAGTCGGCGGTCCGCACCGTCGCCCTGCTGGAGCACTTCGCCGGCCACCCGGGACTGCACACCCTGGCCGAGTTGCAGGAGCGGACGGGCTACCCGAAGAGCAGCCTGTACATGCTGCTGCGGACCCTGGTCGAGCTCGGCTGGGTGGAGACCGACGGCACCGGCACCCGGTACGGGATCGGGGTGCGGGCGCTGCTGGTGGGCAGCTCGTACATCGACGGCGACGAGGTGGTGGCGCTGGCCCGCCCCGGCCTGGACCGGCTGGCCGAGGACACCGGGGAGACCGTCCACCTGGCCCGGCTGGACGGCACCAGCGTGGTCTACCTGGCGACCCGTCAGTCCCGGCACAGCCTGCGGCCGTTCATCCGGATCGGCCGGCGGCTGCCCGCGTACTGCACCTCGCACGGCAAGGCGCTGCTGGCCACCCACCCGGACGAGCGGATCAGGCAGCTGCTGCCCGCCGAGCTGACCCCGGTCACCGAGCACACCCACACCGACCGGGAACTCCTGATCGCCGAGCTGCACGAGGTCCGCGCACGCGGTTACGCGGTGGACCGCGAGGAGAACACCGTCGGGCTGCGCTGCTTCGGCCTCGCCCTGCCCCACCGGACCCCGGCCCGGGACGCGGTGAGCGTCTCGGTGCCGGTGGCCCGGCTGACACCGGGTCGGGAGGAGCAGATCCGGGACGCCCTGCTCGACGCCGGGCACCGGCTGACGCTGGCCACCCGGCACCTCTGACGGACCGTGGGCGGGCACACCGCCGGGCACCCGCCCACGGCTCGCCTCACGCCTTGACCACCGCCTGCTTCACCAGGGTGCGGCCGAAGTCCCACATCAGCCCGCTGCCCCGGTGCGCGTCGTCCATCACCTCGGTGAAGGCGTCGACGAACCGGTCCACGTCCTGCTCGGTGAGGACCAGCGGCGGGATCAGCTTGATCACCTCCAGGTGGTCGCCGGAGACCTGGGTCAGGATGCGGTGCCGCTGGAGCAGCGGCACCACCACCATCTGGGCGAACAGGCCCTTGCGGGCAGCCTGGAGGGCGGTCCAGCCGGTGCGCAGCTTGAGCGACTTCGGCCGGCCGAACTCGATGCCGATCATCAGGCCGCGCCCGCGCACCTCGGCCAGCAACTCGTACTTCTCCACCAGCCCGGCCAGCCGGGACCGGAACAACTCCCCCACCCGGTGCGCGTTCTCGACCACCTTCTCCTCGCGCAGCACGTGCAGCGTGGCCAGCCCGGCCGCCATCGCCTGGGCGTTGGAGCCGAAGCTGGCGGAGTGCACCAGCACCCGGTCCATCGAGGAGTACACCTTCTCGAAGATCCAGCCCTTGCCGAGGGTGGCCCCGACCGGGACGTACCCGCCGGAGAGCGCCTTCGCCGCGCAGACCAGGTCGGGCCGGACGCCCTCCTCCTGCTGGTAGGCGAAGAACGAACCGGTCCGGCCGATACCGGTCTGCACCTCGTCGCAGATCAGCAGCGCCTTGTGCTCGTGCAGCAGTTGCTGCGCGGCCAGCAGCCAGCCCGGCGGCGGGGCGTGCACGCCCTTGCCCTGGATCGGCTCCACGATCAGGGCCGCCACGTCGCCCTTCCGCAGCTCCCTGGCCAGCGCACCGAGGTCACCGAGCGGGACCGCGGTGTCCGGCAGCAGCGGGTCGAAGCCCTTCCGGAAGCCGTTCTCGCCGTTCACCGAGAGCGCGCCGGTGGTCAGGCCGTGGAAGGCGTGGTCGCAGTACAGCACCCGCTTGCGCCCGGTGGCGTACCGGGCGAACTTCAGCGCCGTCTCGACCGCCTCGGTGCCGCTGTTGCCGAAGAACACCCGGTCCAACCCCGGTGCGTACGAGAGCAGTTGCTCGGCCAGCAGGCCGGGCAACGGGGCGCAGTCGAACCGGGTCAGGTCCGGCAGCCCGAGATCCAGCACCTGGTGCAGGGCGTCCCGGACCACCGGGTGGTGCCGCCCCAGCGCGAAGATGCCGAACCCGGCCAGCATGTCCAGGTAGTCGTTGCCCTCGGCGTCGAAGAAGTGGGCCCCCTCCGCCCGCTCGTAGAACTTGTCGAACCCGATGGTGTGCAGCATCCGGGCCAGCTGCGGGTTCAGGTACTTGGCCTGCAACTCGTAGCGCTCGGCGCCGCGTTCGGCGAGCAGTGCGGAGAGGTCGAGACGGTCAGCCGGCATGGTGCTGGTTCGCTCCTCGGGTCGGTAGCAGGTGCTTGGCGAAGACGGCGGTCTGGGCGGCCACACCGGTGCCGGTGAGGCCGATCTCCTCCATGAGCTCTCCCCGGCCGGCGTGGTCGAGGAACTCCTGCGGGATGCCGAGATCGCGCAGCGGCACGTCCACTCCGGCGTCCCGCATCGCCTGGGCGATCGCCGAACCGACGCCGCCGGCCCGGCCGTTGTCCTCGACGGTTACCACCAGGCGGTGGGCGGCGGCCAGTTCGGGCAGGGCGGGGTCGACCGGCTTGACCCAGCGCGGGTCGACCACGGTGCAGCTGAAGCCCTCGGCGAGCAGCAGGGCGGCGGCGTCCAGGCAGGCGGGGGCCATCGCGCCGACCGCGACCAGCAGGATCTCCGGGATCGGACCGGTCCGCTGCAGCACGTCCACGCCGCCGATCCGCTCCAGCGCGGGGACGACGGGGCCCAGGTCGCCCTTGGGGAACCGGACCACGGTCGGCGCATCGGCGACCTCCACCGCCTCCCGGAGCTGGGCGCGGAGCTGGTCGGCGTCGCGCGGGGCGGCCAGCCGCAGACCGGGCACCACCTGGAGGATCGACATGTCCCACATGCCGTTGTGCGAGGCGCCGTCGTTGCCGGTGACGCCCGCGCGGTCGAGCACGAAGGTGACGCCCAGCCGGTGCAGCGCGACGTCCATCAGGACCTGGTCGAAGGCCCGGTTCAGGAAGGTCGCGTAGACCGCCACCACCGGGTGCAGCCCGCCGGTGGCCAGGCCGGCCGCGCTGGCCACCGCGTGCTGCTCGGCGATGCCGACGTCGAAGGTCCGCTCGGGGTAGGCGGCGGCGAACTCGGCGAGCCCGACCGGCTGGAGCATCGCGGCGGTGATCGCCACCAGGTCGGGCCGCTCGGCGCCCAGGGCCCGCAGCTCGCCGCCGAACACCGAGGTCCAGGACACCCCGGCGGAGGGCGAGACCGGCAGGCAGGTGTACGGGTCCATCGCGCCGACCGCATGGAACCGGTCCGCCTCGTCCTGCTCGGCCGGCCGGTAGCCGCGGCCCTTGACGGTCAGGCAGTGCACGATCACCGGGCCGCCGAAGCCCCGGGCCTGCCGGAGCGCCTGTTCCATCGCCCCGAGGTCGTGGCCGTCGATCGGGCCGAGGTACTTGAGGCCGAGGTCCTCGAACATGCCCTGCGGGGTGAACGCGTCCTTGAAGCCCTTCTTCGCCCCGTGCAGCGCGTCGAACAGCGGCTGGCCGACCAGCGGGGTGCGCTGCAGCGCCTCCTTGCCGAGCGCCAGGAAGCGTTCGTAGCCCTGGGTGGTGCGCAGGGTGGCGAGGTGGTGGGCCAGGCCGCCGATGGTTCTCGCGTACGAGCGCTCGTTGTCGTTGACCACGATCACCAGCGGGCGGTCGCTCGCCTCGGCGATGTTGTTCAGCGCCTCCCAGGCCATCCCGCCGGTGAGCGCCCCGTCGCCGATCACCGCGACGGTGTGCCGGCCGGGGGTGCCGAGCAGCTGGTGCGCCTTGGCCAGGCCGTCGGCGTAGCCCAGGGCGGTCGAGGCGTGCGAGTTCTCGATCAGGTCGTGCTCGGACTCGGCGCGGGACGGGTAGCCGGACAGGCCGCCCTGCATCCGCAGCCGGGAGAAGTCCTGACGGCCCGTGAGCAGCTTGTGCACGTAGCTCTGGTGTCCGGTGTCCCAGAGGATCCGGTCGTACGGGGAGTCGAAGACCCGGTGCAGCGCGATGGTCAGCTCGACCACCCCGAGGTTGGGGCCGAGGTGGCCACCGGTCCGGGTCACCGCGTCCACCAGGAACTCGCGGATCTCGTCGGCCAGCTGCCCGAGCTCGGCCGGTGAGAGGCGGCGGAGATCGGCGGGCCCCTGAACGGTGGACAGAAGTGACATGGCTTCACCTCGCGGCTCGGGTCTGGATGATGACGGTCTGTACTCAGCCTGCGGTCATCACCGGTGGCGCGCCTGTTGTGGGGCCCGCCGGAGCGGGCCCCACGGGGGTCAGGACCTGCTGCCGAGGGTCTCCTTGGCGGCCCGGATGGTCTCCTTGAGCGAGCCCATGGTGGCCAGTACGGCGGTTGGTTCGTACCCGCAGTGTGCCATGCAGTTCTCGCAGCGCGGGTCCTTGCCGCGGCCGTACTTGGCCCAGTCGGTCTTCTCGATCAGCTCCCGGTAGGTCGGCACGTAGCCGTCCGACATCAGGTAGCAGGGGCGCTGCCAGCCGAACAGCGAGTAGTTCGGGATGCCCCAGGCGGTGCACTCGAAGTCCACCTTGCCCTCCAGGAAGTCCAGGAAGAGCGGGCTGTGGTTGAGGCGCCAGCGGCGCCGGTTGCCACCCGCAAAGGTCTTCCGGAACAGCTCCCTGGTCTGCTCGACGCCGAGGAAGTGCTCCTGGTCGGGGGCCTTCTCGTAGGCGAACGCCGGAGAGATCATCATCTCGTCGACGTGCAGCTCGTCGTTCAGGTAGTCGAGCACCTCGATGATGGTCTGCGGGGTGTCGGTGTTGAAGAAGGTCGAGTTGGTGGTGACCCGGAAGCCCTGCCGCTTGGCCTCCTTGATCGCCGCCACCGCCTCGTCGAAGGTGCCCTCCTTGGCCACCGAGGCGTCGTGCCGCTCGCGCAGCCCGTCGATGTGCACGGTGAAGGTGAGGTACGGCGAGGGGGTGAACTTCTCCAGCTTCTTGCGCAGCAGCAGCGCGTTGGTGCAGAGGAAGACGTACTTGCGGCGCGCCACCAGTTGGCGGACGATCTCGTCGATCTGCGGGTGCATCAGCGGTTCGCCGCCCGCGATCGACACCATCGGGGCACCGGACTCCAGGACCGCGCCGACCGCCTGGGCGACCGGCATCCGCTGCTTGAGCACCCCGGCCGGGTGCTGGATCTTCCCGCAGCCCTCGCAGGCGAGGTTGCAGGCGAACAGCGGCTCGAGCTCCACGATCAGCGGGAACTTGTCCCGCCGCTTGATCAGTTTCTGCTGCATGAGATAGGTGCTGACCCGCACGGTCTGGCGCAGCGGCATTGCCATGACTAGCTCGCCTCCTGAGGGAGCGTCGAGGACTGTGGAGCATGGATCGGGTCGGTGACGGCCTGTCGGTACCAGGCGGTGAGCGCCGGGACGGCGTCCCGCAGGGTGCGCCAGGCGTGCAGTCCGGCCGGCAGGGTGCCGGGGCGGAGCAGTTCGCGGGTGGGGGTGTCGACCACCACCCGCAGCACGGCGGTGGGGAGGGCGGGCCGCAGCCTGGTCCGGGCCGCCAGGACGGCGGCCGCCTCCATGTCGACGGCCAGCGCACCGGTGGCGTACAGGGCGCGGCGCTCCGCACCCCGCACCACGCGGTCGGCGGTGTGGTGCGGGCCGATGTGGACGGTCAGGCCCCGGGCGACCAGTTCGGCGGCCATCGCCTCGGCCGAGGTCAGCGGCCACTCCTCGCCCTCGCCGCTGCGGACGGCGTCGGCCACGATGACGTCGCCGGGCTGGACGCCCGGCCCCACCGCGGCACCGAAGCCGGCCACCACCAGCGCCCCGTAGCCGTCCCGGGAGAGCAGGTTGCAGACCACCCGCCGGGCCCTGACCCGCCCGACCCCGGTCCGGACCAGCACGGGGGGCGCAGCCCAGTCGCCCCCGCGCAGTGCCCAGACCTCGGGGCCGAGCGCGCAGACCACCAGCAGGGGAGCGGCCGCGCCTGCGGCGAGCTCGGGGGTACGGAAAGAGAATTCGCCTGCGGCGGGCTTCCGGGGGTCGACAGCGGCCCTGCCTTCGGCGGGCTGCTCCGACGCGGCCGGCCCTTCGGCCACGGGGTGTTCCGATGAGCCGGAACGCGACCCGCCCGCGCCGGGCTGCGGCCCCTGGCCGTGCGGAGCTGCGGTCACTTGCGGCCTCCGGTCAGCGGGCTGCCGTGCAGGTAGCGGCCGAGGGCGGTGACCGGGAAGACCAGGCGGTACAGGTGGTAGTTGATCGAGAAGTCCCACGGGAAGCCCGTCCCGGTGAACTGCGGCTCGTCCCAGCTGCCGCTGGGCAGCTGGGTGCGGCAGAGCCACCGCACGCCGCGCTCGACCGCCTCGCCGCCCGCCCCGTCCGGGCCCTCGCCCGCCGCCAGCAGGGCCATCAGGGCCCAGGCGGTCTGCGAGGCGGTGGAGTCGCCACGCCCGGACCACCGCTCCGGGTCCTCGTACGAGCGCATGTCCTCGCCCCAGCCGCCGTCCGGGTTCTGCCGGTCCTCCAGCCAGCTGACGGCGCGTCGGATCGCCGGGTGCCCGGTCGGCAGGCCGGCGGCGACCAGGGCGGGCAGCACCGAACCGGTGCCGTAGATGTAGTTGGTGCCCCAGCGGCCGAACCAGGAGCCGTCCGCCTCCTGGTTCTTCAGCAGCCAGTCGACCCCGCGCCTGGTCCGCCGGTCGCCGGCCCGGCCGGTCTCCGCCAGCATCTCCACCACGTGCGCGGTGACGTCGGCGGACGGCGGGTCGACCACCTCGCCGAAGTCGCAGAACGGCAGCTTGTTCGGCAGCGTGCTGGTGTTGTCGACGTCGAAGGCGCCCCAGGCGCCGTTCTTGGACTGCATGCCGAGGTTCCACTCGACGCCGCGCTCGACCGCGCCCGCGAGCTTCTCCCGGTCCGGGTGGTCGACCCGCTGGAGCGCGAGCACCACCTCGGCGGTGTCGTCGATGTCGGGGTAGTTGTCGTTCTCGAACTCGAACGCCCAGCCGCCGGGCGCCAGCCGGGGGCGCTGGACGGCCCAGTCGCCGGGGCGGGTGATCTCCTCGGCGAGCATCCAGTCCACCGCCGAGACCAGCGCGGGGTGGTCGGCGGGCAGGCCCGCGTCGCGCAGCGCGATGGTGGCCAGGCAGGTGTCCCAGACCGGGGACTGACAGGCCTCCAGCCAGCGGGCGCCGTCCTCGGTGTGCACGGTGAAGCGGTCGAAGGCGGCCAGCCCGGCCCGCATCACCGGGTGGTCGAGGTCGTAGCCGAGCAGGTGCAGGGCGATCAGCGAGTAGACCGCGGGGGGCTGGATGCCGCCCCAGCAGCCGTCCGCCTCCTGGCGTTCGACGATCCACCGGCCGGCCTGGGCGAGCGCCACCCGGCGGAGCGGTTTGACCGCGTGCCGGTGGTAGGCGTGCAGGGCCAGGTCGAGCCGCTCGAAGACACCGTCCCAGCCGTTCAGCGGCGGCAGCGGGCGGGCCGGGTACGGGTCCGCCGGGTCGGTGTGCAGCTCGTCCAGGTCGAACGGTGCCGGGCGGACCGGGCGGTGGGCCGAGACCACGGTGAGCGGGACGATGGTCTGCCGGGCCCAGCAGCCGAAGGCGTAGATGTTCAGCGGCACCCAGCGCGGCAGGAAGATGATCTCCGGTGGCATCTCCGGGAGCCGGTCCCAGGGCCACCAGCCGAACAGCGCCAGCCAGATCCTGGTGAACACCCGGCTGGCCGCGATGCCGCCCGCCGCCCGGACGTGCCGGGCCGCCGCCTGCATGTGCGGGGCGGCCGGGTCGTCGCCCGCGAGCTTGAGCGCGACGTACGCCTCGACCGTGGTGGAGAGCTCGGCGGGGCCGCCGTAGAAGGTGGACCAGGTGCCGTCCTCGCGCTGCTGCGAGCGGATCCAGACGGCGGTGGCCTCGGTGTGCTCGGCCGTCCTGATGCCGAGGAACTGACGCAGTAACAAGTCCTCGGCGTCCATGGTGACGTTGGTCTCCAGGTCGCCCTTCCACCAGCCGTCCGGGCTCTGGCGTGACAACAGCTCGGCGGTGGCGCGGGCCAGCGCCTCCGCCGCAGTGGGATCGTCGGACGGTACTACCGCCACCGGTCCGTCGGGTTCCCACCGTCTCGACCCGAGCGGCACCGCTGCCGCCTGGGCCACCGTCACCTGACGGCCGTTCAGCCGTTCGGGCACCGGCGGGCGTTCGCCCACCGCGGCCGGCTCGGGATCGTACTCAGGGTCGAGCCGGCCGTCCGCGGTTGCTGTCACCTCAACGTCACCTCTCTCGTACCACCACGAATTCGGCGAGTGCGACGAAGCGCTGACGCACCTCGTCGGCCATCGGCACCTCGTCCAGAGCGGCGAGGGCGGTCTTGTGCTGGCGGCGGGCCTCGTCCTGGGTCCAGGACCGGCCGCCGGCCTGCTCGATCAGGGCGGCGCGGGCGGCGAGCTGCTGCTCACTCTCCTCGCCCCGCCCGGCCGGGTCGGCCAGCTCGGCGGCCAGCCGACGGGAGGCCGGGCCGCCCTCGGCCAGCGCGGCGGCCACCGGCAGCGACTTCTTGCGCTGCCGCAGGTCGCCCCAGTGCGGCTTGCCGGTCACCTCGGTGGCGCCCCAGATGCCGAGCAGGTCGTCGACGGCCTGGAAGGCCAGGCCGAGGTGGTGGCCGTAGCGCTGGAGCGCGTCGGAGGTGCGGTCGTCCGCCCCGGCCAGCACCGCGCCGATCGCGGCGGCGGCGGCCAGCAGGGCACCGGTCTTGCCGCCCTCCATCTCCAGGCACTCCTCGACCGTGACCAGGTCGCGGTGCTCGAACGAGAGGTCCTGGGCCTGACCGTCGATCAGCTTGCGGGTCGCGGTGGTGATCAACCGGACGGCGCGGGCCGCGTCGACGGCGGAGGCGCCACCGGTCAGCCCGGCGTCGAGCAGCACCTCGGTGCCCAGGGCGGCCAGGCCGTCGCCGACCAGGATCGCCTGGGCCGGGCCGAAGACCGTCCAGGCCGTGGCCCGGTGCCGGCGGGTCTCGTCACCGTCCATCAGATCATCATGGAGGAGCGAGAAGTTGTGCACCAGTTCTACCGAGACCCCGCCGGGCACCCCCACCGAGGCGGGCGCGCCGACCGCCTCGGCCGACAGCAGTGCCAGGGCCGGACGGACGGCCTTACCGCCGTCCCCCGCCGTCGGCGTGCCGTCCCGGTCGATCCAGCCGAAGTGGTACGCGGCCACCGTGTCCATCGGCGCGGCCAGCCGGGCCACCGCCGCCCGGAGCGGCGGGGTGCAGAGCGTCCGGCCGCGGGCCAGCAGCTCCGGCACCGAGAGCGCCTCCGGCACAGGTGCCTCCTGGACGGAGGCGGCGGCTCCGGTGCGATGCTCCACGTACGTTCCCTCTCCGTGCTGGGGTGATGAGGCCGCGGCGGGCGGCCCGTCTGATGCGCTGTCGGTTCTGGCGGGGGCCGAGGTCATCGGGGCCACCGTCCGTCGCCCCGGTCCACCGGGCGGCGGCCGGCCCCGAGGGCGGCGTCGGCGGCCGCGTGGCCGCTGCGCACGGCGCTCTCCATGGTCGCGGGCCAGCCGGTGGCGGTCCACGAACCGGCCAGCAGCAGGCCGGGCAGGTTCGTCCGGGCGGCCGGGCGGAGCGGGGCGGTGCCGGGGGCGGGCGCGAAGGTCGCGGTCCGCTCCCGGGTGACGAAGAAGTCCAGCACCTCGGCGCCCCGGGCGGCCGGCAGCAGCCGCTCCAGCTCGGGCAGGTAACGCGCCCTCAGCTCGGCCACCGGCAGCTCGATCTCGTCCTGCACGGCGGACTGCGACAGCGCCAGGTACTGCGCGCCGGGCACGGCCAGGCCCGAGTGCGCGGTGCGGTCGAAGACCCACTGCACCGGCGAGCCGAGCGCGGCGAAGAACGGCCGGCGCAGCAGCTTGCGGTCGTAGACCACGTGCACGTTCAGGATCGGCGCGTGGCCGAGCTCGGCCAGCCGCTCCTGCCGGTCGATCGCCCCGGCCGGCAGCAGCGCGGCGGCGGACTCCTGGGCCCCGGCCAGCACCACGGTGTCGGCGGTCAGCAGCTCGTCGCCGTCCAGCCGGACGGCGTGCTGCTCGGCGCTCTTCAGCTCCACCGCGCGGGCCCGCAACAGCACCCGCACCCCGGCCCGCTCCAACTCGGCGCGGGCCGCGTCGTGGTGGATCGCGCCGAGCGGGACGTTGGCCATCCCGATGTCGGAGGCGCCGGGCTCGGAGAGCAGGCCGGTCTTGAAGACCATCGCGGCCAGCGCCAGCGAGGTCTGGTCGGCGGTGGCGTTCAGGGTGGCCACCCCGACCAGGTCCCACATCGCGGCCAGGGTGGCCGCGTTCTGACCCTGCCGGCGCAGCCAGTCGCCGAACGAGATCTCGTCCAGCGCCGGGTCGTCCAGGTCCAGCAGCTTGAGCGCCAGCGCGGCCCGGACCACCCGGAGCCGGTCGACGGCGGACAGGTGCGGGTAGGTCGCCAGGCTGCCGGCCAGGTGCAGCGGGACGGGCAGCCCGGCCCGGCGGAGCCGGCCCAGGGTGCGCCGGCCGTCGGCCGAGACGCCCAGCACCGGGACGTCCAGCCGGGGTTGCAGATCCACCAGACGGCCCGCGCCCAACCGGTCGATCAGACCCCGGTACGCGGTGCAGCAGCGGAGGAAGACGTGCTGGCCGTTGTCGACCGTCAGCTCCCCGCGCTTGAACGAGAAGGCCAGCCCGCCGAGCCGGGGGCGGGACTCCACCAGGGTGACCCGGTGGTCCGCCTCGGCCAGCCGCAGCGCGGCCGTGATCCCGGCCAGGCCGCCGCCGACCACCACCGCGGTGGGGCGCTTCGAGTCGTGCCGTACCGTCATCTGCCCCTCCCCCTGATGTGATGGTCCGTGCGGTCACCGGGGAACGGCGAACCGGCGCCCGGTGATTCCGTGCTGACACAGCGTGACATAAACGCCGAGAGAATCAAGAACGCCCTCCGGCGAGCCCGGAGAGAGCCACGTACGCCTTCTCCCAGCCCGGCAGCGAGACCCGGCCCTGCAGCACCGACTCCGGCTCGGCCGCGATCCGGCCGAGCAGCCGGTGGTAGATCCCGGCCATCGCGGCGGTGCAGGCGCGGCTCCGGCGGTCCAGCAGCGGCAGCAGCCGCAGGCCGTCCGCGAACGCCTCCTGGGCGCGCGCGGCCTGGAAGGCGACCAGCCCGGAGAAGTCCGCCCCGACCGGCGGCCGGTCCAGTGCGAACCCCTGTTCGCAGCCGAATCGCACCAGGTCCTCGGTGGGGAGGTAGACCCGGCCGTTCAACGCGTCCTCGCGCAGGTCGCGCAGGATGTTGGTGAGCTGCAGGGCCAGCCCGAGGGTGTCCGCGTACTCGGCGCCGAGTTTCGGGTTCTCGCAGCCGTACACCCCGAGCGAGAGCCGGCCGATGGATCCGGCCACGCAGCGGCAGTAGACCTTGAGGTCCTCGAAGGTCCGGTACTCGACCTCCTTGAGGTCCATCTCGACGCCGTCGATCAGCTCGTCGAAACCGCCCAGGTCGATCGGGAAACGCCGGGCGGTGTCCGCCAGCGCGACCTTGATCGGGTCGGTGTCCTCCTCACTGACCGTGCCGAGCCGGACCTCGTCCAGCAGCTCGCGGGTCTGCCGGAGCAGCTCGCCCTTCCGGTCGGCGGACAGCTCGCCGTCGCCGATGTCGTCCACCCGGCGGGCCAGGGCGTAGAGCGCGGACATGCCGAGCCGCTTGGGCTCGGGCAGCAGCCGGATGCCGTAGCTGAAGTTCCGGGCCTGCAGGGCGGTGACCGCCTCGCAGTACCGGTAGGCCGCCATGACCGGGGCCGAGGCCAGTGGTGATGCCGCCACGCGGGCGTTCACCTTCCCTTCGCGAAGATTGCCGCCGCCTTCACCGCGAGGCGGCGCTTGTCCGGCTTCGCCTGCACGGCGAGCACGTCGTACCCGGCGGCCTCGATGGCCGACAGGGCCGCGTACCCGCCCGCGGTGAATCCCGCGAGCAGCAGACGGAGCCTTCCCCGAACCGTACCCACCAGCGGGGCACCGTGGTCGAGCAGGGTGCGTGCCCGGTCCGCCTCGAAGGCGATCAGCTTCCGGACCCGGGCGTCGGCGCTGGGCGCGGCCAGGTCGGCCTCGGTCACGCCGAAGCGCTCCAGGTCCTCGACCGGGAGGTAGATCCGGCCCCGGGCCAGGTCCTCGGCCACGTCCTGGAGGTGCTCGACGATCTGCAGCGCGGTGCAGACCGCGTCCGAGTAGGCGATCCGCTCCGGGGTGCCGTAGCCGGCCACCGCCAGCACCAGCCGGCCGACCGGGTCGGCGGAGAGCGTGCAGTAACCGAGCAGGTCCTGGTAGGTCGGGTAGCGGGTGGCGGTCTGGTCCACCCGGTTGGCCTCGATCAGCCGGCGGAACGGCTCCGGGGTGACCGGGTGACGATCGATCAGCGGGACCAGGGCCCGCATCAGCGGGTGCCGGGGGCTGTCGGCCTTCGGGTCCAGCGCGGCGCCGAAGGCCCGGTCGAGGTCCTCCTCCAGACCGTCCAGCAGCGCGAGCCGGAAGCCCTGGTCCGCCGGAGCGCCGGTCACCCCCAGCAGCGCGGCCACCTGCTCCGGCTCGGCCAGGTCACCGTCCCCGGCGTCGTCCACCAACCGGGCGAACCCGTAGATCGCCATCAGATCGGCCCGCCAGGCCGCCGGCAGGAACCCGGGGGCGACCGGGAAGTTCTCCAGGTCCGCCTTGCCGAGCGTGCCACCGTCCGTCGGACTGTCAGATTGCCTTGAAGTCACCACTGCCGTCACTCCCCCGTTCTACACCGCACTCGGGCACCCGGCCCACCCGGACACGGCCAAGGGGCCGGTTCCGGGTTCGCCCCGGGCACCGGCCCCCGCCGTTCGGCCCACCACTTCGTAGCCTCAGTGGTTGAACTTCTCGTACTCCTTCATGACGTCGTCGGTCGAGCCGTCCATCACCAGCTCGCCCTTCTCGATCCAGATGGTGCGCTCGCAGGTGTCCCGGATCGAGTTGTTGTTGTGGCTGACCAGGAAGACCGTGCCGGCCTCCTTGCGCAGCTCACGGATCCGGTCCTCGGAGCGGCGCTGGAACTTCTGGTCGCCGGTGGCCAGGGCCTCGTCGATCAGCAGCACGTCGTGGGTCTTGGCCGCCGCAATCGAGAACCGCAGGCGGGCGGCCATGCCCGAGGAGTAGGTGCGCATCGGGAGCGAGATGAAGTCGCCCTTCTCGTTGATCCCCGAGAAGTCCACGATGTCCTGGTAGCGGCTCTTCACCTCGGCCGGGGACATGCCCATCGCCAGGCAGCCCAGGATGACGTTGCGGTCACCGGTCAGGTCGTTCATCAGCGCGGCGTTCACGCCGAGCAGCGAGGGCTGGCCGTTGGTGTAGATGGCGCCGCGCTCGGTCGGCAGCAGACCGGCGATGGCCGCCAGCATGGTCGACTTGCCGGAGCCGTTCGAGCCGATCAGGCCGACCGCCTCGCCCCGGTACGAGGTGAAGCTGATCCCCCGGACGGCGTGCACCTCGCGGATCGCGGGCGAGCGCTTCTTGGAGATGATCCGGCTGAGCGCCGAGGTGGCGCTGCCTTTCCCCGAGCCGGCCCCGTGCACCTTGTAGACGATGTGCACGTCGTCCACGACCACGGTGGGGACGCGGGCGTCCTGGGCGTTCGTCATGGCGGCCTCTCGGGTCTCGGTGGTAGCGGTGTCAGCCACGGCCGTACTCCTCCTCTGCCTTCCAGAAGAAGATGAAGCCGGCCACACCGGCGACCAGGGCCCAGGCCAGCGCGATCAGCCAGACGTGGTCCGGCAGCGCGTGCTTGTTGTACTCGTTCGGCATGAAGGCGTACCGGATCAGGTCCATGTAGATCGAGGCCGGGTTCATCCGGAACAGCACCCGGAAAACCGCGGGGAACTTGTCCACCGCGCCCTGCACGCTGTACATCACGCCGGAGGTGTACATCCAGGTGCGCAGCAGGAACGGCATCAACTGGGCCATGTCACTGGTCTTGGCACCGATCCGGGCCATCGCCAGCGCGAGGCCGGTGTTGAAGACGCACTGCAGCAGCAGCGCCGGGACGACCAACAGCCAGGTGATCGTGGGCAGCTGGAAGAACAGCACGATGAAGACGAGCACGACCATCGAGATCAGCAGCTGCTGGAGCTGGATGATCGTGAAGGCGATCGGCAGTGCCGCCCGGGGGAAGTGCAGTGCCCGGATCAGCCCGAGGTTGTCGGAGATCGCCCGGGTGCCGGAGAGCACCGCGCTCTGGCTGAACTGGAAGACGAAGACCCCGATGCACAGCCACGCGATGTAGTCCGGGATGCCCTTGTTGCCCTCCATCATCACGCCGAACACCAGGTAGAACACCACGCAGTTGAGCAGCGGGGTGAGCACCTGCCACACCTGGCCGAGCTTGGCCGTGGTGTACTGCGCGACCAGTCGCGCGGTGGCGAACGCGACGATGAAATGTCGCCTGGCCCACAACTCCCGCACGTACTGGGAGAAGCCGGGCCGCTGGCCGCTCACCGAAAGGCCGTACTTGGCCGCGAGCTGCTTCGGGGTCAGACCCGCGTCAGCGCCGCTGGGTGCGGAAAAGCTGAGCGAGTCACTCACTGTCGACACATTCGTCCTTCACGGGATCGGATGACCAGGCTTCCGCCGAGGGGGAGACGGCGGAGGTCCGGGCTGATCCACCGGGATCACGGGTGGATGTTCCGGTCCGGTGGCGCGGGGGGCCACCGGAAGATTCTGCGATCAGATGATTGGTGGTCGGCCC
Source organism: Kitasatospora sp. NPDC101801 (assembly GCF_044766665.1). Taxonomy (NCBI): domain Bacteria; kingdom Bacillati; phylum Actinomycetota; class Actinomycetes; order Kitasatosporales; family Streptomycetaceae; genus Kitasatospora; species Kitasatospora sp. NPDC101801. The sequence goes on from NZ_JBIWML010000028.1 coordinate 89,370, forward strand.
ATCCTGGTCAACCGCCACACCGTACGCCATTGCATCGGCTTGCGCGGACCACACTGTTCGCGCCAGCCGGCCCGGAATCCGCCCAGCCAGGCCTTGAGTGCGGCGCCCGAAGGACGCCGGGCCACGGTGAGCAGGAACCAGACTCCGAGGTAGAGAGGCACCAGGGGGGCCGGAAGGTTCCGTCGGGCCAGCCACACCCGGTTCCGGGCCACGTTGTGGAAGTACGTGGCGTGCCGGGCCGGCGAGGTGGTGGGGTGGAACAGCACCACGTCCGCGCGGTAGTCGATCAGCCAGCCGGCGTCCAGGGCGCGCCAGGCGAGGTCGGTCTCCTCGTGCGCGTAGAAGAACTCCCCGGGCAGCTGGCCGGCCTCGGTGAAGACCTTGCTCCGGACGGCGCTGGCGCCGCCCAGGAAGGTGGTCACCCGGGACGAGCGCAGCGGGTCGCTGGCCCGCAGCCGGGGCACGTGCCGCCGGGCCGTCACCCCGGTCTCCGGGTCGGCGATCCGGAACGAGACGATGCCCAGCCGCGGGTCCTCCTCGAACGCCCGGCGGAGCAGCTCGGCCGAGTCGGTGTTCGGCAGCAGGCCGTCGTCGTCCAGGAAGAGCACCGCGTCGACCTCGCAGCCGTCCTTGCCGAACAGCTCGATGCCGACGTTGCGCCCGCCGGGGATGCCGAGGTTCTCCGGCAGCTCGACGGAGCGGACGTCCGCCGGGAGCACCGGCAGCGGGGCGCCGTTGCCGACCACGGCCAGCTCGACGGCCGGGCCGCGCTGGTTGCGGACCGACTCGATCAGCGCGTTCAGCTCGTCCGGGCGGTTGCCCATCGTGATGATGACGGCACCGAGCCGGAAGCCGTCGCTCATCGCAGCCTGCTGGAGAGCACGATGCTGAGCAGGTGCAGCACGGTCTGCAGCATCGCGATCGCGGCCAGCACCACCACCGCGAGCCGGGTGAAGAACAGCTCGCCCGCGACCGCGTCGGCGATCCCGGCGGCCAGGATCAGCAGCGAGGCCTCCACCGCGCCGACCAGGCGGTGGAACTTCAGGAAGGCGGCGGCCTTGCGGGCCTTGGCCACCCCGGCGGAGCGCGGCACGGCGGCCGCGTCCTCGACGGCGGTCAGGCCGCTGCGGGCCCGGGCCACGTCCACCAGGTCGGTCTCCGACTTGATCAGGATGGCGCCGAGCGCGGCCAGCGTGCCGAGGAAGGCCCACTCCCAGTGCGAGGCGCCGCCCTGACGGTGGAACAGGTCGGTGGCCCGCAGGCCGAGGCCGGTGAGCAGCGCCGCCTCGGACATGTAGTGGCCGACCCGGTCCAGGTAGACCCCGGTCAGCGAGGTCTGCCGGCGCCAGCGCGCCACCTCGCCGTCGACGCAGTCGAGGAGCAGGTAGACCTGGATCAGGACCGCGCCGAGGATCGCACCGGCGAGGCCGGGGATCACCAGCGCGGCACCGGCGAGGATGCCGGTGAACATCATCAGGTAGGTCAGGCCGTTGGGCGTGATCGCCGTGACGGTGGAGAGCACCCGGGTGATCCGCAGCGAGATCTTCCGCATGTAGAGGCGCCCGGCCCAGTGCTCCGCGCTACGGCGCTGGAGCATGCCCTCGGGGTGGATGACGGCGCGCAGCTCCTCGATCGAGGGGCGGCGGGTCAGGTCGACCTCGGGGCGGTCAGCTGTTGACGGCTTGGACATAGTCGGCGTACGAGTCCCTGATGTCAGAGGGGGGGAGGTCCAGGTGTTCCAGGATGGTGAACCGTCCCGGACGGGTGTTCGGAGCGTAGTGCACCGCCTCGGTGAACTCCTCCTCGGTGAAGCCGATCTGATCTGCGGTCACCGGCAGCCCGTGGAACCGGAGTCGGTCCACGATCAGTCCGGTGAGCTCGCGCTCGCCCCGCAGGAAACTGGCGAAGGCCGCGCCGAGGCCGACCTGTTCGCCATGCTGGGCCGATCGCTTGGGGAAGAGCACGTCCAGGGCGTGCGAGATCTCGTGACAGGCACCCGAGGAAGGACGGGTGCTGCCAGCGATGTTCATCGCGATGCCGGACAGTACCAGGGCCTCAGCGAGCGTGGTGAGGAGGTCCCGGTCCTCCAGCGACCCGGGGTGCCGGAGCAGGTTCTCCCCCGCCGACCTGGCCATCGCCACGGCCAGTCCGTCGACCGGCTCGCCGGTGACGGAGTGTGAGAGTTCCCAGTCCGCGCAGGCCGAGAGGTTGGAGACCACGTCCCCGATCCCGGCCGCCACGAAGCGCGGCGGCGCCTGCCTGATCACGTCCAGGTCGACCACGATGCCGATCGGGCTGGGCACCCCGTAGGAGCCCCGCCCGGCGTCGTTGTCGAGGATCGAGACCGGCGAGCAGATGCCGTCGTGGGCCAGGTTGGTGGCCACCGCGACCAGCGGCAGTCCGACCCGGGCGGCGGCGTACTTGCCGACGTCGATGATCTTGCCGCCACCGAGCGCGACCATGGCGTCGTAGTGCCCGGCCCGCATCTGCTCGGCCAGCAGCACGGCGCTGTCCAGGCTGCCGTCGGCCACCTCGTACCAGTCGGCGCTGGGCAGCGCCGGCTCCAGCCGCTCGCGCAGCCGGGCCCCGGAGCCGTTGCTGATCGCCACCGCGATCCGGCCGGCGGCCGACAGCCGCTGGTCGGCCAGGATGCCGGCCAGCGCGTCCAGGGCACCCGGGCGGATCTCGACGAAGACCGGCGAGGGCACCAGCCGGGTCAGTACTGGCACGCGATCTCCCGCGCCCTGGCCAGGTCGGCATGGTTGTCGACCTCGACCCAGGAGACCTCGCCGATCGGCTGCACGTCGATCCGCAGCCCCCGGTTCACCATCTCCTGGTAGCCGTCCTCGTAGTACAGCTGCGGGTCGCGCTCGAAGGTGGCCTGCAGGGCGCTGCTCAGGTCGGCGGCGGCCGAGGGGTTGATCACCGTGACGCCGATGTACTCGCCGGTGGCCTCCTCGGGCTCCATCAGCTTGGTGATCCGGCGCATCCCGGTGACCGGGTCGACGATCACCTTCATCTCCTCGTCGGCGAGCTTCTTCACCGTGTCGAGGGCGAGCAGGATGCCGGGGGCACGGCCCTCGGTGAGCAGCCGGTCGTTGCCGTCCAGCATGGTGCGCTGCACCGAGGCCGGGTGCACGGTGTCGCCGTTGGCGAGCAGCAGACCCTCGCCGAACAGGTCCCGGGCGCACCAGAGGGAGTAGGCGTTGTTCCACTCCTCGGCCTTGTCGTTCTCGACCAGGGTGAGCTTGACGCCGTACTTCTGCTCCAGGGCGTCCTTGCGGTCGTACACCGCCTCCTTGCGGTAGCCCACCACGATGGCGGCCTCCCGCAGGCCGACCTCGGCGAAGTTGCCGAGGGTCAGGTCCAGGACGGTCCGCTCCCCGTCCACCGGCACCAGAGCCTTCGGCAGGGTGTCGGTGTACGGGCGCAGCCGGCGGCCGGCGCCGGCTGCCAGAACGAGGCCGATCATGCGGTGTCTCCTGACTCGTCGTGTTCTGCTGTGGCGTGCTGCTGTGACGCCGCCGAAGACCCGGGAACCGGTCGCTCCCGGCGACCGTCCCCAGCGCGAGCACGGCCGCCGCGCAGGCGGCGGGCCGTGTCGTAGTGATGGTAGGCGACGGCGGCGACCAGCCCGAAAGCGGCGGGTGACGGCTCGGGGTCGGTGCTCGCCACGGCGTCGACTCCGGCTTCGGTTCCGGCTCCGGTCGACGCGGTGCGGGGATTTTCAGAAAACGGCGGGAGCGGACCTCAACCGATCGCATGTCGAACAGGCTGTCTGATCATCCGGCCCTTCCAGGTCCTCGTGTGCGTCGCGCCCATTCGGGTAGCAAGCCATACGGCAGACTGGCTTCCGGGCGCCCGCGCGGCGCCCCGGTGGGGCCGGCCCAGCCCTCGCCTTCTCCCCTGGTCCCCGTTTCCGAAAGAGGCCCCATGCCCGAGACCCGACCGACCGGTCAGACCCTGCTCGCCGAGGACGGCGGCGTCGCCTCGACTCCGGCGGCCGCCGGGGAGATCCTGCTGGAGCTCGTCGACGACGAGGGCGTGACCATCGGCACCGCCGAGAAGCTCTCCGCCCACCAGCAGCCGGGCCGGCTGCACCGGGCGTTCTCGGTCTTCCTGTTCGACCGCCAGGGCCGGATGCTGCTCCAGCGCCGCGCCCTGACGAAGTACCACTCCCCCGGGGTCTGGTCCAACACCTGCTGCGGCCACCCGTACCCCGACGAGCAGCCCTTCGTCGCCGCCGCCCGGCGTACCGCCGAGGAGCTGGGCGTCGCCCCCGCGCTGCTCTGCGAGGCCGGCACCGTCCGCTACGACCTGCCCGACGAGGCCAGCGGCCTGATCGAGCGCGAGTGGAACCACCTCTTCGTCGGCCTGGTCACCGGCGACCTGGCCCCCGACCCGGACGAGGTCGACGACACCGTCTTCGTCACGGCGGAGGAGCTACGGGCCCTGGAGGCCGCGAAGCCGACCTCGGTCTGGTTCCGGACGGTCTTCGAGGCCGCCCTCCCTGGCATCCGCGAGATCGCCGGACGCGACTGGTAGTCACCCGCCCCGGGTGCTTCTCGGACTCTTCTCGGGACACTCCGGCCGGGGCCGTTCTCCCCCGCTCTTCCCGGGGCCTAACGCCGGGGGCGCCAGTCGCCCCCGGCGCCCTCGTCCAGGCGCTGCCGGGGCACCGGCAGTGGCAGTGACGCCCAGATCACCTTGCCGCCCTCGCCGGTCCGCTCCACGTCGCACACCCCGCCCGCCTGCAGCGTCACGCTCTTCACCAACAGCAGCCCCCGCCCGCCGAGCTGCCCGAGGTCGCTCTCCAACGCCTTCGGCCGGTACGGATGCCCGTCCTCCACCGAGACCCGGACCCAGCCCTCGTCGATCACCAGCTCGGTGGTCAGCTGTGGGGAGAGCACCGCGGCGTGCGTGACCGCGTTGCTGACCAGCTCGGAGACGATCAGCAGCAGGTCGTCGATCAGTTCCTGGTAGTCCTGACCCGCCATCCCCTGCTCCAGCAGCCGGTCCCGCACCGCATGCCGGGTCTGCGGGACGGAGGCCTCGTGCGCCACCGCCGAGAACCGCCAGATCCCCTGCCCCGGACCCGCACTCGACCCCCTGCTCGGCACCGCCGTCAGCCGTCTCGTCACTGGCTCGGCCGGTCCTCTGGTCTGCTCCACGTCAAGCCGCCCTTCGCACTGGACCACCGAGGCTAGGAGAACGAAAGTCAGCAGCGGCTCAGCGACTGCAACTTGACGCGTCGTGGCGTGTCCCGACCGTTCCCTGCCCGCTCCTGATCGATCCCGCACACCTTCAGGCCAACCCCGGACGGAACATTCACGACCGCGACGGCTCCTCCACACCCACCGGAGGCTCCGTCTCCACCTCTCCCTGCCCCCGCCGTCCCACCTCTGTCCGTTCTGCACCGATCCGTCCCACTCCACCGCCCCACACCCCCACGGCCACCCCGGACCGGGAAGAAACGCAGGTGAGAAGCGCTCCCATGGCCTGGTAGTGTTCTCTCTGTCGCCAAGGGGAACAGCACAAAAGCCCCAAGGCACACACCCTGTCCGGGTGGCGGAATGGCAGACGCGCTAGCTTGAGGTGCTAGTGCCCTTTATCGGGCGTGGGGGTTCAAGTCCCCCCTCGGACACCAGCTCAGACCCCACTTCACGTGGGGTTTTTTGCTTTTCCGGCTGTGGCGTGACCAACCACGTGACCAACAGCCGAGCGATTCCCTTGTCAGACCAGGGAAGACAGCCCCATACGCCGCGCACTGCCAGCGGCCAACTTCACTGCTCCGGCCTTACTGCGCCCCGAAGGCATCCCGCCCGGTGCTGACGCTGGCGGACAAGGTGCGGGCCCGGATCGCCATGCACGGTGGGCAGGCCACCGCCTCACAGATCCTTCCGTACGTGAACGCCACCGCCGCTGCGGTGAAGGCACTGCCCGGGATCACGTTCACTCTCGACCGCTCCAAGGTCGGTCGGCCTGCCACCGTCTACACCCTCACCCAGGCCGACAGTTCTTCTCACTCTCCGCGCAGCCGGCCGCTTGCCCAGCGTGAGGAGAATCGGACCACGACGGTTGTCCGCCTGGACACCTACCGCCCCGCCCCCCTGCGGGCCCCGGAGGTCCCAAAGCACATGAAGCAGCCCAGGACCCCGACGCTTACGCCCGCACCCGTTACGGGTGCTGCCAATCCCTTCTTGAGCCTGATCTAACGAACCGACAACCAGGACCACCCCAACCGCAATTCGGTTGGGGCGGTTCTTAGTTCGTAAGTCCTGTCAGCCGTGCTGAGGAACCGGGTTACCCGGGTGGTTCAGCCACACTGTCTGACCGTCAGCCGTGACGGTCAGCCCGAAGCGGCTGATGCCCGGTTGGCCTTGGCCGGTCCACCAAGCCAAGGCACGTTCGAGGTCCTGCCACAACCTTCGGGGACCCGCCTGGTACACGGTGGCACCGGACTCCTCCGGCCGCCACGCAACACAGGCCCAAGCCTTGTCGCTCAGCCCGTAGAGCCACGCGGTGACGGTTCCGTCATCCTGCTCATGGATCACGTGGGTAACGTCCGGCACCACGAGACCAATCAGGAACCTTTGGAGATCCCACGCCCCGCCCAGGGAATCGGGCGTGAGGGTTGTCCGGTAGCTGGTGTCGGCATCAGCGGGGAACTCCGGCACGTAGGCGGAGTGCCCGGGGAACACGAGCCGGTTGCCCCGGTCCTTCATGAACCCGACCAGCTCCGTGAAGTTGCCCGAAGCGCAACCCCCGTCCCCAACGGTCAGCTTCACCACTGCGTCACGGTGGCTGTAGTGGGTTCCCCACGGGGCCAGGATGATGCCGCCCGGCCGGACCTGCTCAATCCACGCCTGGGAAATCTGCTGAACGCCGTAGGTGGCGATCAGGCGGTCATACGGGCCACGCTTGGGCCAGCCGAGCTGACCGTCACCCGTGATCACCTCCGGCGTCAGCCCCGCCCTGCGAAGGGCCGCCGAAGTCCTCACCGCCACGGCCGAGTCGGCCTCAATGCTGACGACCTGTTGGGAACCGAGCCGGTACGCCAGGAGTCCGGCAGTCCAGCCCGGCCCCGTTCCCGCTTCCAGCACCTTCATTCCGGGCCGGACATCAAGATCCCGCAGCATCGACATGACCACGTTGGGCTGACTGAGACTGCTGGTGGACACCTTTCCCGGACTGGTGCCCTCGTGACGGCCGTCGTCCCACTGGGTCACCAGCGGGATGTTCGAGTTCACGGCCTGCTGCCACGCCTCCGGATCAGTCCGGCGGTCGATGGCCTCCGTGGACTGCGACGCTTCGGTCCACGCCCACACCAACTTGGGCGTGAAGAGCGAGCGAGGAACAGCGTTGAACGACGCCTCCCAATCGGGAGACATGGAACCGTTGTTGAGGAGAAACCGCCCCAGCTCGACGCTGGGGCGGTCCATCCCCTCAGAGAGGGTGTCGGTCACTTGCGGTGGCCTCCATCACCGGGCGGCGGCCCACTGTCCGGCGAAGGGGTCGGCGGCGGCGGGGGCGGTTGGATCGGCGCAGGGTTGCCCCCGTGCCCTCCGTTCTCAGCCATGGATCACTCCTCTGCTGGTCCTGCCCACATCGCTGCGATGTGGGGTGGTGCCTGTCGGACGGCCCCGGCTGGGGGAAATGCCCGGGACCGTCCTACCCACTGCCCACCGACTCGGTATGGCTTCCTGTGGCGGGCAGCGGGGGTAGTGCCCGGCTGCTGGCGAGGGGTTCAAGCTCGAACCAGCAACCGGAGTTCCTGGGAGTCAGCCAGCCTGCAATTCGGCCGGCCGCCGGACCTCCGGGCCTGGGCGATGCAGTGGGCAACCACACGCAGGCCACAAGCTCGAATCCGGGTAGCTGGAACCGTCCGACTCCGACCGCGAGACCTCGATGCGGGTGCCGTCAGGCCGCACGCGATAGACCACCAGCGTGAGCCTGGCCAAGCTGCCGTACGTCCCCATTCGTTCCTCCCAAGGTCTGCGCCGGGTAGCCCCACTGCTCCAGGTCGTCGTAGGCGTACGGCGCGATCTCGTCGTACCAACGGGCCAGGAGCCGCGACTCCGAACCGTCAGCAGAGGAGAGCAGGACCGTCACCATGGCGTGCCCGAGACCCACCACGACCATCGGCACCCGGAGTTCAACACCCTCCCGAAGGTCGGACACCAACGCGCCGATCTCCGGCCGCCACCGGCGGCCCTGCTCGACCGGGACTATCAGCGTCGGAGTGATCTGAAGAACCGTCATGATGCGCTCGCTCTCGGGAGGGTGCCGGACTCGGACCGGTTGATTCGTTCCAGTCACAGCATCGACACACGGCGCTACGATCACCAGGCATAGAGGTCCAACAGCGTCCGACAGCATTGGGGGCCGTCGTGCCAAACCCTCGCGAGCTTGATCCGTCGGAGTCCATGGCGGCTCTCTTCGGCAGTGAGATCCGACGTCTTCGGACAGCGTCCAACATGAGCCAGGACCGCCTTGGTGAAGTACTGGGGTACACAGGCTCGTTGATCGGTCAGATCGAGACTGGACGCCGTACCCCTACGTTGGAGTTCGCGGAGAGACTTGACGGTGCGTTGGAGACGAGTGGTCTCTTCACGCGATTGTGGCCCCACGTGGTCAGGGGGCCGTTCCCGGACTACTTCCAGTCCTATGCAGAGATGGAGCTGAGGGCACGCCGCATCCAGGAGTACGGCGGTCCCTTCATCCCTGGCCTGGCACAGACCGAGGACTACGCACGTCATCTGTTCCGCGCGGCATCGCCCCTGGCGCCCGACGAAGTCATCGATGCCAAGATCGCCACTCGGGTTGGTCGGCAGCAGCTACTAACTGAACCGACACGGCCCATGCTGTGGTGGCTGTTGGACGAGATAGCCCTTCGGCGCCCTGTGGGCGGACATCGCGTCATGGCCGATCAACTAACTAAGCTTGCTGGCCTGATCCGCTCAAGAGCGGCTGTTGTCCAAGTGATTGAGATCAAGCGTGGTGCTCATGCCGTCATGGAGGGCGCAATGACCCTAATGTCGTTTGCGGATGGCAGCCCCGACGTGGCCTACACGGAGGGCTGAACCGCCCCGGGTTCGGTAGAGGCTCGATTTCGTGTAAGGATTCGAGTCATGGCACGTCCCTCTTCCTACCCGCCTGAGCTGCGCCGTCGTGC